>NZ_CP110397.1:0-300000 GCF_029910215.1 Paraburkholderia sp. D15 | reverse complement strand
CTTGCAGAAAGTGCGGATAACGCAGCCTTGGAAGCGGTCGCGCACAACAACGGCGGAGACGGACGTGTTCCTATCGGCGCATTCTCGTTCAATAAGTCCAATCACGACCTTATTAAGGCTGTGAACAAGCGACTTATCGAGTATCTCGGTTCAGCCGACCACCGTGCCCGCATGGAAAGGTACGGCCTCACGCATACGGAGATTGACGGCGCGATCATAAGCCAATCCGCGAAGTACTAGGGGGTGGTACGTGAGAAAGATGTGGCCCTATCGCTAACCCCTATTATCGATAGGGTTGTATTTTTCGACAAAACTGGTGTTTTACGAAACGCGTCTCACCCAGTCGTCACGCTACCTTCATCCCGCTGCCTATAATCTTTCGATGCCGAACGTTCCGCCACCACCCTCCCTTCCCGACACCCCGTCCCTGTCCGCGCTGCGCGCGTGGTACGCGGGCGTCGACTCGCGCGAGGCAGTCGAGCGCTATTGCCCGCAGGCGCTCGAAGGGGGCCATTCGGCGCGTGGCGTGATTGGCTGCATTCGCCGGCAGATCGCCGATTTCGCCCTCAACCGTCACCGCGCCGATCTGGCCCGGCCGTTCCAGTGTGCGGCCGGCGAACGGAGCCGTAACCGCAAGGCGGCGACCCGGGCGTTGGACATGCTGCCGTCGCTGCCGGTCCCGCACCCGCAGGTGAGCGATCCAGTCGATGCCTGGCTGCCGCCTCGCGTTGTCCCGGTGCTGCATCGGCACGGCATCCGGACGCTGGCCGATCTGACCATGCGCATTCCCCGTCGCCGGCAGTGGTGGCTTGCGATTCCCGGACTCGGTGAACGAAGCGCTCGCCGGATCGAAGGCTTCTTTGCCGCTCATCCGGCGCTCACCGAGCGGGCTCGCGCACTGGTCGTGGTGGCGACGCCAGACCCCGTGGTGCCGTGGGAAAGCATTCACGTACCACATGAAGTCGATGGGTCGCGCGGCACTTTCCGCGCGCCGAAGCGAATGTGCGCGCTCGAGGCCGATAATGACTATCAGGCGATCAGCGCCTGGCTCGAACGGCACGAAGCCGCTGAAACACGACGCGCCTATCGCAGGGAGGCCGAGCGCCTGATGCTCTGGGCCATCGTCGAGCGCGGCAAGGCGTTGTCCTCGCTCACGAGCGAGGATGCGACCGCCTATCGCGCCTTCCTACGCCATCCAACGCCGCGTGCCCGCTGGGTCGCGCCGGCGCGGCCGCGATCATCGCCCGAGTGGCGTCCGTTCACGGGCGCGCTGTCGCCAGATTCAATCGCCTACGCACTGTCTGTGCTCGGTGCGATGTTCCGCTGGCTGATCGAGCAGCGCTACGTCCTGGCGAATTCGTTCGCGGGTCTCAAGGTGCGCGGGGCGCAGCGCAACGGTGAACTGGACATCTCGCGGGCCTTTACGGCGGGCGAGTGGGAACTGATCCGGACCATTGCCGACGGGCTCGAATGGTCGCACGGCTGGACGGTACCGGCCGCGCAGCGTCTGCGCTTCGTGCTCGACTTTGGATACGCGACCGGCCTGCGCGCGGGCGAGCTGGTCGGCGTCACGCTCGGCGGCATCGAAACCGGCGCGCGCGGCGAGCGTTGGCTGCATCTCACCGGCAAGGGCGCGAAGGCCGGCAAGGTGGTGTTGCCGCCGCTGGCAACGCACGCGCTGGACCAATATCTCGTTCAGCGTGGACTACCGGTAACCTCAGCCCGCTGGCAGCCGGACACGTCGCTGCTTGGCCATCTCGATGCGCCCGGCGGCATCACCACGCCGCGCCTGAGGGAGGTGCTGCGCCGGTTCTTCCATGCCGCCGCCGACGCCATCGAGGCGGACCACCCGGCGCTCGCCGGCAAGCTGCGGCGCGCGACCCCGCACTGGATGCGCCATACGCACGCGACACACGCACTTGCCAACGGCGCGACGCTTACCACCGTGCGCGATAACCTGCGTCACGCGTCAATCACGACCACCTCGATCTACCTGGACGACGACGAAGTCCAGCGGACCCGGCAGATCGAGCGGATTTTTGCGCGACGGCCGCCGGCATGAGCACCGTCCACGAGACCATCTATCCGGTGCTGCCTGCCGAGCCGGGCGCGGCGGAGCTGAAAGCTGCGTTCACGCCGAGCACCGCGGAAATCCGCTTTGTGCGCCGGCAATCCCGGCAGGAAGCTACCGCCATGCTGATCATGGTCCAGTTGAAACTGCTGCAGCGTCTCGGCTACTTCCCGATGCTCTCGGACGTGCCGCCGGTCATCATCGATCACATCCGGACCGCGATGCGAGCCCGGGCGTTGCCCCGGACGGCGATCGCGCGGTACGACATATCCGGAACTCGCATCCGGCACCAGAAGCTGCTGCGCGCCTGGCTCGACATCCAGCCGTTCGACGCGGACGAGACGGTGTGGCTCGCCGATCTCGCGTCGGGGGAGGCAAGGACCAAAGTCGAGCTGCCCGACATCATCAACGTGCTGGTCGAGGAACTGGTCCGCCGCCGTTACGAACTACCGCCACTGTCGACGCTTCAGCGCATCGCCACGCAGGCGCGCAACGACCTCAATGAAACGATCTGGACGACGATCTCCGGTGCACTGGACGCGGCCATGATCGAAAGGATCGATGGGGTCCTCGTCATCAAGGCCGGCAAGTCGTGCTGGGACGATCTGAAGCAGGAGCCGAAGAGGCCAGCTGCGCGGGCGATCGCGAGCTTCCTCAAACATATCAACGGGATCAGGAAACTGGCGGAAGGCTTGCCGGCACCGCCCGCGATCCTGTCCGTCAGCAAGCGGGCACAGCTAGTCACTGAAGCACGGGCGCTCAATGTCGCGGAACTGCGTTCGCTCAAGGTAGCGAAGCGTCATGCGCTCGCGGTACTCTTCATCCAGGCGCAGTTGCAGAAGGCACTTGACGATGTCGCCGAGATCTTCATCAAGGTCATGCGCAAGTTCGAGACCTACGCGAAGGTCCGGCTTCAAAAATATCAACTCGAACACACCGGCGTGCTGGAGGGACTGGTCGGACAGTTCCGGGACGTCCTGCAGATCCTTCAGGATGAAGGGGTATCAGAACGCCAACGGTTGCCGAAAATCCGCGAGGCGCTCGGCGACCCATCCGCAGCGCTTGCACAATGCAACGAGCACATCGCCTATGCCGGCCAGTTCGACCTGCCGTTCATGCTCGTGCCGTACCGGAACCAGCGCTCACTGCTGTTCCAGTGCCTGGACGTGCTGCCGTTGCGATCGAGTTCGCAGGACCGCGCGGTACTGGTCGCACTCGCCTGGCTGCAGGGCTCCCGGAACGCCCACCGCGAATACCTGCTGCTCACGGAGAACGACCTCGCAAACCTGCCGCTGGACTGGCTACCGGATAAGTGGATGCGTGCGGTATTCCCGCACGGTCGGGACAGCCGTATGCTGCATCGTCGGTTCTTTGAACTGGGCGTCTTCAGCCAGATCATGCGCGAGCTGAATTCCGGCGATCTCTACGTCGAGGGCAGCGATCGCTTCGACGACTACCGCATGCACCAGGTCTCCGACGAGGAATTCAGGCGTGAGCTGCCGCGCTATTGCGAGATCGTGGGGCTGCCCACGAACGGCAAGAGCTTCACGAAGGATCTGCGGGACCGTCTGAACGCGGCGCTCGACGAGACCGATGCGAACTTCCCGGCGAACGACAGCATCGAGTTCGTCGATCAGGAACTCGTCATTCACAAACCGGACAAGGAGCCCGAACCACCGAACCGGACGCTGATCGATCAGGCGATCACGGCATCGATGCCGCAGATCAGCATCCTGGATCTCCTCACCGAAACCGAGCAGTGGCTGGACCTGCATAAACTGTTCGGCCCGCTGTCCGGGTTCGACGCGAAGGTCGACGATCCGCGCAAGCGCTTCATCACCACGCTGTTCTGCTACGGCTGCAATCTCGGCCCAAGCCAGACGGCGCGCTCGGTGAAAGGGCTCAGCCGCAAGCAGGTCGCCTGGCTGAACCTGAAACATGTCACCGAGGAGCGGCTCGACAAGGCGAACGTGAAAGTGATCAACGCGTACAACCAGTTCGCGTTGCCGAAATACTGGGGCAGTGGCAAGCGTGCGCCGGCGGACGGCACCAAATGGAGCCTGTACGAGCAGAACCTGCTGTCCGAGTATCACGTCCGCTATGGCGGATACGGCGGGATCGGCTACTACCACGTGTCCGACATGTACATCGCGCTGTTCAGCCACTTCATCCCGTGTGGCGTTCACGAAGCCGTCTATATCCTTGACGGACTGATCCAGAACGGTGCCGACATCAAGCCCGACACGATCCACGGCGATACGCAGGCGCAGAGCGGTCCGGTGTTCGGCCTGTCCTACGTGACGGGCATCAACCTGATGCCGCGCATGCGCAACATCAAGGACCTCGTGCTGTACAAGGCCGACAAGCGTCGCAAGTATGAGCACATCGACAGCCTTTGTCGCCAGACCATCGACTGGACGCTGATCGAGCGACACTATCCTGACATGATGCGCGTCGCGGTATCGATCAAGGCGGGCAAGATGACGCCGTCGACAATACTGCGTCGCCTCGGCTCGGAGAGCACGAAGAACAAGCTGTACTTTGCGTTTCGGGAACTCGGGCGTGTGATCCGGACACTGTTCCTGCTGAAATATCTCAATGACCCGGAGTTGCGCCGCACGATTCACGCGGCGACCAACAAGAGCGAGCAGTTCAATGACTTCGCGCAGTGGTTGATGTTCGGCGGCGAAGGCGTCATCGCCGAAAACGTCCGGCACGAGCAGCGCAAAGTGATCAAGTACAACCACCTCGTCGCGAACATGGTGATCCTGTACAACGTGCAGTGGATGTCGCGCAAACTGAAGGAGTTGCAGCAGAAGGGGCATCCGATCGACGCCGAGGTGCTCAAAGTGCTGTCGCCGTACCGGCGGGAGCACATCAATCGGCTCGGCGACTATCTGCTGGATCTCCAGCGATCCGTTCCGCCACTCGATCCAACCATTGATTTCGCATTTAAATCAGCAGCTTAGATCGAGATGTGGCGGATTTTTTACGAATCCCGGCCGCCCCTCAAGCCGCGCAACACCACAATTTTTGCAAGTTCACCGATCTCAGTGCGCCACGCCCCGAGGATTTGGCCCTCCGCGTCAGGATCAGACGACCAGCGATGTGCAGCAGCGGAAACGACGTCCTGCTCCAAAAGTGAGCAGGATAGGGTTGCCAGTTCATACAGCATATTTCCTCCCAAAACCGATATTCTCGCCAATCTCAATGGCATCGTCAGGTCACCAAGCTGACTGCTTGCCTTGCGCGCTTGCCGAAGGGCGATACACCGTAGCACGACCAGCACGCTTAACCGGCCACGGGCTCGACGCGATAGGCGACGCCTTCACCGCACAGGCGATAGCCGTGTCTGTGCGCAAGATCGTGGTGACACTGTGGATCCTGACAGTTGGGCCGCTTAACCAACCGACCTTGGATGACGGCCGGGCTCTTTTTACTTGCCCTAGTGCAGTTGGGCGTTGCTTGGAGCCTGCAAGACCATCGACTGCTACAGGGAGAATCAGTCGCATTGAAACCGACCAGGTTCGCAGTCTCGATCGGCATCTACCTGTAGACTGCATCGTGGATGCTCGGCTATGCGCGTCCGGATCGACCGTCGTCGCCGCTCGTGGGCGGCACAACTTGCTTATCGCTGATCGGAGCCGCCGTCGAGTTGCTTTGCATTTTCATTCAGGCAGCCCGTGGCCGACAGTCCCGCTTCAACTTTCAAACCGCCGTCGACACGGTCATCTCGGTGATCATGGCAATCACGGCGGTGCTTTTTATCGGCACGGTGCTGCCGCCACTGCGCCACGCCTAAAGGCCAACACAGCAGAGATAGGTCATCTAACAGTGTGCGTCTACCGCAATGACGATTCGGCTGAGGATGCCCGGTGACGCAAGTGTCGTTCGCCCGCCCAACGGGCTTCCGGCAGAGTCTACACTCGTGCATCATTGGGTGTAAAAGAGCGTCAGGGGAGATATTGGTTGCTTGGCGAACAGGCCATGGCGAAATCTCCCTGACCAAACCGCAGTGAGTTGGCGGAATGTCATCTCGGTGATTGAATATGCACACAGACGCGAAGATCGAACAGGCTGGCTTGCCTCCGGCCTCACAACTGATGCCGTCTTACGGCCGAGCCGAATTTGCCGACGCATTTTCGGTCGATCTGCAAGAGGCCGCGTCCCACGACGCGGAGTTTATCGCGCGACACATCTTCGACCATCAGCCCGAATGGATTGCGGCACTACTGGTATTACGTGATTTCCTGGTACGGCCGTTTGGTCTGAAGCGCGCCGCGGATCTCAGGGCCGAAGGCGACGACAGGATAAACATTTTCCGGGTATTTGGGCGATATCCGAATGAAATTGTGCTAGGGGAGGACGATACGCATCTGAATTTCCGCGTGTCAGTGCTCGTACAGCCACCATCAGATGGACGCCCTCACCTGGTGATCGTAAACGCTCGTTTTCTACAATCGCCTGCTCGGTCGCGCTTCTATCGCGTTGATCGGGCCGTTCCACCGCATGGTCGTGCGACGCTCGCTTCGTCATGCACAGAAAAGCGGATGGCCCGCCTAAGCGGATAAAGGCGTCGGTGCCGCGGTGATGCGCCGCCAGACACTCATACTTGCCGACCACCCAATGGTAGGCGGGCTAGAAGTACGGCGCGAAACAAACGGGACCTGCTTCCGACAAACACCGCCGCGCGTCCCGTTCCTGAAACAGCGATGTATCGGGAGACGACGGCAGCGCTCGGCTTCAAGTCCCAGTCGAGCCATCGCAAACCCCGCCGAGCCCGACGGCATCGGATAGCAAACGATCGCATAGGCGCTGCGAAGTTTACCGCAATGGGAGTTGTCCCATAGGATCAACATGTTCCGCAGTCCAGACTTCCGCAGATGGTAAAACGGATTCCGAGAGAGCGATATCTCGATCGATTTTACCGTCGCTTGGCGAAATGCGCGTGCGACCGCAACGACCACCGCCCCACCCGCTTCCCACATCGATAATTACGGCAGACCGGGCGCGGTGCGCGTGCCTCAGCAACGCAATGAGGTCGACCGCTTCGACGCCTTTCAAGGAAGGTGCCGGCACGCGCGTGAGCGCCGTGAACATTACGAAAGATGCCCGCGAGCACCGTCAGAAGGACGGCCGCAATCACGATATTTGTCTTTGCGACGTGCGCAACCGGTTTGATCGGGCCGGCGCTCGTTGCCGGACTGATCGCGACACGGCATCGCGTGATCGGAATGGCGGCTTCGTTGAGGAATGACACGAATACGCGAAGATTGGCAAAGTTGATCTGGTCGATCCCACTCCGGCGGAATTCGGGAATGGCGCTTTTCTGCAGGCGCTGTGCGATCCATGTGGAATCGTGATGACGACCGTGGCCACTACTGCGCCTGCGGCCGGTGCCGCCCTGCTTCGCCGCCGACGCAAGCTTACGCCGACCCACCGCTTTTGCCGTGAACCAACAATCGCTAACCTGTGCCTCGTGAGGTCTCTTTGTCGTTTCCGTCGTGTACCCCCATGTCGAGCGTTCCGCATCAAGGCATCTGGTTTAACTGGCGCGCATCATGTAGCAGGAGAAACTGCGCCGCGCAGTCTGCATGACTGTTTGCGGTAAGTACGCGGTAAGTCTGTCAGCCCTAAAGTCGAGTCCGCTTCAACTCTCTATTTTTGGGACCAAAAGTGAACACGAGAACCCTGTGCAAGCATCCGTTCCTCCTGACCGTCGCGTCGGCCGTTCTGTACTCGGGAACGGTGTGGGCCGGTGTAGATCGTCCGGAGCTGCCTGATGCGGACGATTCGGGAGTGACAATCCTCAATAACGCGACTAACGTCACGCACTGGGGGCTCGGCGCCGGAGCCGGATTTGAAGCCGCGCCTTACAAGAACTATGGAACCAAATTCACCCCGATTCCCCTCTTCTACTTTGACAACAAATGGGTGCACGCCTTCGGCACCGCGCTGGATCTAAAAGTCGGCAAATGGGCTGGCGTTAATGTAGCGCTGCGCGCGAGCTACGCGGTGGGCGACGGCTATAAGGGCTCCGATGCCCCGATTTTGAACGGGATGCAGGACCGCAACGGAGCGTTCTGGTATGGCCCGTCGCTGTCGTGGCACACGGCGTACGGCACCTTATCGAGCGACTTCCTTGCAGGCGGGAATAAAGGGCAGCAGGCCGAAATTGGCTTCTTCAAGGAATTCGAATACGGCGAATTCACGTTCGCGCCTCATGCCGGGATCCAATGGCTCAGCAGCAAGTACGTCGATTACTATTATGGCGTGCGACCCTCCGAGGTACGCGCTGGGCGTCCCGCTTACAATGGAAAGTCTACCTGGAACGAATCGATGGGCGCGCGCGTCGACTACCGTTTGACCGCTCATCAAGGCTTGCTATTTGACATTGGTGTTTCCCATCTGGGCACCGGCACGACCGACAGTCCGCTAGTCGGGAAACGCTATGTTCCGCAAGTAAAGGTCGGCTACTTGTACCAATTCCGGTAATCACGTTATGTCGCGGGTCGCACTTATAGAAGATAACGGACGTCTGGCGGAGATGATCCGGCAGGCGTTGTCGTCGTCAGGAATCGCAACCGACGTATTCAACAACATTTCTGGAGCATGGTACGGTGTCGGTCGGGCCGAGTATTCGGTGCTGGTCGTCGATCGCGGCTTGCCCGACGGCGACGGACTGACCTTTCTGCGCAATCTGCGCGCGGCCGGGCAAACCACGCCTTGTCTTATGTTGACAGCGCGCGACGCGCTGCACGACCGGGTAGACGGTCTCGAGAGCGGCGCCGACGACTACGTGACCAAGCCGTTCGCGATGAGCGAGCTGGTTGCACGCGTGCGAACACTTATGCGGCGCCCTCGCGCGCTGACCGACCTGAGCGCATCCTTCGGCGACATCACCGTTGATCCACAGCATCGCATGCTTCGGTGCGGCGAGCGATCGTTGCAGCTGGCGCCTGCAGAGTTCCAGATCGTCCTGACGCTGGTTCGGTCCAACGGCAACACCGTCCGCCACGCGGCGCTCGAACATGCGGCATGGGGACTCGGGGAAGCGGTCACACCCAATGCGCTAGAGGTCACCGTGCATCGTCTGCGCAAGAAACTCGCCGCCGCCGGCGCACGAACGCGAATCGTTAATATCCGCGGCATGGGTTTCAACCTTCAGAACGACACGACAGCGATAAACGAAGGCGAGCGATGAAACCTCATATCTTGGTTGTGCATGATGACCCAGATTGCCGTGACGCATTGCGAGCCTGCCTGCAACCGAACGGTTTCGATGTCGCGGTTCTTTACGGACCGTCGAAGCTTCTGGAGCGGCTTGGCGTTGAGCTTCCCGCAACAATCGTAATGAAGGCGGGGGATTTCGTCGGCGGTGAACTCGCCGCGCTCAGAGCACTGCGCGAGGCGAACTATGACGTCCCGGTGGTCATGCTCGGCGGTCAAGACGACGGGCCCCAACGTGTGCGCGCGCTCGCATCAGGTGCCGACGACATCGTTTCATTTCCCCACAACCCGTTGGAGCTGCTAGTGAAGATACGCCGGGTGATTGCGCGGGCCTATCCTGATCCGCTGCAGAATCCCGGGAACCGCCCGCCGTTTCACTTCGGCAGGTTCGAACTGTGTTTTGTATCCCGCAGCCTTACCTTTTCGGGCCAGCAGGTTTCACTTCTTGAAGCCGAATACGCGATGCTGAACCTGTTCGCGAGCGCTTCGGAGCGCGTTATGTCGCGCGAATTCATTGCACAACGCATACGTCCCGACAGGCCGCTCTCCCCTACCTCCGTGGGGACCTCTGGGTGCATCGGCTCCGCCGCCGCATGGAGGTCGACGCCGCGCAGCCAAAAATGATTCGAACCATCCGTTCGGAAGGTTACGCCTTCTTCCCTTCGGGAAACGGCACTGCTTAATTCGGACAGGGACGTGATGGCCCAACGCACGTTGCCGTCACAATCAGCTGTCCGGTCCATGTCCCCCGTGCTTCGACTAGGCGTTTGACCTATGTTCAATCACATTGTTCGTAGTATGTCCGCTCGTTTATGGATTACCGCCGTCGCCGCGCTGGCCGTCACGCTGAGCCTGGTGGCAACGGTCGCGATGGTTGCATTCAATGACTATCCCGAAGCGCTGCTCGGACGCCATGAGCAGATGGAGCACATTTCGGAAGTCGCGAACGGTCTGATCTTCGACGCGGCAGGAAGACCCGAATCCGTACGCCTGACGGGCGAGACCGCGTGGCTTTTCCACGTCGTAACTTCCGAATTACGCTATCGCGTTCTGGACAGCGCCGGCACGCCGCTGCTCTGGTCGCAGAACGGCCAGCAAGACGTTGCGTGGGGCGACCTCGATATGCCGAAGTGTTCCGGCAGGGCTCAACGAGTCGTGCTTGGCGGGGAGCCGTTCGACGTGATGACGCTGCAGGTTTCCCACGGCTCGCAGAACTATTACGTGCAGACCGCGACGAGCGCGCGTTTTATTGCCGCCATCATCGGCGACAAAATCAAACCAATACCAGCTATCGTCAAGATCACAATCTTCATCGCGATGGTGACCTTCGCGCTGACCCTAACGGTCACCGTGTACCGCGTGATGAGGCCACTGCGAGAAGCTTCGCGTGCGGCCGCGTTGATTTCGCCGCGCAATCTGAAAACCCGCTTGTCGATCGATGGCATTCCAAGCGAAATTGCACCTCTGATTGACGCCTTCAACGCGGCATTGGAGCGGCTCGAAAACGGCTTCGCCGTCCAGCAGCAATTCCTCGCTTCGGCAGCGCATGAATTGCAGACACCCCTGACGCTGATTCGCGGCGAAATCGAAATGCAGCCCGACATCCTGGCAAAAGACCGGCTGTTGCGTGACATTGACCAGATGGCGCGTCAGGTTCGACAGCTTCTGCACCTCGCCGAAGTGAGCGAATCGCAGAACTTCACCTTCGGCGAGGTGAACACAGTGGATGTTGCGCAGGATGTGATCGATTATCTTTCACGCAAAGCGGATGCGCGGCAGGTCAGGTTGCGACTCTACTCGGGGAACGCCGTCCCGCCGATCTGGGCAGACCGCAGCGCGCTTTTCGTGCTGTTAAAGAACATCATGGAAAACGCGATCAACGTCACGCCTGCACACAGCACCGTGTCCGTGCTGGTCGACAGCGTATCTATCGACGTGCGCGACGAGGGGCCCGGAATCAAGAAAGAATACCTTCCGTTCCTATTCAAACGCTTCTGGCGCGCGCCGGATGCGAAGCATGACGGCGCCGGTCTCGGACTCGCCATCTGCAAGGAAATCGCGGTCGCGCACGAGTGGCACCTTACAGTCAGTTCGCTGGCCTCCGGCACCTCGTTCATGTTGCGTTTTTGACCAGCGCCATTATGGCGTCGCGGTAAGTGCCGGGCAAGCCCTCCCGTCTCATCATTTTCTCTGTTCGACGTCTGCCTTCCCGAGCCGGGCGGGGAGGCGGCACTGCCGGCACCCGCCAATTGCTTCCGCAGCGACAAAAACATGAATGCCTCCACCCTGATTGCCGTCCGCGCGCATGTTGTGCTTCTTTCCGTCTCGATTTGCATCGTGTCGGTTCCCTGCTTGGCAATTTCCGAAGCATCCGGCGCGCTTGCGGACACCGGATCGCAGTGGCCGTGGCAGGCAGTAACGTGTGCCACCGCTATGGTCGTGATGATGCTGATAAGAGCGCTCGCGCATACGGCGTTCCGCCGCGCGTTCCGCGCCGGCAAGCTCGAGCGCCGACGTTCGCCTGAACATGCCGTCCAAATTGCCGGCGACTGCCGACTGGCGTGGCTGGTCCAGCTACATCTCGAACTGCGGGGAATGCGCTGCGTAGATTAAAGCGCTTTTTTCTCGGGCCGCTTGATTTTCTCATTGATTGGAGGCTCCAGTGCTGTTCAAAGCAATTCCTTTTGTCGGGCCGCGATATTGGCTGGCCATGGCCATAGCAAGCATGTGCGGTGCAAATCTTGGCGACATCTTCATGGATGTTCTGAGGCTGGAGGCAGGTGCGAGCTTGGCAATACTGGCGGTGCTGTTTGTCTTGCTGCTCGTCGCGGAACGCGCGATGTCCGCGGGCCTCGAACTGTTCTACTGGGCAGCGGTACTGATCGTCCGCGCCACTGCAACTAACATGGCCGATATCGCGGTGGGTGTTGCACATCTCACCTATACCTGCACGACAGTGATATTGGCGCTGATCCTGGTCGCGGCGGTGGCACTCGATCGCGACTCGGAACCACGATCGCAGAGCGGCTCGCTACCATCTACCGGCGCCCTCTACTGGTTTACAATGCTCGCAGCAGGCACGCTTGGTACGGTCATAGCGGACGGCCTAGGCCACGCATTTGGGCCGGTTCAGACCGGCGTGCCAGTTTCCGCGGCGATGGCGACGCTCGTCGTGCTCGCAGTGTTGGCAGTCCACTCGCGCGTCGGCGCTACCGGTGTCGCAAGCTATTGGACGGCCTTAGTGTCGGTTCGCTGGTGGGGCACTACCGTGGGCGATATTTCTGCGTATCTTCTGTCGCTGGTGGCCAGTATAGCGGCGACCGCGGTGGCGCTTAGCGTTGTTTTACTCGTGTGGCGCGCGCATCAGCGCGGCGTTGTAAAAAACGCCGGAGCGTAGCAAAAACCCGGCGCTCATGGGATACGGGAGGACGCGCCCTTGGCACCCGCACAGCGATTACGTCGGCTCGCCCACGATGACACTGGGGCTAAGCGTCACGCCATGTGCGTCGTGGTGAGAGCGCTTGCATCATGCAATGTCGTTCGTGGTGCGATTACGGTTCTTAGGCCTCGCCTCGCTTCAACTTCGGAAGTTGCTTGTTGCCGCTCACGATGTCGCCTTAATTTATAGATAGTGACCGTAAGCAATGGAACGCTTCGCGCTGGTCCCGCATATGGAAAGCGACTACATGATCTTCCCGCAGCCCACACACACTCAATGGCAGCCGCTGACACTTCCGCACGTCGTTGAGCCAGATACATGGGTATCGACGCCGCGAGGAGCATCAAGCAGACCTTCGAGTATTCTCGATCTCCCGACCCAAGCCGTTGGCTGTCCGAGAATCGATGTTAGCCGGCGGCTCCAAGGCATTTCCAAAGCGATTCTCGACGGCTGAAAGCATGACATCACGCACCACGCCGCCGCTACGGCCGCCTGTCGTAGCCACCCAGCTCGTCGCCCCGTTACTATCTTCACTCCTCGATAATTGAGGATTTGGCCAGATAGGCCCGGCATGATTCTCGCCCCCAGTCGCAGTCATGATCCGGGGGGTGTTGTCACCGGGCCTGGTGGGTGGCTGGTGATCGCTAATAGGGGCTCGGCCAGGATATCTTGAGGCCGTCCGTAACGTGGATGCCGAGACTTGCCACCGATGTTGCAGGCCAAACCGTTCAACCTGCAAAGCCTTCGATGCAAGAAAACCAACAACATAGCTCTGTCGATGTATTCGTCGGCGTCGATGTCGGCAAAGGCCACCATCACGCCGTCGCCCTCGATCGGACCGGAAAGCGCCTTTACAACAAGGCGCTGCCCAACGATGAGGCCAAGCTGCGCGCCCTCATCACCGAACTCAAGACGCACGGCCAGCTCCTGTTCGTCGTCGATCAGCCCGCCACCGTCGGCGCGTTGCCCTTGGCAGTCGCCCGTGACGAAGGAGTCCTGGTCGCGTATCTACCGGGTCTGGCTATGCGCCGCATCGCTGAACTGGACGCAGGGGAAGCCAAGGCCGATGCTCGCGATGCCGCCATCATTGCTGAAGCCGCGCGCTCGATGCCACATGCGCTGCGCTCACTTCGACTGGTTGACGAACCGCTCGCCGAACTCACCATGCTGTGCGGCTTCGACGACGATCTCGCGGCCCAGATCACCCAGACCAGCAACCGCATTCGAGGTTTGCTTACCCAGATCCATCCAGCGCTGGAACGCGTTCTGGGGCCGCGCCTCGACCATCCGGCCGTGCTTGATCTGCTTGAGCGATACCCGTCACCTGCCGAGCTTGCCTCGGCTAGCGAGAAAACGCTTGCCAACCGCCTCACCAAACTCGCGCCTCGCATGGGCAAGAGCCTCGCGGCCGAAATCGTTCAGGCGCTCCGCGAACAGGCTGTGATCGTGCCCGGTACTCAGGCAGCAACCATCGTCATGCCGCGTCTTGCCCAGCAACTCGCGTCCTTGCGCAAGCAGCGCGATGAGGTTGCCAGCGAAGTCGAGCGTCTGGTACAAGCACACCCTCTTTGGCCGGTGCTGACCAGCATGCCGGGAGTCGGCGTCAGGACTGCCGCCAGATTCCTCACTGAAGTCGCTCACAAGGCGTTTGCCTCAGCCGCGCATCTGGCCGCGTACGCCGGCCTCGCCCCGGTCACCCGGCGCTCGGGCTCGTCGATCCGGGGCGAACATCCATCCCGGCGGGGCAACAAGGTGCTCAAGAGAGCGCTCTTCCTCTCCGCCTTCGCAGCCCTGCGCGATCCAATCTCAAGAGACTATTACTCGCGCAAGGTCCAGCAGGGTAAGCGCCACAATCAGGCGCTCATCGCTCTGGCCCGACGACGCTGTGACGTGCTGTTCGCCATGCTGCGGGACGGCACCCTATATCAACCTAAATCCGCCCCTAATGCTTGACGAATCACATAGGCGCCCCCCCCCGGTCGCAGCATTCCAGCGCAGCGGCTCGTTGTTGTCGCAACGAAACTCGAATCCGTCGGGGCACCAATGCTGGATCCAGTTCGATACAGCAACCTTGCCGTCATTTCGCCGCTCAGGCCGTGGGCGATACGCCCCGCACTGCAGCAACGGGCGTCACGATGGAATACCGCACGATCGTAGCTGGTCGGCCATGGTTCAGCCGCTTTAGTCGTCGCACAGACCACGCGATCAACCGCCTTGACGAACTCATGCCGTGGGTCGTTGCGGACCAGCTTCGCGCAAACGCATGACGATCCCGCGCGCCTGTCAAGACGGCGCTCGTGCAGCGCTTACGGTGCTATGCGCAACGCCGCGCTACCTCAAGATGAATGGGCGCCCGACGTATCCCCGTGATGCGCAGTCGCATACAACGCTGACCACCAGTTCGATAGCACCGGTCTGGCGATTTCATGGGAATGCCCGTCCGGTTATGGTCAATGTCGTTCCGAGGCCGTTGACGGCCGACGCCGACCGCGTGGCCGCCGCTGCCCTTATGGATGGGGGAATCATGTTGATTCCGGCTGCGTTGGCGCGGCAGGTCCGCCAGCCGATAGCTTCGTGCTCGGCGCCACGCTCACGCCCCGCGAGCTCTGACCGTTACAGTCACCGTTTCTCGTCAATCGGCGGACCGGCCGTCACCGGCAGCGGCGCCGGTTTTGGCCTTCCTCGCGTCTGCGCTGACGCTCGAATTAGCTGAGCGACACGCTCAAACGATGGCTTATCGAGCTGTACCGTCCAGCGTCGTTAACAGTAGCTTTTCCGCAGCATGCTCCGCGACCATCAAGGTCGGGAGATTAGTGTTCGCGCTTGGGATGACCGGCATAACGGATGCATCTACCACATACACATTCTCTAGCCCCACAACGCGATAACCGCTGTCCACGACTGTTCGCGGGTCTTCCTGCGCGCCCATTGCACAGGTACCGACCGGGTGGCCCATCGGCGCAATTGAAGCCAGGATTTCTTCGTCACTGATTCGCGTTGCGCCGCTTCGTTTCGACAGAGGTTCCCGCACGTTCAAGGCTTTTCTGACTGCCATTCGCCGAACGGGGCCGGGCGAGTTCAGCACAAACTGCGCACCGATCGCCATGGCCGCCCCCGCAAGCCCTCCTTTGTTAAACTGATTGACGGCCATCGCTGCAGGTAGCAAGAACGCTTCGCAGTAGCAATCCATTACGCTGGGTTCGCGCAATAATGTCTCAAGCAACCGGGCGCCCTTCACTACACGAGGAGCATCGCGGGGGTCGTCAAGCATCCTGAAGTCAATTTTCGGATTTGCGTCAAGATTGGTGGAGTTAAGCGATATCGAGCCCTTTGAGAACGGCGAATACAGCGCGGACCCTGCCATCGCTACCGTCGTGCCAAAGCTTCGAGGGCTTACCCGGCCTAAGGTGAAAAGAAGGAGGTCACTTTGTGGACAGTCGGGCATTCCCGATGACGCCCGCACGCCGGTGATGACAAATCTGCGTAAATGCTGGGCGAGACGCTTACCGCGCGGCAAGGTCAGCGCGAAGAAGAGATAAGAGTGATTCTGAAGATTCTTGCCGACACCCGGCAAGTCAACGACCGGCTTTATTCCAAGTGCGCCCAGTTCTTTAGCTGCGCCAACGCCCGAGCGCATCAGTAGAGTGGGTGAATGTATGGCGCCGGCCGATACAATAACGCGACGGGCAGAGAGGTTTCTGACCGCCCCGCCCTGCTCCACCTCAACCCCTACCGCTTTGCGCCCATTGAACAGTAACCGGGTCGCACGCGCTCCTGTCAGAATGGTCAAATTCTTTCGACTTCTCACAGCGGTAGTGAGATAGCATCCGGCGCTCGTCGACCGCGTGTTTGCGTCACGGCTAACCGGCATCGCAAAGAAACCGTCCTGCGGACCTTCGTTTATGTCGTCAATATGAGCCAATCCCAACCCTTCCGCGGCGGTTTTCATCGCGGAAACGAATGGTGGCCATTCGGTGGAATCCATGCGGCGTATCGGACTGCTGCCAGAAACGCTTCCTGGGCGTGCGGGGTCACTTTCAACTTTGCGATATAACCGTACCGCCTCCTCCCAAGACCATCCCTCCGCGCCGCAAGCTGCCCACCGTGAGAAATCCGAGGGTACACCGCGAAGCGCGAACATGCCCATGATGCTGGAACCGCCGCCCATCACCTTTGCCTGCGGGAAAGGCCTTGAGGCTCCGCCCTTGACAATCGTAGCCTCAAGCCCTGGCCAAAAATAGGCGGGGTTGAGCGTGGAACTGGGGAATGTGTCCCGGATATCGGCAGGGACCGCTCCGGGAGGTGTATCAATGCCCGCCTCGATGAGCACCACGCGATGCCGGGCGTCTTCCGAGAGACGCGCGGCCAACACAGCTCCCGCGGTGCCTGCGCCGACAACAACAAAGTCGGCTTGACCATCGCCTTCAGCGGTTCGTATCGGCGCAGATGTCGCCGCCTTGATTGAAGATATCATTTATCACACTCCAGACCCGGCCCACGCGCGAGCCAGAATCTCGCGAAGAGGCGCGGGCTCAATGGGTCTCGGGTTGTTATACGGGTTTGCAAGGGCTTCCTCGACCGCACGCTCGACCCCTTCTTCAGGCATTCCGATATCGCGTAACGCTAGCGGGATTCCGCAAGCCCCCTCCAGATGTATGAGAGCTCCTATTGCGCACTGCGCATCCATCGCGCGGCCCAGCCTTGTCAAGGCTTCTGGAATCGCGGGCGCATTGTAGGTCAGCGCGTACGGGAGCAAAATCGCGTGAGTCTGCGCATGAGGAAGGTCAAAGAGGCCTCCAAGCGTATGACAGAGCTTGTGATGCAATCCCATCGAAGTTGAGCCGAGACAGCATGCGCTCAGCCAGGCGCCATAGAGCAACGTTGTCCGCGCATTGGGGTCGGCCGGATTCAACAGCACTTCAGGAAGCGCTTCGTAGATGGCGCGCACCCCTTCCTCCGCCATTAGCGAAACTACCGGATTCCGGTCGGATGCGTACAGTGCTTCAGCTGCGTGAGCCATAGCATTGAATCCCGACAGTGCTGACATAACCGGTGGCAGCGTCATAGTGAGGTCCACGTCGTAGATGACTACCTCGGGCTGAATTTTGGGTCCGCGCTGGGTCGTCTTCCGGTCATCCTGCGTTTCGCCAAGAATTGGCGTCATCTCCGACCCGGCGTACGTTGTCGGGATGACAATTTGCGGCAAATCGGTCCGCAATGCTATCGCCTTCCCGAGCCCGATTGTGGAACCACCACCAAGGGCGACCACGCCGTCAGCCATGCACGCCTTTGCAGCCGCCAAGGCACGCACGGTGACCTCAATGGGGGTATGCATGGTTGCTCCGGGAAACGTGCCCACCGCCCGCGCCCCGAGCAGTTCGCACGCGCGCTCAGCGAGCGCAACCTGCTCAGGCGTCGAGAGCACTAAAATGCGCGTTAGGCCGAGGCGATCTACCTCATCGGAGAGTTTGGTGATGGTTCCGCGTCCAAAAAGGACACGGGCAGGTAGTCCCTGGTAAATGAATGGGTCGAGCATCGGCATACCACCGCGAGTAAAAACTTCAGGTTGATTCGGTTAAAGAAGCGTGCACGCCTCTTCAAACGACGGCCGCGGCAGGCGGTCGAGAACCTTGCTCGGATCTCCGTAACCGAGGTTGCAAAGAAAATTGACAGCAACGTCACCCTCTGGAAAAAACTCGGCGTTGACCTTCGCGGTATCGAATCCGGACATCGGCCCACAGTCGAGGCCCAAGGCCCGAGCGGCAATAATCAGGTAGGCGCCCTGCAAGCTGCCATTGCGAAAAGCAGTACTCTCGATGAGTTCCTGCTTGCCTTCAAAGATGGCGCGAGCCTCCGGCCGGTGCGGGAAAAGTATCGGCAATTTGTCATGGAAGCGCCGGTCATAGCCGACGATGACGCAAACCGGTGCCGCCGCCGTCTTGTCGACATTGCCCGGCAACAACGCAGGCAACAAGCGAGCTTTAGCCTCCGCAGTACGCAAAAAGACGAACCGTGCCGGGCACGTATTCATACTCGTCGGACCGTGTTTCAACAGTTCGTACAGTTCCTTCAGTTGCGCATCGCTGACGGCCTTGTCAAGCCAGCCGTTCTGAGTTCTGGCTGAGCGAAAGACCACGTCGAGTGCGATTGCCTTCAAAGCCTTTTCCATAGTTTTCCCATGTGACGATCGGTTTTCGAGACTTTTTGTTGTGAAAATGAAATGACTTTCCGCAGTAATTTTTCGAGCTAACTTCGGGACGCATCGTGCTGTCGCTCCCCACCATGGAATAACAAATGTCACGCCGCATGCATCAACGCCACGCGCAAAGCGCCCGCAAATATCTGATGCGTGAGCCCGGTCAAGGTCAGCACCACGCCTTCCGAGCTACTGCGGGACAGGGGCTTCCTCGAGCCGAGCGCCAATCATCGCGCACGTGACAGTCGACTTCACACTGCGAATCCCGCAGTTCATCCTCACTGGAATACGCTGCGAGGAAGGACACGAGATCCCGCTTCAGCAGGTTCGTACACGTGGGCAATCCCATGCTGCCAATGCCGATGAATGCGATGCGGGGCGTCAGCTTGTTTGACTCATGACGTGCTCATGGACAGGCAGTGGGTATTGGAAGTCTTTCATTGAGGAGCCAGCAATCGATTCAGACCACTCCCGATACGCGCACCGGACGCTTCGAGTTCGTGAAGGCGCCTCGCGAGCACACCGTAATTCAACTCGCCGGCACGCTTGCGGTACTCGCCCGCAACTAGCACCGTGTCGATGTTCGACGTGTTTGCCTGCATGATGAGTGCAGCCGCAGGGTCGTGTAATGGGCGCATGTTCATGGCGTCAGCGCGAACCAAAACTATGTCGGCCTGTTTTCCCGGAGTCAGCGAACCAATCTCTTCGGCCAGACCGAGAGCCTCAGCGCCGCGCAGGGTGACCCAAGCAAGGGCGTCGTCGCACGATAAGGTCGAAGTTGCGGGCAAGCTCCCCTGCCACGCCTTCGAATCCGCGTTGTCAAGCGCCCTTTGCGATGCGAGTGCCACGCGGGCGACAGTGAACATATCGCCCGCAATGCAGGATTCAAGGTCAGCGCCGAGCGAAGGTCCATAGCCAGCATCGCGCAGCCGCCCCGTGATAGGGTGACCATGACCTTGCTGCATTTCCGTTTCGGGAGCCAGCGAGAACGTCACGCCGCATCCGAGCATCATCTGCAATTGCGTGTCGCTCAGGTTGTTTCCGTGGACAACATTCGTTCGCGAGTCCAACAATCCGGCCTGCGCAAGACGCTCCCATCCATCAGGCGTTTTCGCATCCAGCCCAGCGCAATGCATACTGGCGACGAGGCCCAGTTCCCGAGCAAGCTTGAAATCGTGAGCCGACACCTCATAGGTCGAGTAGTGAGGCCCGAGGATCGCCATACCCAGGGTTACGAGCCCGTCGCGCCTACCGAACCGCTCCTTCAGAAGTCGCTCCACTTCCGAGTGTGAATGCGGTATTTCGCTGAAATTTTTTTGACCGGGCTTCGGGTCCGGCTTCGGAGAACCATGGAAGAAGACGCTGCGAATACCGGATTCAAGAAGACCGTCAACGGCGCGGTCAGTGTGAGCCGGCGTGGGATTGTTGTGGCACCAGTCTCCCAGAGTGGTGGTCCCGCTATTGAGTTGATTCAAGGCACCGACCAACGTACCGATATAGATATCGTCCGGGGTGAAAAGGGTCGCCAAACCGGCGTGCACGCTGCGGAAGTACTGCGGCAACGTCCAGTTTGATGCAAGCCCACGCAGCGCGGTTAGCCAGGTATGCATGTGAGCGTTAACCAGCCCGGGAATGACTATGCAGTCCGATGCATCGACAATCTCCGCATCGTCTGCGCTCAACCCTGCTCCAATCTCTTCAATCCGGGTTCCGTTGACGAGCACATCAAGTCCACCGGTTCCGATACGAGGGTCCATGGAGATTACATGACCGCCCTTGATTAGTTTTCGCTGCATCCAGCGTCTCCTCTAATATTGCGCACATCTATTTCATGCTACTGCTCGAATTGCTACGCGGGTGTAACGGTGTAGTTAACGTGATGCATCTCGATTCCTAAGTCGCCCAGTTCCTATTCCACCCTGCGATGTTTTCCGTGCTGCGCATACGCCGCGAGCGATTGGTGTAAGCCGATTTTTTAATTTATGACGACGTCGCATGCGTAATCGATCCCACTGACGTTATTACCGATCTCCATATTCAACAGGCCCGGGACCTTCGCAACCATGCGCTCGAAAGCTGCTCTGAGGCCAACGACGGCACTCGCACTATCCTCTTGGGATTCGCCTTTGAGATTCCACAATACGATCTGCTGCTTAATCATCGGACTCCTCACACCTTGTACATATGTAAGCAGCGAACACGCGTGATGAAGGTCGAATGCGCCCCGCCCGACTGGTTTATTTGGTTCGTCCGCTGACAGAGTCAATGCGGTTCAGGACGAACGTGAAATCGAGCGTGCCGAAAGGGCCGTCCAGAATAGTGCCATCGGGAGCACTCCCCGCGTTGTGCCGCTCCCAATTTGCGATAAGTGATGAGCGCACCCCGAAAACGGAATCAGAATCAAGGTATTCATCGCCAGACCTGAAGACGTGTGTAATGAGCCGTTCGTAGCGAGGCGCATCAATCATGAAATGCAGATGTGCAGGCCGCCATGGATGACGGCCTAACGCGGTCAGCATGCGACCAACCGGTCCATCGTGCGGTATCGGATACGACTCTGCGGTAATCGAACGGAAATGGAAAGTGCCATCGGGGAGCGTTCTCAAAGTACCGCGGCCGTGAGCCTGTTCAGTGTCCTTATACTGAACATCGTAGAAGCCGTCAGAATCGGCTTGCCATACGTCGACGCGAGCATCGGGCACTGGCTCGCCACCGAGCCCCATCACCCTTCCAGTCACGAAGCACGGCTCGCCTTTGGCGCCGTTACCCACATCAGCACCGTTTTCATAAACCGGTGCGCCTTCGACGAAAAACGGGCCGAATACCGTGGACTCAGTACAACCACGTGGCTTCCGGTTGTTCAGCGCAGTGACAAGCATGGACAGCCCGAGCGTGTCCGAAAGAAGGATGAATTCCTGTCGCTTGTCGTCAGTAATGTGTCCCACTTCAGTCAGGAACTGAATACCGTCGAACCATTCCTCTTCAGATAGCTGGATGTCGCGTGCGAACCCGTGCAGGTGTTCCACTACGCTCGTAATTATCTGCTTAAGGCGGGGATTTTCGGCGTCCGCGTGGCGGGCCAGCACGATTTGCGTAATCGTGTCCTCGTCAACATTCTGCATAACGTCTCCAATGCGGGAAGCTGTGGTACAAGTAAAAGGCCACCAGCGGCTAACGAACAAGCCTTGCAACCGGGTCCACAATTTCTCTCGGTGGGATACGGTGTACATCAGCGGACAATTGAGTAGAGATTCTGTGAAAACGAGGAATGCCACTTTCTCAGCTTCTCCAAACCTAGAAACGTACTAGTTGAGTTCTAACTCTTATTTCTATGCATCAGTACCACCTCGCTCATTCCTAAAAACTCTCTCGGAACGTACCGCCCCGAAACCGGCCGCGATGTCGATCCGGACCAAAGGTCTTTCAAAATCGATGAACAATCCCCAAGCCCGCCGCAAACTGGCTTTTCGACGACGATGGTGTGCCGTTGAACCCGTCCCCGATAGTCGCCGTAGCATTGATAATTTGTGCTTTTCCGCCTGTGCCTAAAGTCTGTCCGCCTGCGCGCTGATACGCCTCCAGCGCGTAAAGTCCGGTGCGCTTTGAAAGACCATAGTATTGAGCCAAGTTGAACTGCTGGTAACGGGCCGAGCTTGCGATGCCGTTAGCTCGCGTCGCACGCGTGTAGCTATATCCAAACCCTAGATCGAACGCTACAGCCGGCTTCCAGTGGAGCACGATGCCACCCGTGTTGAATATAGCGGTATCGGTAAAAGCCGACCGTATGCCGGGAATATACTGGACGTTCGAATAGACCAGCGATACATCTAGGTTGTTGTTGAACTTGTACATACCGTCGACAGCAAAGCGTTGCTGCGCTTGTGCTGTCTGATAACCATTGGTCACCGCAGATACGCCCTGCTGCGCCCCATTATTCGACATGGTCGAGTTTGACCCCCATGGGCCGCCGTTCGGGGTCGAGTTGTTGGTTCTCTGGAATGCCGCAGCTGCGCCAATCGGTCCCAATTCGTATTGGAGCGCGCCAGCCAAGGTCGAACCAGTATTGAGGCTTCCTGGCACGCCCCCAAGCGAATATGAACCATAGACCGTTACCCCTCGAAAGGTCAGCGACTGATACGCAATCGTGTTGTCCGCACGATATCCCGTATCGAGGCCATCTAGATCTCCGGGGTGAGCTCCGAAATATCCGGACAGAACGTTTGTGGGACTATAACGAGATAGTGCCTGATAGTAGGCAGCATATGTGCGGCCGGCCGTGAGCGTACCGTACACGGGATGAATCAAACCCACGTATGCTGCGCGTCCGAACATGGCATTGGCGTATTGTTGCCCTCCGTTAGCGCTGTTAAATCCGCTTTCAAGGCGAAAAATTGTCTTGATGCCGTGACCTAGATCCTCTGTGCCGAGAAGACCAAACTTGCTTGCATTCCAAACGCCCTGAGACATCCGGACCGCGGACTTCCCTCCACTCGTCGAACCTAAAGACGTCTGACTACTCGAATACGCGAGCCCTGTATCTACGCTTCCGTATAGCGTCACATTGGATTGAGCAACCGCAGACATTGCAACCACACCACCCACTCCTATCACAACGCCTTTTAATGCAAAACGTCCATCCATCACCTGTCTCCTTTAATTCGTTTTTTTGTAATCTCAAGCATACGAACAATCCGTATTTACTTCGGGGCCTATTTACCACGTGGTTGCCAGTTATAGCAATTTGAAGTCGACGCTGACGTAATGCGCCGAAGCCCTGCTTCGTTCAATTGCTCACCGGAATCTACAAAACCGTTTGATCCGTTTCGCGCGATATCTTCGGGATGTGCGTCGGGCTCGCAATGCGATCGCGTTATTTGAAGTCGAGCGTTTGATGTGAGCCGTGATCGCGGCGCTAGACTCCCCAAGTGTCAATACGCTATGTCGGCCCGGCGTGTCTCTCGCGACAGCACGACGCAGAGCATCGAGACGCTGCAGAAGATGGCTAGAAACACACAGACTCCGATGACGCTGGTTCCGCCCGTAGAAGCAAAAATTGATGTCACGATCAGCGGCGTGAGGCCCGCGCCCAGCGTAGAGCCCAACTGATAACCAATGGAAGCGCCCGTGTAGCGGGTCCTCGTACTGAATTTCTCGCTCAGGAACGCACCCAGTGGCCCGTAGATCGGCCCTGCGGCGAACGAACCGAGGAGCCAGAAGGCGAGCGTCGTCAACAACGGACTGCCCTTCGAAACGAGCAGGAAGTTGGGGCCAATCAGCAGAATGGACAGCAGAAAGCCGATCAGTAGCATCGGCCTACGTCCGTACTTGTCGCTAAGATGGGCGCAGACGGGGAACCAGACGAGATTGACGCCGTTTGCGATCGCGAGTGCGAAAAGCGCAATGCTCGAGTCGAAGCCAAGATGCCGGATATAGGTCTGGGTGAAAGTAACGCCGACAATATAGACGGCAAGCGGCCCTGCTGACGTGACTACGGCGAGAATGACCGCCTTCCATTCATGGCGTAGCAGATCGGCAAGAGGAAACCGACTCATCTCTCCTTCCCGCTTCAACGCCTGGAGAAAGAGCGGTGACTCGCTGACCCTACTAAGAATATAGAGGCCGATGACAAGCAGGAGAGCGCTGAACAGGAAGGGGACACGCCATCCCCATTGCAGAAACTGACTGTCCGGCAACAGTCTGAAAAGACCGAACGCAAGCGAGGCGAGCACAGTCCCCGACGGCGCGCCGATCGCGATGAGCGATGCGAAGAGCCCCCGGCGCTTCTGGTCACAGTGTTCGATGGCCATCATCAATGCTCCGCCGTACTCACCGCCCGCTGCGATGCCTTGCACCACACGCAGGAACAGCAATAGCGCCGGAGCCATCCAGCCAACAGTCTGGGGCGTCGGCAGCAGTCCGATCAACGTCGAAGCGACACCCATCACCGTCATTGTGATGACCAGCATGTGCTTGCGCCCTAGTCGATCCCCGAAGTGGCCGAAAACCACTCCGCCCAAGGGGCGCGCTACATACCCGGCAGCAAAGGTCGTGTATGCGGCAATCGTGCCCATTAGCGGCGGGAGGTTGCCGAAAAAAACGGGCCCGAATACCAGCGCTGCAGCGGTGGTGTACAGGAGGAAGTCGTAGAACTCGATCGCACATCCAAGATAACCGGAGATGATGACACGCCTGACCTCTCGATAATCCGGATTCGAGTAGCGCGCGTGCTCCGGCACCATAGCCGCATCTGCGGCAGCGCTGATTTTTCTCACGTTTCTCATGTGTCTCCTGGTATGTATATATGCATTATGTACAGGCGAAGCTTTATTGATGCGCCGCTCCATTGCCGTAATAAGCTCGTTGCATCTTTTTGCAGGCCACGAATCACCTTGGTGGCACTATTTTTCGGCTGGGCTAAGCCGACATAAATCGAAAACTTCGCATTTGTCATCCGTTGTCCTAACTGATACTGTGTCTCACCTTCGGGTTACCGGACGCCGCAGCAGACCCGGCAGACAACTCAGACAGCGCAACTCCAATTACCCTTCTGGATGACTGCGCCACGACTGGTCAAGAAGGAAGCAGACTTCGCTTCGATCTTGTAGACCACTTGTGGCCACGATTGGCGTCACCTGTGCGTCTTCTTCAAGTCACGGACTCAAGCATGAAAGGCTCTCTCCGCGGTCGGATCTTTGTCTCGAGCATGTAGATAGACGAAGACGCGGCGACGAACAGCGTCCGCCAGTCCGGTCCGCCCCAATGGATGTTGCCAACGCGCTCAGGTATTTGGATCTTTCCAATCAATCGGCCCATTGCTGAATAAACCCAAAGGCCGCCAGGTGCGGTCACCCAGACATTGCCCGCCTCATCGCATTTCATACCGTCCGGTAAGCCGGGGACATCTTCTTGCACGATGCTCTCCGCGAAAATGCGACCATTGGCCAGAGAACCGTCTGGCCGGACATCGTAGACACGGATATTCGTCTGCTCAGTGTCGTTGACATAGAGTAGCTTTTCGTCGGGCGAGAAACAGAGTCCGTTGGGCTGATCAAAGGTTTCTCGATCTACGAGAAGCTGCGGCTCACCGCCGCCCGGTTCAATTCGGTAAACACCTTGGAAATCAAGCTCGGCCGGAATGGGCAGGCCACCGAATTCAGGCATACGGCCGTAGAGCGGGTCGGTGAAGTAAATCGATCCATCGAGGTGAACTACAATGTCATTCGGGCTGTTCAGTGCGCGCCCCTCGAAATGAGTCGCCAGCTTGACGCGCGTTCCATCCGGCGAATAGCGCGTGACAGCGAAGTCGGCTTGCTCGCACACCAAAAGATTCAAAGCGCGATCGTAGGTCATACCGTTGCCATTTCGGCTTGGCCGCTTCACTTCAACGACCCCGTTCTTATCCCAGCGGCGACGCACGTCGCCAGGAATATCCGAGAAAAGAAGATAATGATCGGTTGGATGCCACACCGGCCCCTCGACCCAGATGTAGCCAGTTCCGATTTGCCGAGGAGCGCTGTCTAGATCGATCAGTTGCTCAAAGCCGGAATGAAGCGCCACGTGTCGCATTCTCTAAGCTCCACTAGTCCGCCGGTTTGGAACCCGGACCGCCGATCAAGGCGAAGCGACCCGGCCATTGATCTTCAATTTCCGACACGCGATGCGAGATGCGCCACTTGCCGTCCGGCTCACGGCGCATCTTGTCGAGATACCGGCCCATCCCCCAGATAAACGATGGCTCGCCTTCTCGGGGGTCGAAGCGGAACATATAGCTCACCACTTTAGCGGTATTACCGTCAATCGCGACCTGCGGATTAAAGGCCAAATGCTTGTGGTATAGATCCGGTGCATGCGAATGGCGCCTCGCAAAATCGATCGTCCCGGCTTCGCCCTCCCAGCGATTGACGGAACCATCGAGCCGCTTCGTCTCGCGGATCGCGTCCTTAGTGAAGACGTCGACCAAACGATCGAAGTCGCCGTAGTCGAGCGCCTGGCCATACTGGTTTAGCGTATCGACTATCGCGTTGCGATCCTCGAGAGCCTGGAGGCGAACCTTCAGGTCCTCGATATCCCTTTCCGTCATGGTTTTCTCCAATTTCAATGACCACGGTGGGCCTTTTTACCAGCCGCTAAACGCAGTAGTGCACTACATACCAATTGGGGATGAGCCTAGATGTCAATTGGCATGTCCGTACTTTACTTTGGACATTGCGTCCGGATAAAGCCGATAGTGTAAAATGTCATTTGCGCTACGCGGAAAAAGCAGCGGTGACTTGGAGCGCGGTGCAACCCGAACTAGTCAAAAGACAGGGTTGAGGATATGTGCGTCAGACGTTTCCACCGACCAACGTGTTGGCTGACCTATTTCGAGGCCCTAGACGGCTTTTGATCGAAGCTCGTCCATTTTCCTTCGTAGTCCATCTGGCGGAAGTGCTCTACCAGGAAATCAATGAAGGTTCGGACCTTCGCTGACATGTGCCGGCGACTTTGGAAGGCTAAGTTGATCTGCAAACGTGGTAGGTCCCATTCGTCGAGAACAGAAATCAAGCGTCCTGCAGTCAAATCGTCGTAGACTAAGCATTTCGGCTGCACTAGGATACCCATGCCTTTGAGGGCGGCGGCTCGCAGCACATGGCCGTCATTGGACTCAAGCAAACCTTTCACTCGCACCTGCGCCGTTTCTTCGCCGCGGCGAAAGACGAGATCATTTGGAGTGTTGTCATAGGTGTAGATGAGCATCGGTCGGCTTGAGAGCGCTTCGACCGAATCCGGCACCCCGTGCTTGTTCCGATAATCGGGTGAAACGGTAAGGACTCGGCGGGTTTGGGCCAGCCGGCGGATTGTAATGGCGGAATCGTTCTCGTACTCCCGCGCTCGGATCGCCACGTCGATATTGTTGTCCACCAGATCGTAGTAGCGGTTCGCCACCTCGACATGAACAGTGACGTTCGGATACCGCGCCGTGTATTGATCGAGAAGCGGCGCGATATGAACTGAGAAAAACAGCGATGCCGATATTCGAAGGACCCCGGTAGGATTCAGGCTCGTGGCGCTAACCGCGGTGTCGGCGTCACGCATGTCAACCAGGACGGTCTTACAGTTACGGTAATAACTCTCGCCTACTTCGGAAAGCGTCAGCCGTCGGGTACTTCGATGGATCAAGCGGGCGCCAAGCCGTTCCTCAAGAGCCGAAAGATGCCGACTGGCCGCCGCGTTCGACATACCCAACGCTTCGGCCGCTTTTGAAAGGCTCCCAAGCTCCGCAGTCTGAACGAATACCTCAACCTCTCTCCATCGATCCACGCGGTCTCTCCGTGCTGTTCTTCATTCTCGATTGAACGCCATCATAATTCCATTTTGCGGAAATGTGCGCGTCACCCTTCCAGCAACCCAGTGCGCTCAAACCCTCGATTCTGTCAGTGGCCGCAAGCAGGCACGGTGCCGAACTCGCAACAATTGGCGCCTAACAAACACAGCCAGTGTTCGAGCGGTAACTGGCGAGATTCGCGTCGGCACGATCAAGCGGAATGGATCCCATGCGGTAGATGCACGTTGGGGCTACCGCTGCGAAGCAAAACTATCCTGCAGATGGCAACCGAGGCTCGGGATAGTGAACGCAGCAGGCGTCGACCGGGATTCGAGTGCGTTCTCGATCGTCTTGACCACTTCCTAGCGACTAAGGTGCTCATTCTCTGCCTTCCTGATTTCGTCGTCCCGCGTCAACGAGTCATTTTGAGGGGACGAGGTTCTGCATGAATCTTGGCCCGAACCGCTTGATCAGTTGAACAGCCGCGCGCCCGACAAAGCTCACTCTGCATCGATACGGCTTCGAGCGCGTGGCAGTACCGCTTGTCGCTTTCGATGCTATGCATGCTCATGGCTTGCCTTCGGGACAGGTGCTGCCAATGTAATGTCCTGCCGCGGTCGCGTTATAGGAGAGATCCGGCACCCGCCCGTAGAGCCAGTCGGACCGGTCCCAGACGTAAATTCAGTCGTGGCCCCATCCGGGCCCAACGATGGCGGGCGCAACATGCGCCACCACTCCCCAAGTACGCCCTGCAAGCGCCGGGGCACGTCGGCGATCCGCACAGCGTATGGCTCGCCAGCGTCTTGCACCACACGCAGGCCTCGCTGCAGAGCCTGCCGGTCGTCCCGGGTCATAGGGGATGCCCCGTTCGAACCGGGGCCAGCGTCGCTCTCCTCTGGTTGCAGGTTCCCCAGGCCGTCCCTGGATCGCTCAGAAATTCCGCCCTTGCGATGCGGATCACGCGAACGGGGTCATTCGCAAATACGTCTGCCGGCGTCTGCCCGTCGAGCAATGCATGGGGAGAGTAGAGCCGGAAAGCACGTCGCCATCCTCCGAGATCGTCGTCGGCCGTCGGTAGGGCGGCGAGAAGTTCAGCGACATTTTTTTGGAGGGCGCCCAAGCGATTGAACTGGAAGTCCGGATAGATGAACCGATGTTGGCCGAAGACCAGACCCCACGCACCGCCATGGCTGGAATATATCCGCCGCTGCGATGCGCCGGCCGTACGCGCCGTAAGTGGCTCAGCTGGTCTGGCGTTGTTGTTCTACCGGCGCGGGCGAGCACCGGCTGAGGCTCTCACGCACTGACTGGCCCTGCAATGCTTGCTAAGCTCTGCAGTAAGCATCCCCGCTATATTTTGACGTCGTAGAAACGACACTTGGTCTAACGGATGGCCGGTGATGCTGACGAAAATCCGCAGCTCAGCGCCTGCCTCAGAAACTGCACGAGCGCGCGTACCGCGCTCGGCACGATCGGGCTGTAGGGCCGAATCGCGAAGATCGAGTGACCGAATGCGCCCGACGGTCGCCATCCACTGAGCAGTGGAACGAGGCGGCCCGCGTCGATGTCGCGTTGGGCACTGAAGTCGGGCAGCAGCGCGATGCCGAGCCCGCCTAGTGCCGCCTCCCGCATTGCTTCACTATTGTTCGCCGCGAAACAGCCGCGCACCGGCACGCTCACGCGTGCGCGACGCCGGTCATACGATTCGAAGCTCCATGCGGTCGGCTCGCTGCCGCGCAGATAGCACAGGCAGTCGTGATCGACGAGCGCGTCAGGATGCTCGGGCGTGCCGCGCTGTTCCAGATAGTTACGGCTTGCGACGAGCAGCGAGCGCGTTTCGCAAAGCTTCCACGCGACGTGCGTTTGCGGCGCGGTCGTAGTGTGGCGGATAGCGTAGACCGCAATAAAGATGTCACAACTTCGCCAATAAAACTGTCAACCGCAGCAGCCAGTGCGGCTCCTTAACGAAAAGCACAGTGGAAACAATCGCTTGTGGACAGCGAAATAAAGTTGTCAACTGTTGAAGGGCGTAACAGAATTTCTGCCGTGGTGTTGCCAAATTGAATCGCGAGTGAAGGCGCACCGGCCCTAGGCACGCAGCCCATCGCGCTCTGCGTCAAGAAATAGGCGCTATCCGCTCATGGGCTGTTGCCCATTAACTGCGACCGGCATTCAAGCTGCTCGCGATGTTGCGGTGCCGCTATCGCGATCATGCGCCGCATGCGTTCCGTCAGTGAGCAGCCACGCAGGTCCGCAATACCGTTCTCGGTCACGATCACACCGGCGTCGCAGCGCGCCGTGCTTGCGGGCCCGGACAACGATGCGACAATACGTGATCGTTCGCCCGCCGTCGAACGCAGCGCGATCACCGGGATGCCCCCGCGGCTCCGATGCGCCGCGCGCAGAAAATCGGGCGCGCCCCCCACCGCCCCAATATAGTCGCCGTTTGCGACTTCAGAGTTCGCCTGGCCCGTCAGGTCGACTTCGATCGCGGAATTGATCGCGACAAAGCGCTCGATCGAACTCAACGCTTCTGCACCGTGCGTTTCGTCGGTGCCACGCAGCTGGATATCGGGGTTGCGGTTGGCGTAGGCATAGAGCCGCTTCGTCCCCATCAGGATACCCGCGACGCTTCTGCCGGTATTGCGCCCTTTGCGCGCGTTCGTGAGCGCACCGGACTCCGCCAGATCGACCAGCGCATCGCCAACAATGCCCGAGTGAATGCCCAAATCCTTACGGTCGGTCAATCGCCTGAGGGTCGCTTCTGCGACGCCCCCAAGCCCGACCTGCAGCGTTGCGCCATCTTCGACAAGTGAAGCAACGTGCTCCGCTATGCGTTCTTCTTGAGGCGACGGAACGCTAGACGCTGTTTCGAGCGGCGCAAAGGCGGCAGGAACGAACGCGTCAATCTCGTCCGGGCGTAACCGACGCTCGCCGTAGGTGCGCGGCACATTCGGGTTCACCTCGGCGATTACCACTCGCGCCTGCTCGATGGCCGCGATCAGCAAATCGTTTGCCAGACCGAGGCTGTGCATGCCGTCTTCATCGGCCTCGGCGACCTGCACAAGAACGACGTCGATACCCATGCCCGCGCGTGCAAGCTCGCGCAGCAGCAGCGAATAAGGCGCCGGGATGATGTCGAGCAGCCCCGCCTTGGCGAGCGCCCGATTGCCCCCCGCGCCACAATAGCTCATGAAGCGGAAATGGTCGGTGTGTTCCGTTCGGATTGTGCCGCTCAGGTCAATTCCAAGAAAGAGGTCAAGGCACCCGAAATGCGCCCGCTGTGCGACTAGCGCGCGCGTGAGGGTCAGCGGTTCGGCAGTCGCCTGTCCCCACATGACGGTATCGCCTCCGCGCAGGTAGGGCGTGAGGTCGGGCAATGAATCGGTAAGCAAGAAGACTCCTTGCGCCGCGGTTTGCATCCGCGAGGCGCGTGTACGAAAATGGAGGTAGGGTTCGCTTTAAGCCGGCGAGTGGCCCGCGATTTTGCGATCGATCAATCCGCCCAGTTGCGCGCTCGACAGGCCCAGCACGTCTGTGAGCACCTGTTCTGTGTGTTCACCAAGACGCGGCGCGGGCTGGACCGCCGCGCGTGGGAATGCGGAGAATGCAAGCGGACTCCCTGGCGCAAGCAGCTCGCCCACTCCCGGCTGAACGACCGCTGAGAACAGGGGATTCGCCAGCGAACATTCCGGATCGGTCGCCACCAGTTCGCGCACGGTCTGATATCGGCTCCAGCAGACTGCATGGGCATCAAACGCCGAGGCGACATCAGCCAGCGTTCGTGCTTCGAACCACGGCGCAAAAAGCGCGGCAAGATGAGCACGTGCGATAAAACGGTCACCCTCTTGCTGCAGATCGAGATTGAGTGACTTGCCGAGCCCATCGATATTGTCGGCGAGGCCTGTGGCCGCGCAGAGTGATCTCCATTGCTTCGCGGTAAGCCCGACGATCATGACGCGCTGGCCGTCGGCGGTGAGAAAGTCACGGCCGAACGCGCCGAACAGATCGTTGCCCGCACGCTCGCGTTGGTTGCCGAGTTGCGCTTCGGCGAGAAAGCCGAGATGGCCCATCACGGCAAGCGCCGCGTCCTCAAGCGCAAGTTTCACGTGCTGGCCCGCACCGGTTTGCCGGCGGCTGCGCTCGGCCGCGAGAATGCCAAGTGCGGCGAGGTTGCCTGTAACGAGGTCCCAGGCCGGCAGCACGTGATTGCACACTTCGTCGGGGGTGCCACTGCCGGTGAGGTAAGGAATGCCGATCCTCGGATTGACCGTGTAATCGACGGCCGAACGGCCATGCCGGTCACCGGTGATGGTCAACTGGATCAGGTCGGCACGACGTGCCTTCAAGGCGTCATAGTCGAGAAAGGCGCGCGGCGGAAAGTTGGTGAGCAGGATGCCCGCATCCGGACCGGGCGCAGTAACGAGCGCGGCAGCAAGTTCGCGCCCCTCCTCACTCGCGAGGTCGAGCGTGACGGACTTCTTCGACTTGTTGAGCCCGCACCAGAAGAGGCTTGTGTTGTCCGCCGTGACCGGCCAGCGCCGATAATCGAGGCCGCCCGCGAGCGGGTCGATGCGGATCACTTCGGCGCCCAATTGCGCGAGCGTCATGCCGCCGAGCGGCGCCGCGACGAACGCCGACGCCTCAACAATCCGCATGCCTTTCAGAATCGCATCAGGCAGCATGGGGCGCCTCGCTTTTTCTTGCTGCAAGGCGCGTCAACGCGCGGTCGTAGAGCGCGCGCGCGACGACCTTGAGCGCAAGTGTCTCCTCAGCGCCTTCGAAGATCGACAGTACGCGGGCATCGACGAAATATCGGCTCACGGCGCTCTCTTCCGCGTAGCCCATGCCGCCGTGGATCTGCAACGCTTCACGCGTGACGATCTCGGCCGAACGGCACGCCAGCAGCTTGACGAGGCTTGCTTCCATTTGCGCGCCGTCGTTTTCGAGCTGACGCGCAATTGCATAGGTCAGCTTGCGGCATGCAGCGTAGCGCGCGGCCATGCGCGCGATCTTCACCCGCGTGAGGGGGTAGCTTGACAGCGCTCTGCCGAACACCTTTCGGTCGCCGGCATAGCGAATCGCCGCATCGAGCGCGGCGCGCATGACGCCGGAGGCCCGCGCGGCGGTCTGCATGCGTCCACCCGTCATGCCTTGCATCGTGTAATAGAAGCCCTTGCCGAGACCTGCTTCGCCGCCGAGGACGTGGGTGTCCGGAACGAAGAAGCGCTCGAAATGCAGGTCGAACGAGTGCATGCCGCGATAGCCGATGGTCGGAATCGCCCGCCCGGTAAGACGCCCGCCGCCAGGTTGCGCGAAATCAAATTCGTGCGCGTCGCTCGACGGCTTCTCGACAAGCATGATCGACAACCCGAGGTGTCCGGCCGAGCGGTCGGGGTCCGTACGGGTAACCACCATCAACAAGTTCGCCATGCCGGCAAAGGTGCACCATGTCTTCGCACCGTCAAGCAGCCAACCGCCGTCCGCACGTGTGCCTTTAAGGCTCAGGCTCGCAACATCGGAACCAAAGTCTGGCTCAGTGATTGCAATGCCGCAGAGCGCTTCGCCCGATGCGATCGCCGGCAGCCAGTGCTGCTTTTGAGCATCCGTACCGCCCGTGAGCAGCGCGCGAGAGAGAATCTCTGGACGCGTGATGAGACTGCCCGCCGCGGCAAGTGACGCCTCGGACAGCGCTTCGGTGACGGCCACCATCATCAGCGCGTCGTTACCGGTCTCCGATGCGCTGCCGCCGAGCGACTCCGGTATCGAGAGTCCGAAGGCCCCCATCTCGCGCATGCCATCGAGGATTTCGGAAGGTACCGTCAGATCGTGACGATGTATGCGTTCGGCAAGCGGCGCGACGACCTCCTTTGCGAAGCGCCGGAACGCGTCTTGCGCCATCGCGACGTCATCCGGATGCTTCGTGTCGGCAATCGACCCGGCCGAGGCGAGCGCCTCACCAAGGTGCGCGAGCACTTCGCTGCTGCATGTCGCTTGGCGCAAGCGCGCAAACTCCGCGCTTTGCATGACCTCATGCAGCCCCGCGGCAGGAATGGCAAGGTCGACATATAACGCGTCGAGACGTTGCAGGACGCTCGTCATGGCATCAGTGGCAAAGGCGAGCGAGAGGCCCATGTCGAGGTCGGTGGCGCAGTCCTCCGGGTCGGTGCGGTCGCAGGCCGTTTCGGCAGCAAGCAGTTCAGCACTCGCCAGTGCGATTTCATAACTGGCGAACTGAAATTCGTCTAGCCGTGCTGCATCGAGCCTGCCATCGATCACGCATGAACGGACGACTGCCAGCACCGCCTCGTCGAGCAACCAGCGAACACGACTCAGCACAGTAATAGCGGCAGAAAAACTTTCTGGAACAGATTGATAGAGCATTTTTGGGTGTCGGAAGGTAGGCCGGACTGGCTGGATCGGGCGGCTGCGCCTTAAACCATGGCTGGTGTCGTGCCCGACTTGTTACATGCAGGATAGGCAAGCAGCGTGGGCGCCGGTAGCGGCAGCCGCGCATGGCCGGCATGTGATGACGGTATGGCTGGGAAAATGGCCTAGGAACGTGGGACGAGCGTGCCTCGTGCACTGTCGTGCGTAGCGACGGTGCGCCCGAGAGTTGGCGGTGCTTAGGCGCCGTAGTCCGCCAACACCTGATCGACAAACTGGCGCAGCTTGAGTGTCATACGCCCCGATGGAAACACGATGTGCATCGGACGGGCCTGCACGGCAAATGCTTTTAGCACGCGCACGAGGGCGCCGCTTGCCAGATCGTCCAGGACCGCGATTTCCGGGGCCATCACGATACCAAGTCCGTCTTTCGCCGCGGTAATGAGGGCCCGGGTGTCGTTGGTTCGAAACCGGGATCGAATCGGTGCTGCGCAGGATCGAGTGCCGTGCACAAAGTGCCATTCCGACGCCGGTGGGGATGCGCTGTAAGCGAAGCTGAGACACTCGTGACGCGCAAGGTCGGAAGGATCGGATGGCGTGCCATTCGGCTGAGGTAAGCGGGCGCGGCGCACGCAACCAGCCGATACGGCACGAGTGGCCGAGCTACCAGCGACGAATCGACGAGCGGCCCCAGCCGGATCGCGGCATCGAAACCTTCGCCGATCAGATCGACATAGCGGTCCGTCAGTGTGAGATCGATCTCGACTTCCGGACGATGCAGCAGGTATGGCGCGACGAGCGGCGCGAGAGCGAAAAGCCCGAAAGTGACCGGCGCAGTGAGCCGCAGCCGCCCGCGCGGCGTAGTCGAAAGATTGCTCGCGACGGCCTCCGCCTCTTCGGCGTCCGCGAGTAGCTGCTTGCAGCGCCTATAGAATTCGGACCCGATCTCGGTCAGGTTCTGACGACGCGTGGTTCGGTTGAGTAGCTGGCCGCCGACACGCGCTTCGAGCTCGGCCACATGCCGCCCTGCCATCCGCGCGGAGATGTCGAATGCTTGCGCGGCCGCAGCGAACGAGCCGGTGTCGGCGGTCTTCACGAACACCGCCATGCTGGTCAAGCGATCCATCATTGCAAACTCTCCGTTTCGTCAGCCTTCACTGAACCCGGCTTTATCACACACGAGGTTCAGATCATAGTGTTAACAGGACAGCGCCATTCGACGCGTTGCATCCAACCCACTGACGGAAGGAGTCACTGCAATGAAGATCGGCATTATCGGAGCGGGGTATATTGGCCGGTCCCTGGCTACCCTTGGCATGCGCCAGGGGCACGACGTGATGGTAAGCAACTCGCGCGGACCGGCGACGCTTGGCAGCACCATGTCTGCTATCGGCTGTAAAGCCGGCACAGCTGAACAGGCGGCGGCCTTCGGCGACATCGTCGTGTTGGCCGTTCCATTCGGTAAGATTGGCGATATGTCTCCAGGGCCATTCGCCGGCAAAGTACTCATTGACACCTGCAACTATTATCCCGCACGCGACGGCAGGATCGACGCGCTCGACCGCCACGAGACGACGACGTCGCAAATCGTCGCGGCGCACTTCCCGGCAGCGCGTGTCGTCAAGGCCTTCAATGCAATTCTGGCCAAGGATATCGAGACGGCAGGCAAGGCGGCCGGTACTCCGAATCGACGCGCATTGCCGATCGCGGGCGATGATACCGACTCGAAGAGCGTGGTCGCCGCATGGCTCCACGAGTGCGGCTACGACCCGCTCGATACGGGCGCGCTTGCCGATAGCTGGCGCTTCGAACGCGCAAAACCCGCTTACTGCATTCCGCTCGATAGGGAAACCCTGAAGACGAAGCTCGCAATGGCAGAACGCGACATCGAACTGCCGCACGGGTCGTGGCGGCGCTAATCAAGCGCGTGCGATGGCTCGCCGATTGCGTCGCTAACGGCGTTGCTGACATATCGGTTCGTCATGACGGTCATGTGACGGGAGAACTGCCGCGAATACGCGCGATGCCTTATCGTTGATCCGGTCGCCGCGGCGTGAGTGCCTCACGGCGCGCATGCGGCCTTTCAACGCAAGGGAGCAGGATAGTGAAGATACTCGTCTCAGTGAAACGCGTCGTTGACTACAACGTGAAGGTACGCGTGAAATCGGACGGTACGGGAGTCGATATCGCGAACGTGAAGATGTCGATGAATCCGTTTGACGAGATTGCCGTGGAGGAAGCGGTGCGCTTGCGCGAGGCGGGGTTGGCGACAGAGGTCATTGCGGTCTCCTGCGGCGTGACGAAATGTCAGGAGACGCTGCGCGCGGCGATGGCGATCGGCGCTGATCGCGGAATTCTGGTCGAATCGGCTAATGAATTGCAGCCGCTCGCCGTCGCGAAGATTCTCAAGGCGCTGGTTGATAAGGAACGGCCTCAACTGGTGCTCCTCGGCAAGCAAGCCATCGACGACGATTCCAACCAAACCGGTCAGATGCTCGCCGCGCTGGCTGGCCTGCCGCAAGCGACATTTGCATCGAAAGTCCTCGTGGCCGACGGCAGCGCCACGGTCTGGCGCGAAGTCGATGGCGGTGCGGAAACGCTGTCATTGAAACTGCCCGCCGTCGTCACCACCGACCTGCGCCTGAACGAGCCGCGCTATGTGACGTTGCCCAACATCATGAAGGCCAAGAAGAAGCCGTTGGAAACGCTGACGCCAGCGGACCTTGTCGTCGATGTCGCACCGCGCCTGAAGACGCTCAAAGTCGCCGAGCCGCACAAGCGCTGCGCCGGAGTGTTGGTGCCGGACGTTAAGACGCTGGTCGAGAAGCTCAAGACCGAAGCGAAAGTGCTTTAATTACAACGCGGAGCCGGACAGAAATGACGATTTTGGTAATTGCAGAACACGACAACGCATCAATCAAGGCAGCGACGCTAAATACTGTGGCGGCGGCTTCGAAGATCGGCGGCGATGTTCACGTGCTTGTGGCGGGTTCGAACGCGCAACGCGCAGCGGATGCTGCGTCAAAGATAGCAGGCGTTTCCAAGGTGCTGCTTGCCGATGCGCCGCAACTCGCCGAAGGACTGGCTGAGAACGTCGAAGGCACAGTACTGACGATCGTGCGAAATCCGGCAAAGGATTATTCGCACATCCTTGCGCCCGCAACGGCCCACGGCAAGAACATCGCACCGCGCATTGCGGCGCTTCTGGATGTAGCACAGATCAGCGATATCACCGCGGTCGACGCACCGGACACTTTCGAGCGTCCAATCTATGCCGGCAACGCCATCGCGACTGTGCAATCGAGCGATCCGATCAAGGTCATCACCGTGCGCGCGACCGGCTTCGATCCGGTCGCGCGCACGGGCGGCAGCGCATCGGTCGAGAGGATCGATGCGGCAAACGACGCAGGCATTTCGCAGTTCGTAAGCCGCGAAATAACTGAGCTGAATCGGCCAGAACTGACGTCGGCGTCGATTATCGTGTCGGGTGGCCGTGGTCTCGGTAGCGGCGAGAACTACACGAAGGTGCTGGACCCGTTGGCGGACACGCTTGGTGCGGCGCTCGGCGCATCGCGTGCGGCGGTCGATGCGGGCTTCGTTCCCAACGACTACCAGGTCGGCCAAACCGGCAAGATCGTCGCGCCGCAGTTGTATGTGGCCGTCGGCATCTCGGGCGCAATCCAGCACTTGGCAGGGATGAAGGACAGCAAAGTCATCGTCGCGATCAACAAGGACGCGGAAGCTCCAATCTTCAGTGTCGCCGATTACGGCCTCGTCGGCGACCTTTTCGATCTCGTGCCGGAACTGGTAAGCGCCCTCCCCTGATGTGGAACCGCTGGCCGCAACCATAGTGTGCGCGTCCCCGGTTTTCCTTCGACGCGTGACGCGCAATCGGCGCTGCCTGGCAAGCGTAAGCGCCGCAACCTCAAATCATCGAGCCACGCGATTTGTTGTGACCTGAGCGGCAATCCGGCGCGCTTTCAGAATCACCGGGAGATCGACCATTTTTCCGTCGACCGCCACGGCTGCGCCGTTACTCGCTTCGATGGCGAGGAGTACCCGACGCGCCCAATCCGTCTGCGCATCACTCCATGCGAAGGCACGATGAACGGCATCGATCTGAGCCGGATGAATGCATAGCTTGCCGCCGAAGCCGAAGCGCCTACCACGCCGCGCCTCAGCTTCGATGACGGAAGAATCCGCGATCACCGTGGATATGCCGTCCACCGGCGTGCCTATTTCCGCAAGCCGCGAGGCCAGCACGATTTGCGAGCGAAATAAATTCAGTTCGTCTGCATCGCCTTCAATGCCCAAGTCAATCTGAAAATCGAGCGTTCCGAAAACCAGCCGTTCGACCCGCGGGGCCGCGCAAAGTGCCGAAAGATTCGCGATACCTCTAGCGGTTTCGATCATCGGGAAAAGCACGAGATCGCGATGCGCCCTTTTCAGTACCGCGCTTAACTGTTCTCGTCTTTCCGCTTTTGGCAGCAGAATACCGGCAACACCGCGACACGACGCAAGCGCCGCCAAATCATCTTCGAACCATGGTGTTTCGAAGCCATTAATGCGCACAAGGGCTGGCCGAAGAGTGTCTACGCCAGCTAGCACCGCAGCGCGGGCTTCAGCTTTCGCGTCTGCTTGCACGGCGTCTTCGAGATCAAAGATCGCCTGGTCGGCACCGGCCGCACGGGCCTTCTCGAATCGTTCTGGACGGTTTCCCGGCACGAACAGATACGAGCGCGAGGCCGGGATATCCGTTTCGTCCAATTGAACTGCGCTATCTGTGGTCATGTCAGCCTGATCAAAAATGGGTGGCGCGCAAAGATAAGAAAAACTTCACCTCAACATCGCTCGTATGGACGCTCAGGCGAGCTCAGCGCTCGCGCGCATTGTCAAGTAGCCTTCGTGGTCCATCGCCCACAACTCAACTGTGTTACCGTCGTTGGAAAGCCTTCCGCAAAGCGTCAATGGCCGATTCGCGAAAGCAGGACGCACGGCCTTAAACGTGAAACGGCGTATCGTCGCTTCGGGCGATTCGCGAGCGACCAAGTCGATCAACAGTGTCGCGACAAGAGGGCCGTGCACCACCAGATCGGGATATCCTTCGACCCCCGTCGCGTACGGCCGATCATAGTGAATTCGATGTCCGTTGAAGGTCAGTGCCGAATAGCGAAACAGCATGACCGGTCCGGTATCCACTACGCGTCGCCAGACTTCATCAACCGGGGCGCGCTCAGGCGGTGGTGCAACAGCGTCGGTGCCGGGCGCATCTCGATAGACGATGTCCTGTTCTTCCTCAATTTTCAGCTTGCCTTCTGCTTCGATGGCGTGTCGAACGGTAACGAACACAAGCCGCCCAGATCGCCCGATCTTGTCCTCCACGCGCAAGATCGTAGACGTGCGAGTCATTTGCTCGCCGACTTGCAGGGCAGTATGGAACGTGAGCCGTCCGCCGGCCCACATGCGCCGCGGAAGCCGCACAGGTGGCAAGAAGCCACCGCGTTTGGGATGGCCGTCAGAGTCGACTTCCGCCTGTGGGGCGACCGGCAGAAAGTAGAGCCAATGCCACAAAGGCGGCACGCAGTCGCGTGCCTCCGTACGATCGAGCGTTGCGGCGAGGGCGGACAGCGGAAAAGCCGTCACCACCTCCCTAGTCACTTCCTGCGTTGAGACCCAATCAGCCAGTGGAACATTTGAGTCGGACATAAGGTGAGTCCTATGCGGGTGTGTCTTCCTATAATTGTCGGACCGGCCTTGCCGACTGCCGGTCAGGATCTACGACCCATTATTGCCGCTTCTCGAGTTAGTTCGGTAGCGGCTCTCAGGTATCGTTGCCATGCTGAAACGGCATTGCCTCACGGCGTTTTCGCACCGTTTCATCAAGCGAAGTGACGAATACCGTATCTGGCCGATAACGTGGTTCTTCCTCAACCGAAGGCGGCTGGCCTCACGCGGCCGGGCACCACGCGACGCGGTCGTCTGTAAGAGTCGTAAACGCCTCACCGCGTCGGATCAGGTAGTTGAGGTATGCATGCTTTCGCCGGTAGCGAGACTGAGGTGGGCCGTCAGGGCCGACGCCCGCGTTGCCCGCGACGACCCCGCGCACCGAGCCGTTGTCGTTATAAAGCACTTCGGGCGAGGGAAAACCCGGAAAAATTCCGACGCCCAGCGTTTCGGCCGTTGTCCCGATCCAACGGGTGACGTTGGCGAGGCTCACGACACAATTGCCGTGATTTTTTGAACTTGTCGGGCAAAAGCCAGTTGGGGACCTGTCTCGCGCTGTCCTGCGTCAAAAAGAGGAAACGGTCTTCGGTCACTTCGACGTCCAGCGGCGCGCCATTTTGCTTGCAGTCGGGCAGCAGTTCGTTCAACGCACGCGGGTCCATCACGGCGCCCGAGAGAATATGCGCACCGACGTCGGAGCTTTTCTCAAGCACGCACACGTCGAATTCAACGCCTGTCTCCTGTGTGAGCTGCTTGAGCGGGATGGCCGCCGACAGCCCAGCGGGGCCGGCACCGATGATCACGACGTCGTATTTCATCGACTCGCCGGGACCTACTGCTCATAACAAGAATTAAGCTGTTTTGTCACGCGAATTAGATTTCCTGTTGCCATCGACCGCGTCCCCTGGAAGGTGGCGGATAACCGGATATGCTGCGACGTTCGAGCAGGGGCATGGCTTCCGAAGCTCAGATCCACGGAGGTGCACCCGAAGCGGCGCATGATCGCGGCGCGTTGCTTCGCCGTCATCTTGCGCCACGCCGGCCATGCGGCGTTGACGGCATCGATCGCGCGGTGCGTCTCCGTCGCGCCCATGTGCGGCACGGTGCCGAGCGACGCGCCGTTCGACGGATCGACGACTTCGAAGGTTGCACCGTCGGCGCCCTGCCATTCGCCGTCGATGAATGCGTCGTGACGCAGGAGCGGGTGATCGTGCAACAAGTCTTTCATCGATGTTCGCCCTTCGCTGATTTCTGAAAGATAGAGTTTGGGACTTGCGCCACGGCCACCCTACTGGCTCCCGAGCTCTGGTTCTCGATGATTCATGGCCGCGGCCCTGTTATGACGTTCTCAGAACTTGTGACGGATCGCGATGCGGACGGCGGCCTGATGGTTGGTCGACGATGGCGTGATCACATTAATCGCCGCGACTGCCGACGCGCCGGTAGACTGTGTTCCCGATGCGCGCTGATAGGCCGCTGTGAAATAGATGTCGGTGCGCGCCGACAGGAAGTAGTCCGCCGAAAAGTCGAGCTGGTTGTAGGCCGCTCCACTCTTGCCGTTGATTGAACTGCCGGTCGTGCGCTCGAATTGTGCCGCGGTGAAAAACGCCGGGGTCCACTGATATTTGAGCGCGGCCGCGTAGTTGTTGAACGTCACGGTCCCGCGAACGCCGCCCGGATTGAGTACGCCGACGGCGCCGCTCAAGTCCTTGAACTGAACGTTCGAATACGTGCCCGACAACGTAAACTGGCCGATCGTGTAAGACGTACCGGCCGCCGCAACCTGTTGCGTCTGCGCGGAAGCGAAGCCGCGCGTTGCGACGGACGACATGTTGTTTGTCTCGGCGGTCGCCCCCGACACACTGGTACCGTAGAACGACACGTTCGGGTTGCGGATGTTCATGTACGATGCGCCGAGCTTGAACGGGCCATACGCATAGCCCGCGCCGGCGCCCCAGACCTGGTTACGCGAGAAGTCGCCGGCCACGCCGCCCAGCGAATACATGCCGCCGAACGTCAGCCCCCCAATGCTCGGGCTCGCATACTTGACGACGTTATTCACGCGATTGCCGATCGCGAAATTGTCCATGTCGCCCGGACTCGCCGTGATATAGCCGCCATTGGTCCCAGCAAAGCCGAACGGACCGACATAGTCGACTGTCGAGTCGAACTGGCGGCCGAGGGTGACCGTGCCGAGGCGGTCGCTCGAAAGACCGACATAGGCCTGCCGGCCGAACATCAGGCCGCCTTGGCCCAGCTTGCCGCTGTTCACGTCGAAGCCGTTCTCAAGCGTGAAGATGGCGCGCAGGCCGCCGCCCAGATCCTCCGCGCCTCGAAAGCCGAAGCGGCTGCCGCTCAGCACGCCCGAGGCGAGATAGTACTGCCGCGAGCCACTGGCGTTGCTGTTGAAGATCAATCCTTCGTCGATGATGCCGTAGAGCGTGACACTGCTCTGCGCATTGGCGATGCCCGATACCGCGCCGAGGGCCGCCAGGACCCAAACCGCTTTTTTCATTGTCGCTGTCTCCTGAACCGTGTTCTTTTATCGGGTTGACCCGTTGTCCCGCAGTGCAAACCCGCCCGCGGTAAGGAGGACTATAAGGAGTGGGCCTCGTCGGCAGTAGGAGCAAGATGACATGCCGGCCATAACAATCATGCATATCAAATGCATTGCGCCAGGCACGAGTCAGAAGAGCGGGAAGACGGTCACGCCTCCTTAACATGGTGTCGTGCCAAGTTTAAAAAGACCTGATTCAGGGTATTCACTAGCGTCGATGCGCATCAGAACGCGCTGGCGGGACCGGTCGTGATGTACGTCCTGACGATGAATCGTTATGATGGCAGCTTATTCCGAAATACATTTGCGACATGACCACCAGCACCGCACCGATTGGCGAACAGTCCATGGACTGTGATCTGCTGAAGATCTTCTGCAAGGTTGCCGAACTGGAGAACTTTTCGCGCGCGGCGGTGCAGCTTGACCTCGCACAACCGGTCGTCACTCGCAAGATGAAGCGGCTCGAAGAGGAACTCGGCGTGGAACTGTTCGTACGCACCAATCGGGGCTGTCAGCTCACCCGTTCTGGCAAGCTCCTTTCCGCAAAGGCAGGCGGCATCCTGGCGCAACTCGCGCAATTGCGCGAAGAGGTGATGCATTCGGCGGAAGATGTCTCGGGGTCGATTGCGATCGGCATGACGCACACAGCAAGCTCGTATCTCGCGGCGCACGTGGTCTCCACGATCGCATCGCACTGGCCGAAGCTGCACGTGAGCCTCGTTCAGGACGTCAGTCGCGCGCTGTGCGCACAGTTGTTGAACGACGAACTGTCAATCGCCGTCGTGTTCGATCCGCCGACGGATTCCCGTGTGGTCGCGGTGCCCTTGTTGATGGAACGGCTCTATCTCGCCGGCAAACCCAACTCCAAACTGCTCGATATCGAACGCCCCACCATGGCCGATCTCGTCGGCGCGCCATTGATCCTTCCTACACGTGGCCAGGCGCTACGACTGCTCGTCGACGAGGCGTTCGCCGAGATGGGCGCATCGCTCGATCCAATCTACGAAACCAACAGCACTGCTCTTCTGAAGTCGCTCGCTGCGCAAGGGCTTGGCTATACGCTGCTGACCTACGGCACGATCGCCCCCGAAGTGTCTGCCGGACAACTGGCGGCCCGCGCGATCGACCAGCCGGGCATGTCGATCTGCCTGACACTTGCCACCACGCGCGAGCACCGTCGTCTGAAGACAGTCCGCTTTGTCGGCGAACTGATTCAGCGCGAGATCCGACGGCTCGTCCAGGGCGGCATGTGGCAGGGCACGCCCATGGCTATTCGAGAATAGCCATGGGCAGTGTCCTTCGGTCCCGGTTAGATCCGGAACGGGTGCTCGCTCAGGCCCGGGACTGGAGAGGGTGCCGCGAACACACATCCCGCGTACGGCTCGGTGGCGAAATCGGCTTCGGACATGCCGTCGTTTCGCGTCGTGATGTAGAGTGTCTTACGGTCGGCGCCGCCGAACGAAACTGACGTCGGCCGGCGGGTGGGTACATGGACAATGCAATCGAGCGCACCCTCCGGCGTGTAACGCGCCACGCGTGAACGGTGTACCTCGGCAATCCACACGCAGCCGTCGGTGTCGGTGGCGAGACCATCGGGCTTGACGCCTGTGTCCGTGTAGTCGACGAGCAGTCTGCGCTCGCCGACATGCCCATCGTTCAAGTCGAAGTCGTACACCCATAGTTGCCCCGGACGTGAATCCGCAAAGTACATCAAGCGCTCATCGGGACTCCACCGCAGTCCATTGGCCAAACGGACGCCGCCCGCTTCACGCGACGCGCGATCTCCGTCGAAACGATAGATCCCGCCGATCGGCGATTCAAGATCCACGTCATAGGTGCCAGTCCAGAAGCGACCGCGCGAATCGCAGGCAGCGTCGTTATACCTCTCCTGTGGCGAGATCAGGTCACTCGCCGCGAACGGTGTGTAGTCGTCGCTCTCGTAGCTTCCAAGCGCCAGCCCACGCGTGAACGAAAAGAGCAAACGGCCATCGATACAAAGCGTCACGCGCGCGCACCGATAGGGCAGCGACTTTGAGGCGACGTCGCCGGTTTGCACATTACCCCGGTACAGGCGCTTACCGATCAGGTCGATCCAGTAGAGCACGCCATCGTGGGGACTCCATAAGGGGCCCTCCCCAAGCTTCGTGTCGCAGCGAAACGCAAGCTCCGCGTGAATTCCATTCGTCATGTCAGTCATTGCCATTTCGTGGGAGTGTGGGGGGTTATCGACGGCCGAGAATCAGTCCGCTCTTGTGGCCTCCTCCGCCGCCGCTCGTGATGAGGCAGTGGCGGGCACCATCGACCTGCGCCGTCGATTCGCCGCGCATCTGCCGCACGCCTTCGATCACGAGATTCAGACCGTGAAGGTACGCTTCCGATAACAGACCGCCCGATGTATTGATCGGTAGCCGCCCGCCCGCACGAATTCCCCCCGCCTCGATGAACGCACCGGTGTTGCCGCGCTCGCAGAAGCCATAGTCCTCCAGTGCCATCGGAATCAAACCGGTGAACGCGTCGTAGAACTGGGCGACATCGATATCTGCCGGTGTCAAGCCGCTTTGCTGGTACAGCGCTGCGGCGACATCCCTGGAATTGATGGTGGCGTAAGTGTCGAGCGGCATATTGTGCGAACCCATCGGCCCGAGCGTCCAGCGCGGGCCGCTCGCCTGTGCTGCTGCGAGAATCGGTACGGCAGGCCGCTGCAGCTTCTCTGCCAGCTCGGCCGACGTAATGAGCACGGCGCACGCGCCGTCGGTTTCTAGGCAACAGTCGTACAAACGGAACGGGTCGGCGACCATCCGCGCGGCGACGTAGTCGTCGTGTGTCATTGGCCGGTCATGCATCACCGCTCGCGGATTTTTCTGCGCGTTGCTGCGAATCGTGACGGCGAGTTCCGCGAGATGGTCGGCGTTCATGCCCGACTCTTCCAGATAGCGTCGATAAACGAGCGCCATCATCATGGCCGGTGACATCAGACCGAACGGCGCGACGTAGGAGCCCCACATTGGCCGCGCGCGGTATTCGCCATAGCGTTCATACTGCCCCTGGCAAATTGAACGATACGCGACCGCATACTGGCATTGCCCAGTCGCCACCGCCGTGGCTGCCAGCATCACGGAGGCCGAACAGCCACCGCCGCCGCCGCCCCACACGAGCGACGAAAAGCGCAGGAGCGGCGCGGCTAGCGCGGCCTGCACCATGACCGGCTCGTGCCGTTCGAACCCGAACGACGCATAGCCGTCGATGCTGCTCGCGGCGATGCCGGCATCAGCGGCTGCATTTCGGATCGCTTGCAGACAAAGCTCGAACTCGGACTGGTCATTGTGGCCGCCGCGTTTGGCGTAGGCGGTTTCGCCCACACCGACGATGCACGGCTGAAGGCGCTTGGGCGCGTCTGCGGTCGGAAAGCTCATTGTTCTTCTCCCTTGCTTTGATCTGATTCGATGCGCTTCCTGAAGCGCGGCAACTGGAAACCGCCTCCGACAGCTTCCCAATACACGCTGACCGGCAATCCGATCTTCATCTCCTCGGGCGCTACGTCGACGACGTTGCTCACGAGCCGCGCGTCACCCGCATCGTCAAGCAGTACCACCGCGACGTTGTAAGGAGCTTGACCCTTTAGGGCCGGGTGCGTCGCGTGATGGCTGATCGTGTAGGTGTACACGGTCCCGTTGCCGCTGACTTCCTTCCAGCCCATACGCGTGGAAGCGCAATGCGGGCAGCTCGGCATCGGCGGATGGGAAAAACGCTCGCAATCCGTGCAATGGCGAATGACCAGCCGGCCTTCATTGCAGGCGTTCCAGAACGGCGCGTCGTCGCGCGATGGTTGTGGTGCTGGCATCGCGTCGGGTAAATAGGGCATGGGGTGTCTCCTCGATGAGCAGGCGCATGCGGCGCCAGTGGACGTCTTGCGGTCACTATAGGCAGAACGACCAACCCGCAGTAGCAGGGACCTGTCATGGCGGAAATGTCACCATGACATACCTGCTGCTGCGGTTAACGGGAATACCACGTTGCGCAAGGCGCATCGCATCGCCTGAAATTCCCATGGAATCGGGACTTACCCGAAGTTTTCCTGCTGCCAGCGCCTGCACTCCTCCGCCATGCCGCGCGTGCATGGCGGCGATAAGAGTGCGCTCCTAGCCGGCACGTTGAACGGCTCTTACAGTTCTAACGAAACTAGCGATTACCCACGCATGAGCGCCGTCGCCACCACATGGCCTCGGGCCATGAAACCGAGTCAGGAACTATGATCCTCGAGATCCCCTACGAAGAACGCGTCCTCGGCAAGCTGCTCGCACAGTCCGCCGCGCGTCACCGCGACAAGCCTTTTCTGAGCGTCGACGGAAGAACGTATTCGTTCAGCGAAACTCACGCGATCAGCCAGGCGGTCGCACGCGGATTGCGCTTGATCGGCGTAAAGCCACACGAGCCAGTGATGGTGATGCTCGACAACTCGGCTGAATTTGTTTTTTCATGGTTTGCGCTCAGCCTGCTTAACGCCGTGTGTGTGCCGATCAATACAGCCTATGCGGGCGACATGCTCGCCTACGTCACGTGCGATGTAACATCGCGCATTGTTATTACCAGCGCAAACCATGCGACCGCCTTCGCGAACCTTGCGCCGTCCCAGCGGGGTGCGCTTGAGACGATGGTGATCTGCGGCGCCCATGACAGCGTGAGCGGCATGCAAACGCTTGAGTGGACCGATTTGATCATTGATGCGGGCGATCCGGTGTGCGTTCCCTCGACACCCGCCGACACTGCGTTCATCTGCTACACCTCCGGCACGACGGGTCCGTCGAAGGGAGTTCTTCTGCCTCAGTCGCTGACGTTCCAGACCGCGCTGAGCTTCATCAGTGCGGTGGGCATGACAGCTGACGATACGGTGTTCACGCCACTGCCGCTCTTTCACGGTATGTCGCGGACGATGGCGACTATGCCGGCGCTGCTGCTCGGCGCCCACGTCCATATCGCGCCGCGCTTCAGTGCGACTACTTTCTGGCAGGACGTGCGCCGCGCGCAAGCGACGATCAGCACGACCATTTTCACCATCCCACCGATTCTCAAGCACAAACCCCCTTCAACCGACGACCGCGCGCACAATGTACGTGTCATGTTCAACGCACATCACGATCTCGAGTTCGAGGAACGTTTCAATGTGCGTCTTGTCGAGGCTCACGCGATGACCGAAACAGGCATGACCGTATTCACTCCCTATCCTGAACGAAAATTCGGCGCTTCGGGCCGGGCGGGCGACGACTGGCAAGCCGCGATCGTTGACGAGAACGACCGCCCTGTTACTGCAGGAGCAGTCGGCGAACTCGTGCTGCGTCCTAAACAGCCCGGTATCGTGATGGAAGGCTACCTGAACAAGCCCGACGCAACAGTCGGTGCATGGCGCAATCTGTGGTTCCACACAGGTGACATGATGCGCGCCGACGAGCAAGGTTATCTGTACTTTTCCGGCCGAAAGAAGGAACGCATTCGCCGGCGCGGTGAAAACATTTCCGCGTACGAAGTCGAGGCCATCGCTATCCAGCATCCTGATCTGGTCGAATGTGCGGTGTTGGGCGTTCCCGCAGGTGACAACGAGGACGAGGTGTACCTCGTGGGCGTGCCGAGCGATACCGGGTCGCTCACGGCGACCCAGCTGCATGAATGGCTTATGAGCCGCCTGCCGAAATTCATGGTGCCGCGTTACATCGAGTTTCGCGAATCATTGCCCAAGACCGGCTCGGCGAAGATCGAGCGCCACACGCTGCAGCAAACGGTCCCGGCGCCAGGAGCCTGGGACAGCGCGCATAAGACCGCGTCCGCGCCATCGGTCATTAGCGCCGGATAGGCGCCCCCCCCCAACAACCGTTATCGGAGACAATCATGCTTCTGAGCATCCACGACGCACGCGAGCTGATTCGGGCGTGCATGACCGCCTCTGGCCACACCCCGACCGAGGCTGACATCATCAGTGATCATCTGATTGACTGCGAGCTGCGCGGCCTGTCGTTTGGCGGATTACCGCGCGCGCTGTCCGTCATCGAACGCATTCATGCGGCGCCCACGCCTCGCAAGCCCATTGAGATCATCAAGGAGTCGCCCGTGTCGGCCGCGCTTGACGGCGGCGACCAGGTCGGATACCTCGTTGCCCATCGGGCCACCGAAATCGCCCTCGAGAAGGCTCGCACGACCGGCATCGCGGTCGTCACTGCCAACCAGACGTGGTACACCGGGATGTTCTCGTACTATCTTGAGAAGATTACGGCCGCTGGCTTTATGGGTTTTGTGGCCGGCAGCGGCGGGCGCAGAGTCGCGCCGCACGGCGGTACCGAGGGGCGTTTTTCGACGAACCCGATCGCGTTTGGCTTCCCCAGCGCCGGCACACCTGTCATCTGGGACATCGGCACAGCCGCAATCATGCTCGGTGAAGTCGTACTCGCCGAGCGCATGGGCGAGCTCCTGCCGGAAGGCTTGGCTTTCGCGCCAGACGGCGAACCCACGCGCGATCCCACTGCGGCCCTAGCTGGCGCATTCGCGGTCTGGGGAGGCCACAAAGGATCGGGACTCGCGCTCGTCGTGCAGTTGCTCGGGATGATGAGCGGTGCATCGGCGGCGCCGCCCAAACTGCGCGACTGCGGCTTCTTCATGCTCGTCGTTGATCCTGACCTGCTCACGGACCGCGAGGACTACGCGCGGCGCGTAAGCGCATTCGCCAACAGCCTGCGCGATACCCGCCCACTCGATCCGGCGAAACCGGTTCGTGTGCCGTTCGAGCGGTCGGCTGTCGAGCGGGAAAAGCGCCGGGCGGGCGACGCGATCGAAGTCGCGGACCAGATTTATGAGGCGCTGAAGGCGGTCGCTGCAGGAGTCTAAGTATATGCGGTCTGCGTAGCATCGTTCGGGCAGTAAAACAAATACTCAAGGAGACACGATGTCAACTCCCGCTTCAGGCATTTCCTCGCGATCCGCGAGCGACAGTGCTTACCGGAAAATCACGCTGCGCATCGTGCCGCTGTTGTTCATCTGCTACATGCTGAACTACATGGACCGCGTCAATATCGGCTATGCACAGTTGCAGATGAAGCATGCGCTCGATTTCTCGGACGCCATCTACGGCCTCGGCGCCAGCATTTTTTTCGCCGGTTACTTCATCTTCGAGGTTCCGAGCAATCTCCTTCTGCACAGAATCGGGGCGCGCAAAACGCTCCTGCGCATCATGGTTGGTTGGGGCCTGCTATCGGCGGGGACAATGTTCGTTTCCACACCGACGCAGTTCTACGTCGTGCGTTTCTTCCTTGGTGTGTTCGAGGCCGGGCTTTTTCCAGGCATCGTGCTCTATCTGACTTATTGGTATCCGCCGGCACGCCGTGCGCGCGTGGTTGCGTTATTCATGCTCGCCACTGCGGCGGCCGGGCTCGTTGGCGGACCGACCTCAGGCTGGATCCTGCAGAACATGAATGGCGTGCATGGCATGCAGGGGTGGCAGTGGATGTTTATGATCGAGGGACTGCCGGCCAGTCTGCTAGGCATCGTCTCTTATCTGTATCTCGTGGATAGTCCCGGCAAAGCTGCCTGGCTCACCGATGCGCAAAAGGCACTCGTGATTGAAGACCTGGCCGCGGCCGCGGCGACATCTCCCTCCGCGACCAGCGCCCGCTCTCCCTTCGCGGATCCGAAGGTCTACCTGTTGAGTTTCGTCCTGTTCTGCATGCTTTGCGGCTCGTATGCGCTGAGCTTCTGGCTGCCAACCGTGATCCGGGAACTGGGCGTACGGAACCTTCAGCATGTTGGTCTGTATGCGATGATTCCCGAGGCGGTAGCGGCGATGTCGACCATTCTCTACAGCCGTCATTCGGACAAGCACTTCGAGCGCCGCTGGCACTTTATCACTGCCGCCGTGATCGCCGCAGTCGCACTTAGTGCCACCTCTCTCACCGCGCACAGTCTTGGACTTTCGATCTCATTGTTCGCTGTCGCGCGCGCCGCAATCGTCTCGTCGCTTCCGGTTTTCTGGGCAATGACGACCGGTCTGCTTTCCACACGATCGAGCGTTGCTGGCATCGCAGTCATTTCGAGTCTGTCCAATCTCTCGGGCATGTTAAGTCCTTTCCTTCTTGGTCTGGTTAAGTCGGCAACCGGCAGCCTCGCCAACGGACTCTTTGCAATCTCGGCGCTGATGTTTGTCGCCGCGACGTGTGTGCTCCTCTGTGTTCCGCGCCAGCAACGCACTCGTGAACTGACAGCTAGCGCCAAAGTATCGCAGGTGTGAAGCACTGAAGGGGAGCCGCGGCTCCCCCGGCCGAAAGAGTTGATTCGTCATTATGTCGTCGCGCGTCCGCGTATTGCGACGTCCTGCTCAACAAGCCATGCCACAGCTCATGATTCAAGGCGGATCACGAGTCCTGCGTCGTACTCGTGCCCGCCCTTGACAAAACATATTTATCCAGAATTGAAATGAGCCGAAAAGAGACGTTAAGCATTAGTGATGCGGACGATAAGAAAGCTACACGGACCACGGATTGGTTTCCAATGGTGAAGAATCTCAAGATCTCTACGCGACTCAGAGTTGGCTTTGGTGGTCTGCTCTTTTTGCTTTTCCTGATCGCGGTGCTTGGTAATTACGCCCTTTCTGCAATTTATGGCCGCCTCGACAACATTGCTCATGTCGCAAATGCAGAGACCCGGTTGTCCTACGAAATACGAGAACAGGTAGTGGACCGTTCTTTTCTTTTGCGAACCATCGTTCTACTGGACGACGCTAAAGCGGTGAACGCCCAGATAGATCGGGTCAGGACCCTAGACGCTGCGATCGACGAAACATATCGGCAACTCGGTCATTTGTTTTCTGCCGAAGGCGGTGGCTCTAACAAACGGCGGGAGCTCTACGCACAACTTCAAGCTGATGAAGCAGCGACCCGCCCTTTTTGGGACAAAGCCATTAAGCTTAGGGTCTCGAACGACAGGGCCGGCGCAACCAGGGTTCTGACCGAGGAGGTAACAGAAAAGGCATTCGCCTTGCGTTCTCGACTAAATGAGCTCGTCGCTGTCGAGAACGAGCGTAACGACCAGACTGCCCGCGATGCGGAAATGACTTACAGAACCGTCCGGTGGACGATGCTTACCGTAGCTGCGTTTGCCCTTCTCCTCGGCATTGGGTCGGCGAGCTTGATCACACGCGGCATTCTCACCCAACTCGGAGGCGAACCGGCACTAGCTCAAGACTTGGCGCGCAGAATCTCGGCCGGTGACCTGACGAGCCGGATAACGCTTCGCCCCGGAGACAGCAGCAGCCTCATGGCCTTTCTCGACGCGATGCGAAATAAACTAAGCATTGTTGTCGCGGATATCAAGGCTTCGGCCGAATCGGTTTCAGCGGCCGCGGACGAGATCGCTCAAGGGAACGTCGATCTGTCTCAGCGCACAGAAGAGCAAGCCGCGTCCCTCGAAGAAACAGCGGCAAGCATGGAGGAGCTCACCTCGACGGTGCGTCAAAACACGGAAAACGCACGGCACGGCAGCGCCCTCGCGGACTCGGCATCGGAAACGGCTGCAGCGGGTGGCGCGGTCGTCGTGCGCGTCGTAAACACGATGGAAGGCATCTCCAGGAGTTCGTCGAAAGTTGCAGAAATCATCAACGTTATTGAGGGTATTTCGTTTCAGACCAACATCCTCGCACTAAACGCGGCCGTTGAAGCAGCACGCGCAGGCGAGCAAGGTAGAGGGTTCGCCGTGGTTGCAGCCGAAGTAAGAACGCTTGCTCAACGCAGCGCCACCGCCGCGAGGGAAATCAAGGAGCTGATCACCACGTCGGTACAGCAGGTCACCGAAGGTTCGACGCTCGTGCAAGACGCCGGCCAGACGATGGGCGAGATCGTGCGCTCAGTTAAGCGTGTGACAGACATCATAGGCGATATTGCGTCGGCCTCGGCCGAGCAGAGCACCGGAATCGAGCAGGTCAACCTAGCTGTCAGTCAAATGGACGAAATGACGCAGCAAAACGCAGCGCTGGTCGAGCAAGCAACGGCGGCAGCTCAGGCCATGGCAAATCAAGCGCAGAGTCTGCGAGCTGCAGTCGCGATTTTCAAAGTCCACTTCAACACTTGAAAATAACGTGCACTGTGGTCGTAGTGAGCTCTCGGCAGCGCGTTGCCCGAACGGGCGAAAAAAGGAAAAAACAAGCGCCGGGAAGTCCTATGTCATCAACGGATTCGGTGCAGTCCATAAACTCCTATGCGAATGCAGCTGAATAACATGGAATAAAAGTGCAGGTGAGCAAGCCGATCGCTCACTGCCTCCTCGTTTAAGCCACCTTTCGGTTTAAGTCCAACTAGCCGCTTCGACCCGCTCAGGAGTCGGCGTCAACGGCGCGTCAAGCGGCAGGCAGAGCCTTGCGAAGCGTGAGAAGACAACACCGGAACCGCCGGCGCTGACATAAAAAGGCTCGCGGTGCGCATCAGAGCGATCGCGCGGCTGAACCTCTATTCGCGCCAAGAGCCCTCTGCAACGCTCGATCCTGCGTTCTCCAGCGCCTGCTTGAGCCCTGCGACATCCAGAGGCACGCAATACGCCGGGCGAGCGCGCTCAAAGCGCCAGCCCTCGGCCAGCGCACCGGCATCCACAACGTCGTAACCTAGATCGTCCAGCAACTCGCTGACTACCCGCTTCGCCTCTTTGTCGTCGCCCGCGATCGGCAGAGCCCGACGATCGGCAGCCCCGTGGGGACGTGAATCTTTTTCGATGTCACGCTCGAGAATCGCATTAAAGGCCTTGACGATTCTGGCGCCCCTCAGGTGGTTTGCGAGTATTTCGCTGGTCGTCGTCGTGTGATTATCGAGCGCTTCCTCATTACCATCTCGCTGCGGGTAATAGTTGTTGGCGTCCATCACGATCTTGCCCGCGAGCGGCTGGGGCGCGAGATCTCGGGCTGCAAAAAACGGCACAGCAACCAGCACGACATCGCCGAATTCAGCGGCCATTTGCGCTGTGCCGACCTGGCAGCGAACTGCTACCATCGTACTTGCAAGTGTGCGCGGATGACGCGAGTTGCTGATCATCACCTCGTGACCGTGCTGAACCGCGAGACGCGCCACTGCACGCCCGATAAACCCTGCGCCAATAATTCCGATCTTCATACCTTAGCTCCAGTAGTGCTTCATAAAAACTGTCCGTTCCCGCTAGTCTATATCGCACTGTCGGACAGAAGATTAGTTCAGTGTGCCGGCACATAGCCAGACATCTTGACCAACGCGTCGTACACGGCGTCGGCCACTTCGATCCGGTTCTCGGAAAATCGCCTGGCGCGCTCCGCCACCGAGCGCTCGAATGGCACCCTCACGGGACGACTCTCGTCGACGGGCCGGGTTGCGCGAATGCTATCGACGTATGCGCTGACACGTTGCCGGAATTCGTCTGCTGAAGTGAGTATCGACGGATCGATCGCCAGCAGGAAAAAACCGCAATCGCGCAGACCGTCGGGTGCAGCGGAAGCACCGCACATCATGCCGAGCAGTTGAACTACCATCGCCAGACCAGAACCCTTGTGGCCGCCCCACACTTTGAACGCTCCTTGCAACGCGGCGATCGGATCCTGCGTCGGGTTGCCCGCGTTGTCGTATGCGATGCCTTCGGATAGCGGTTCTCCCAGCCGCATCTTCATCAGCACTTCACCAAGCATCACACTGGCAGTTCCAATGTCCCAGATAACCGGCACGTCATCGGACGGAAAACCGAACGCGATCGGATTGGTTCCGAAGCGCCGCTCCGTGCCCCCCTCCGGCGCTACGATATGACCGCCGCTGCCCGCGATCATGCCCACGAAACCCTCTTTGACCAAAATCTCGAGATAATACGAGAACATGCCCGTGTACCACGTCTCGTAAGCCCCGACGACGGCGACTCCGCTTGTGCGCGCCTTCTTGATCGCAATCTCAGTGGCGCGGCGCGCCACGAGATAGCCGACCTGATCGCCGCCATCAAGCGTGGCCGATACAGGGGTATCGCGTATGACGTTGATCGGCCGGCGAGGCGTCCTGGCTTCGCGGATGCGCTCAGCAATGGACAATGCGCGCGGCAAACCGCCGAACGACAGACCACGCAACTCGCAGTCGACCAGATGATCGGCGATGATGGCAGCTTCGGCCCGAGTGTGTCCGGCCGTAATCATGCTGGCTTCGGCCAGCCGGCGAGCTTCGGGAACGGAAAGAATCATTGCTGTCTCCAGATGTCAGGATGTGATGTCAGTGAAGTCTTGCCTTTGCAGCGACAGGTGACCGTCCTTTCGCTTTCTCCGAAGATCGAGTGTGCGCGGTCCCATCGTCAACACCACGGCGGCGACGATGATCTGGCACATCGCGAGAAAGACGAACACGCCCCCCGAACCCCCGCGCTGCAATAAAAAGCCGATGATAAGACTAGAAAATGCGGTTGCAAGCCGGCCCCACGAGTAGGCAAAGCCGATCGCCTGGGCTCGGATGGCCGGCGGAAAAAGTTCCGCCTGGTAGGTGAAGGTTGCATAGCCGTTGAGCACGTTGAAGACGGTCGTCCCGGCACCGAATGCGATCAGTAAGACCGGACTGCTTTGGTGACCGAACAGCAGTCCGCAGATACCTGCGCCAAGCGCCGCTGCTGCGATCTGATACTTGCGCTCGAAGCGGTCCGCGAAGAAGAGAAACAGAAGCGGACTCAGAGGATAGATGAGACTGATGTACGCGGCGTACGTGAGGCTCGTTACAACGGAATGCCCTTGCGCCGCAAGCAAAGTCGGGACCCAGTTACCAAAGCCGTAAAAACCTACGAGCATGAAGACGTTGATCACCGTCAGCATCGTCACCAGACGCAGCCAGGGCGCGCGCAGTACCGCGCCGAGGCCGACTCTGGATGGCGGCGCTGCCTCGCCGCTGCTGCGCAGTGCGAGTTCCAGAGGCGGCAAGCGCGACGCGGCAACTTCACCGAAGCATCGCTTCTCCAACCCGGCAACGATCTGGACCGCATCCGCATACCTACCGTGCTGCGCCAGCCACGCGGGCGACTCCGGCAAGCGTGTCCGCACGATCCACACCAGAGCAGCACCTACGCTACCGAGCACGGCGACCCATCGCCAGCCGTCGAAGCCGAGGGGACTACGCGGGACCAGCGCGACGCCCAGCGCACCTGCAACCGGAACGGCGAGGAACTGTACGAAGAACGCGAAGGCGAATGCCCGCCCGCGATACCGGATCGGTACGATCTCCGCGATATAGACGTCAATAGCAACCAGTTCAACGCCGAGGCCGACCGCCGACATGAAGCGCCATACGTCAATCCACACCGCGCTGTGCTGCAAGGCCATTGCAACCGTCGCGCCGGTATAAAGTAACAGCGCACCGTTGAATGCCGACTTGCGCCCGAACCTGTCGACGTAGCGCCCAAAAAGCAGCGCACCCGCAAACAGGCCGAGAAAGGTCGCCATGCCGAAGGCCGCCTGATCAGGCAACCCAATCAGACCACCGCGTGCCTGGAAGATACCGGACCGCACCAGACCAGGCGTGATCACAGAGGTCAAAGACAGATCGTAGGCCTCAAAAAAGGCGCCCAGGCCCAGAAGAAATACGAGAGACCATAGGTGTCGCGTCATCGGAAGCCGATTGATCCGTGCCTCGATCATGCGCCCTTCCTCCGTACTGCAGTTTGTCTCCACTTGACGACTCCCACAAGTGTCTTTCGTAATGCATTCAAGGCCAGACTCCCTTGAACCTGGGCAGCGACTTACTTCGCTTTAACCAGGTTTATAGGAACATCGCTGCCCTCCGACTTGTTCATTTAATGCCCGTACTGCGGTTGTAGCGTGAGCTTGTTAGTTAAAGATGTAACTCCCTTCACGTGGCTTGCGATGTCCTCGGCTTTTTGAATCTGTCCCGCCTCCCTCACCGAGCCCGTCAGCGTGATCGCTCCGCCGCGAGCACGCACAAAAATATTTGTCACGTCGATGTCTTTTGACACCGCCAGCGCGCGACGTACGTCAACGCTGAGTTTCCGGTCCTGCTTGCGGGCGAGTTTTCGGTCAACCAGGGACGGCGCAGCCGCGCTTGCGGTTGCGCTTGCGGGTTCTGTTGCATCGCCCGGTTGAGCGTAGCTCGCCGATAGCATGGCCATGCAAAATGCAGCGCACAACGCCTTGAATAGGTTGGCCGTTCTCATATCGATTCCCATCATTTCCATCCAAAGTTCTTTGCAGCCCGGGGTTTCCCACACGAAGTCGCCATGCCGCGGCGTGCAATTAAAACTGATGCCGGATGCCCGCCATTAAGCCAAGTTGCGTACCTTTCTGCGCGCTGCTCAACGCGTTGACCCCTTGAAGTTGCGCGCCTATCAGATCTCCCCTATATAAAGCATAATTGGTCTCGACGTACACGTCCGTACGCTTGGACAAATTGTAGTCTGCCACTAGCTGGAACTGCGACGCAGTGCCATTCAGTGCCCTGGTCTTACCTGTCTGCAGCGTTCGCCAGTAGTTAAAGGCCAGATGAGTTGACGCACCGACGTACTGCGTGATCCCGGCGCTGAACATTGTGCGCGAACTCATATCAGTGAACTTCAGGGCGGCGAGAATCTGCGGGGTGAAGTAGCCGTTAAGAAAAGTATGGAAGTTGGGATCAAGCCGGTTTTCAAAGTAACCCAGATGCACCTGAGTGCTCTGCCAGGTGTATGAAGCGCCGGCGGTCCATGCTTTGGAATGGGAGCCATTAGTCGAATCCCGCGCGTCCGAGTAGGCGGCGCCTGCGCCAAACGCTCCCCCGAGGTACGCGATTCCCGCAGTGAGCTGTGAACCATACGATGTACTGCCAACGGAATTACCAAACGCGTACGTTGCTTCACCAAGTATGTTGCCTGCCCTGAGCTGGTATTTCGCCATGTTGCTGGACCAGGTCCCCGCAAAGAATGTGACTTCCGGCCTGAACACGTACACGTACGGTGCCCACGAATTCGACGCATAGGTTCGCGTGACGATGTCGGCGATCGCGCTGACCTGGCGCCCCAACGTGACGGTGCCATATGTCGGCGACGTGACGCCCAGATAGGAGACGGTCCAGAAGTTGTTCGGAGAATCCTGCTGGCCCGTGTTAGCGTCGAACAGGCTCTCCATCCGGAAGACTGCCTTGTATCCGCCTCCAAGGTCTTCGAAGCCACGTAGCCCGAGTAGACTTTGCGATAGACCGCCGGTCGTCATTCGCACCAGCGAATCGCCAGTACGGTTTGCGTGTGTCAAGTATTGAACGCTTAAGTCGGTCACGCCGTAAAGAGTGACGCTTGACTGCGCGAAAACGCAACCCGTTCCAAACGCAAGACATGCCCCAGCAAGATATATACGCTTCACGTCGTCTCCAGTTTTTTAAACTTTATTCAGTACCGCGATCTACTGCTATCCCAGACGGCGCTAATTAGAATCTTTTTTAGTGCGACCTCTGATAACGCTTCTGACGACCGCGAGAAATTCCCGCGATGAGCCTCCCGACGCTACGCACGATGGAATCTTTACTGAATGGCAACGCGGCTTTTTGCCCCTCTGTTTCGCACGAGCGCTACCTTCCCATCACCTTCCCATCGTCGCTGGCCGACACGTCGGTCCGTCTCAGATGGGCGATCTGATCATGGATCGTGAGATCGGCAACCACCACGACAGGTAAGGCCGCCTTGACTGCAGCCAGCGCAGCCTGAGTCTGGTTCGTCAACATGACTGCTCCGATATGGAGTGCGCCTTTAGGCGCTCCGATATCTCCTTCGCCGCGCTGATGAGCCCCTGCGGCACCTCGCCATCCGGGTCCGCCCGCAGTCGCTCTGCAACGGACGTCAGCGTCAGTGCCATGACCATTTCTGAGTCTGTATCGCGAACCGGCACGCTGAATGAATTTACGGGCACGCCATGCAGAGGCGACGGATCGGTACCGATCGTGCTCGCCACGCCTTTTTGCCGAATGCCCGCAAGCTCCTCGTCGAACTGAACGCGGCGCGCGGCGAGGCTTTCACCCGAAACCGGGAAAAGCCGCAAGTCTTCGTCGATAAATGGACCGGTGATATCAGCGCTAAGGAAGGCCGCAAATGCTTTCCCGCTCGCAGACTGCGTCACGGGCATTACGAGTCCGGTAAGCAACTGGTCGCTAACAGGATGACGCGACGGTTCCCAGTGAATCGCCGTCGGACCGTGATTGCCCCAGACAGCAAGACACAACGTGTGGTCACCGAGCCGCGCCGCGATTGCCGGCATCAGCTCTCGAACTGCACCAAGACTGTCGAGCGGAACAGGACGCGCCCCCCCCCGCTGGAAGCTGGAAGCTTCGAGGTCGTGAGAATAGGCCAGCATGTACTTGCCGCTACCGAACGCAAGTCCCCGGCGGCCCGAATGACCGATCCGCTCGACCCGTCCAATGTACACGACATGATCGCCGCTTGGATACGCGGCAACCTTGACACATTCGAGATGACCCGCAGCGCCGTCGAGCACCGGGACCCCACCTATACCGCTGTCGTGAACGATGCCGTTGAATTTGTCTTCGCTCGAGCGAGCGAAGTGGTTCGAGATCGCGATCTGATCGTGGGCAAGAATGTTGACCGCGAAATGGTTACTGTCGCGGAAAGCCGGATAGCTCTTCGACGTCAATGCCTGGCTCCACAGCACGAGTGGCGGATCGAGCGAGACGGAACTGAACGAGTTCGCGGTAACACCGTGTGCAACACCGTGCTCATCGAGAGTCGTCACGACGGTTACACCCGTTACGAACGTGCCAAGCACATCGCGAAGCTGACGTTGCTCAAAAGTTGAAGTCGAAGTGGTCATGTTGCCAATCCGCCGTCCATGGCAAGCTGATAAGACAAGTTTGCATGGTAATAATACATAAGTAGTCCTTTAAGTCGTGCTTGAAAGACGAGAAATCCCAGAGCGTAAGTCTGAACTCATCCGCAAGCCTCACGAAGAGAGCCCGGACGTCTCTGCGCAACGGACTCTCTCGGCTCGCGAACCGATTTAACGGGGAACCTCAAGGCCAGCGGAAACATGGTCCCATGTGTCGACCGTCAATCCTTCCTGCCGCAGTACTGCTTTCTGAATCTTTCCCGTGGGTGTACGCGGCAGTGTCTCGATCAACCGGTAGTATCGCGGCACCATGAACCTGGGCAGCGCTTCGACGCAGTGCCTGAACAGATTGTTGAAATCGAATCCACCAGCATTTGCGACTTCGAGCACAACCAGCACGTCATCTTCGCCGACCTCGGAATGGGCGGCGACAGCTGCCGCATCGCGAATACCGGGGTACGCTGTCAGCACCATCTCTACCTCCTGCGACGAGATATTTTCACCGCGCCTGCGCAAGGCGTCCGATTTCCGGTCGAAAAAATAAAAGAAGCCGTCGCTGTCCATCGATCCCATGTCGCCGGTATGCCACCACATGTCCCGCATGTTCTCGAGGGTCTTCTCCGGCTCCTTGTGATAGTGCTTCAGCATGATGTTGGCGATTCGCGGCCGGTACACGATTTCGCCCACCTCACCAGGCGGCAACGTGTTGCCGTCTTCGTCATGGATTTCCATGATCGAAGTCGCCGTCGGCAGACCCATTGAGCCTACCTTGCGCCCGTGGATGGGGTTGTAGAGAACATTCTTGATTTCCGTGGAGCCATAGCCCTCGATCACGTGGACTCCGTACCGTCTTTCAAATCGGTAGAGAACATCGGCTGGGGCCGGCGCCGAAAACATGCGGACAACTTTGTGGTCCAGATCGCGCGGGGATGGCGGTGGAGAAAGAAGCATATGCAGCATCGAGCCGAGCGCGCTTGCCTGGGTTGCGCCCGACTCCCGGATCTCCTCCCAGAACTGCGTGACACTGAAGCGCCGGGAAAGAACGATCGTCGCTCCGGCATAAATAGCTGCAAGACATGTCGTGACTTGCGCCATGCCATGAAAAAGCGGCATACACGTGTACATCCGGTCCCGCGGCGTAATGCCGAATGCGTGTGCCGCTTCCCGAGCCATTACGACGCCTTGCAGCGCGGGCGAGACTACCCCTTTACTCCGCCCAGTTGTGCCTGATGTGAAACTGATAGCCGATGCGTCATGCGGGTGGACGGTGGGAAATTCCGGATTATGGCTTCGCTTGGCGAGCATCTCCTCCCAGGAGATGACGTCGACATCTCCTGCCGGAATGTTCTTTGGCATCCCGTCAAGATAGACGATCGTGCGCAACCCCGTCGGCAGGGTTCCCAGCGTCATTAATGCCTCGGCAAGTCGCGCTTCGGTGACGAGAACTTTTGCTTCGGAATGTTCAAGCGTGTAGTGAAGAAACGTGGCCTTGTAAGCGGTATTGATGGAAACCTGAACCAGACCCGCACGACCGCTTCCATAGCATCCGAACAGGTACTCGGGCCGATTGGTCATGAAGAAGCCGACCGCATCTCCCTTTTTGAGGCCGAGCGCCATCAGGCCCGAGCCGGCGGCACTCGCCTGCTCGTCAAGTTCACGGTAGCTGAAGTTCTGCCCTTCGAATACGAGCGCGACGTTATCCGGCGCCGCCTTTGCTCGCGATGCCAGCATGGCACTGGCGGTCCCGCCTCCGATATCCTGCAAGTCATGCACTGGCATGCTCCTGTCTCCTGTTTTCTGTCTTTTCGTTGTGCTGGCGCACGCTGCCTGGATCCGTCGAGTTTCGGGCCCCGGACGAACGCGCAATTTTAGCGGCTGCCGGCAACCTCCGTGACGCCTTGATCAGACAGTATCCCTCATGCCGCACCCGCTCTCTGCCTACGCCTTCTGCCACTGAAACGGGCCGCGCGACTTGCGAAATGCTGCCAGCTCTTCCGCAGTGGACGGAATGCCGCCAACAAGCCGTGTGTAGCCCTTTTCGCTGCCACCCAGCACTTCATTGAGCCAGTTAGCGGCATCGATCAGCGCCGTGAGGTCGATGCCGGTATCGATGTCCATAAGATTGAGCATCTGTACTACGTCTTCCGAGCATGTCCCGCCGACATTGGCGCCCGGCGCCGCAGGATGCCCCCCTGAGCCGGCGAGCGATGTGTCAATGTTTGTCACACCTTGCGCAACTAGCTCCGCCACGTTTGCCAGACCCATCCCACGGCTGTCGTGAATCTGCACGGTGAGCCGCTTGATATCGGTCAGGCCAGCCGCAAAGCGGACCATGTCCCGAATCTGCGGGGGTGCAGCGTAGCCGCATGAGTCTGCGAGAATCCAGTCGTGTACGTCGAGCTCGATCAGTCTGTTCGCGACAGCCCGCACGTCATCAGGACCGCGACCCAGACCGACGGGTCCGCCAAAAGCGGCAATCAGATATGTACCCAGATGCGTACCACTGCCTTCAGCGACTTCCCGCATGCGCGCCAACTCATCAATCGATTCGGCTATCGTGCGCCCAATGTTTGCCTTCGAAAACTCCTCGTCGGCTGCAAGCAGGAACCACGCAGCATGTGCGCCGGCGTCAATCGCCCGCTTCAGTCCGGTCATGTTGCCCACGCAACACTCAAGTGAGACCCCCGCGGGCCGGCTCACCTGCGCGAATACCTGCCCGGCGTCAGCAAGACCCGGGACAAGTTTCGGATGGACGAACGAGGACACCTCGATTGCGCGAAGCCCCGCTGCGATCAGGCGTTCAACCAGTTCAACCTTTTGTTGCGTTGTAACGGAGTGTGCCTGGAATGCAAGTCTCGGCGAAACATCCCGAAGTCGAACAGCGGTCATCCTTGTCTCCATTGTTCAATGCAAAGCCGTATCAATTGGCATCCACCCTGCCTGAAAGCAATCCGTCGTGATTCTTTTCAGGTCAAAGCTCTTTCTTCATCTGAACCACGAAGTCTTCGAGCGACGGGTCCCAGAAGCCATCCAGACCCGTCGTAATCAGGAACGCGTCGACGCCAAGCTCGCGATACCTCCGAAGTGCAGCCATGACACGATCCGGTGTTCCGACAAGACCGGCTGAATTGGCGAATCCGCCCAGCAGCTTGACGAGACCCGCCCAGAAACAGTCGTCGTGAACCGCTTCATTCGCGAAAGAAAGCTGCCGGTCGCGTCCTACGGACTTGTCCGTAACGGCTGAGCGCAGAAAACGGTTTGTTCCTTCCGCATCCAGGATCGTTCTCTCGACTGCGCGCGCTTTCTCCCACGCTGCTTCGTCCGTAGCGCCGAGAAAGATGCGCAGACTCAACGAAAATTGTGGTTCCCGTCCATGCCTCGCAGCACTGGCCTTCACTCTTTCAATGCGCTCCCTCGTGCCGCTCAGCGGCTCGCCCCATAGCATGTAGACGTCCGCATGACGTGCGCCGAACTCGACCGCCTCGTCGCTTTCGCCACCCATGTAAATCGGAATGTGGCCACTCATCGGGCGCATCAATTGCCGTACCGCTTCTGCCTGGTAGTATTTACCCTGGTGGTCGAATGACTTCGGCTCGCTCCAGCAACGCTTCATGCATTCAACATACTCAGTCGCGCGATCATAGCGCTCGACCTTGGCGAGATAATCGCCTTCACGATGAAGATCCTTGTCGGACGATCCACTAACGAGATTGATCGCGAGACGGCCGCCGCCGGACAAAAAATCCATCGTTCCAAAGGTCCGAGCGGCCGCCGTGGGATGCATCACGCCGGGTCGATGTGCAACGATCAGTTTCAGCTTGTTTGTGACGCTTGCGAGGGCTGTTGAAGTCGCGAAGTTCTGCGGCCAGAGCGCCGAATACCCGATCAGTACCTCGTCGATCGCTTCTGACGCGTCCCATTCGGCACCCTGGCGCTTAAGCGCCGACAGGTCTGGAATTCCGGGCGCAAACGGATTGCCCGTGGTGAAAATCTTTATCATCTGCCGCTCCAGCAATACTGTCTCGTTGAATTCTTTTTTGCGCATCGCCCGGCGCCGTTTAGCCCCGGCGAGGCGCGTGTGATAGAGAATGCCGCGTAGTAACAAAATTCGCATCCTGTTTATAAAAACATGCGTAAAATGCTACCTCTGGTAACGAATTCCAATACCTATGGCCGGCGCCGCACAACTTATGGCAACGATCAAACGGCTGCTCAAGAGCCGCCAAATGACATACAAAACTGTGGCGCAAGCGCTCGAACTTTCCGAAGCGAGTGTCAAACGGCTGTTTGCAAGCGAGCGCTTCACAATTGATCGGCTTGAACAGATCAGCGAACTGCTTGGCCTGACAATGGTTGAGTTACTTCAGGAGTCGGAATCGTCGCGGCCGCGACTGCGTCTGCTCTCACCGGAACAGGAAGCGCGCCTCGTCGCGGATCAGAAACTGATGCTGGTCAGCGTGTGCGTACTGAACCATTGGACGATGAAGGACATAGTCGCGGCGTATCGTCTATCGGAATCGGAATGCATCAAGCAACTGCTGGTACTCGACAGCATGGGCATTATTCAGGTCCACGCGAATAACAGAATTCGGTTGCTGGCCGCAAGAGATTTCGACTGGATCCCTAACGGACCAATCCGCCGGTCTTTTCTGAAAGTGGGCCTGCCGGAGTTTTTGAACAGTCAGTTCGATGGCCACGACGAATCGTTGGACTTCGCGTACGGCGTTCTCACGGAAGCAGCGTCCACCCAGTTGCATGCCGAATTGCGCAAGTTGAGAAGCAGATTGGCTGCGCTGCACGAAGCGTCGTCATCGGCGTCGCCGCAAGAGAAGCGAGGGATTGCAGTTCTGCTTGCCGCCCGCTCATGGGAGCCCGACTCGTTCAGGAAGCTCAGACGCTCGGGTCCGCTCGAAAGTTAAGTTCGCCCAACGCGTGATGTCCAGCGCTTCGGATAGTGTGACGCTTGATTCGCCTGATCGTCTCGTTGAAAAGGCAGGCCCAGAGGCGCGTGGCGCATACCATTGCATAGGCGGCGCAACGTTAGATCGGCCGAATTCGCGATCGTGCTGGACTATCAGGTGCCATTCCCGGACGCACAGACTTGTCCGCGCCGACGGAATTTTGAGCCCTACAAGTGGCTCAATTTCCGGTCGGCGTAAACACGCCTGATCGTCACCTGGCGCCGGCTTCTTCCCTTCGCTGCTTTTGATCAGCGCACGTCACCAGAACGAACATGATTTTCTCCCGGAAGCTCGGTGCAGTGGGAGCGGATCAGTGCAATCAGCTCAGCCGGCGTGATCTCGTGCCGGGTTTCGCGTTGGACACCGGGCTTGCGTAGATCGCGATCGATCAGCACGACGCCGCGGGTATCGGTGGCCGCCTCAAGGCGCACGCTGCGCAGTAGGCTCTCCGCCTCGCCATATTCGGCCAGCAGATGCATGGCGCCGAATGCGCCGGTGGTTTTGGAGGGGGGCGTCGTACTCATGGATGTCCGTAAAAGAAGGAACGCCAGCGCGTTCATCGCAGAAATATAAAAGATTTCGCAGGGCGATGTAACCCGCCAGGCTTTAGAACGAATTCAAATAGTAACTGACGAACAGCCAATGAAAGCCGCATGCGGACGATGAAATGGCGGTGTTACAACGCCCCTCATGCTGAGTGATTGCGGAGGCCCTGATGACCGCAACAGATGAGACGAACCGCGGGGAGTCTACCTGGCGGACCATTTGGCCTGTCTGGATAAGGATCGCGCAACATGACAACTACGTCTATCACTGTTGCAGGCAGCCATGAATGACAAGAAACATTTGTGAACCTCCCCGGGAATCCGGGGCGGTTCACATTCGACCTGCGCGCCGCTGTATATCAACTGCCTGGATGTTGACGGCCAAGCGAATGATGTTTTCGCAGGGACTCTCTCCTAAGAGGACAGTTCAAAAAGGTTGCTCCGTACGCCTGAAGATGTTTCAGCAGACAAGGGCGCAACCGAGTTTGAAGAATGGTTCGTGAATGTCCGCTCGACGATCGAAGCGAATACGAAGACCACGGAAGTTGTGGAGCCACAAGTGAGTGCGTTCAATTACCCAGCGGAATTTCCCCTGACCGCCGCCATGTTCCGTGCGACGCTTCGCGATCACCGGCTTGATGTCGCGCTCGCGAAGTCGCTGACGATGCGGGTCGGAATCGTAGCCACGATCGGCATAGACGACCTTGGGCTTCTGAAGCGGCCGGCCGCGCACGCCACGAATCGGCGGGATCGCGTCAACAAGCGCCAGCAGTTGGGTAACGTCGTTGCGGTTCGCCCCGGTCAGGATCGCGCTGATGGGAACGCCGTTTGCGACGACGAGGATGTGGTGTTTGGAACCGGGTCGCGCGCGAGCCGTAGGGTTCGGGCCAGTTTTTCGCCCGCCCCAACGGCTCGTACCGACGAGGAATCGACCGCAGCGTGTGAGAGGTCGATCTGGCCAGCCTCGCGCAGCTTGTCGAGCAGCAGTTCGTGCAGCCGGTCTCACACACCAGCCTTCTGCCAGGCGTGCACTCGTCGCCAGCAGGTGGCGCCCGAGCCAAGGCCCAATATGGTCGGCAGGTGGTTCCATCGTAGCCCCGTCCTCAGCACGAACAGGATGCCATTCGACGCGGCCCGATCCGATACGCGTGGGCAGCCAGCATGCTTTTTGCGCCGCGGCTTGGGCGGCGGCAGTAACGGTTCGATCAGTGCCCACAATTCGTCATCAATGGTCGGCGCTTCCATCCCTTGGGTTCCGTTGTCCAGACATCCAACGTTAACAGCTTGCCGAGAAAGTAAACAGCCCCCTCAGGGGTTTTTGAACTGGCCTCTAAGCCGCTACAGTGTCATTGATGCCGCGATTTTCTCTGCCACCATGATGATGGGCGCATTGATGTTGGCGGACGGAACCTTCGGTAGGATCGATCCATCAACAACACGAAGCCTGTTCAACTGGTGTACGTGGCCAACCTCATCGGTCACAGCGTTTTCGTCGGTCCCCATACGACAAGTGCTTGTCGGGTGGTGTTCGGTATTGGCGACCGTCCGCAACCACGCCGCGATATCGGCATCGGAGTCGCTCAGGCTCGGAGTATCAATAGCCTTGCCGCGATACCTCGACCATGCGTTCTGGTTCGCCATCTCGACAGTGCGCCGGATGCCGTTGACCATTTCTGCGATGTCGCGATCGTCAGTCAGATAGTTGAACCGGATAGCAGGTTTTTGCGTCGGATCAGCGGACCTCAGGGTCACGCAGCCGCGACTAAACGGCCGCATCTGACTAACGAAATACTGAAATCCATCCGAGATGTTGACCTTCCCGGACTGAAAGTCTGCGAGGAACGGCAAAAACTCATGCTGCATGTTGAAGTAGCTGATGTCGTCGCTGCTCTTGAAAAATGCACCTACCTCGAAGAAATTTGTGGAGCCAAGCCCCGTTTTGAACAGCGACCATTCAATGCCGAGTTTCAACCGGCCGAACGTATTGAGTTGTCGGCAGATTGAGACGCCGTCAGAGGTACGGAATCGCAGTGGCGCCACAACGTGGTCCTGCAGGTCGGCACCGACTCCAGGCAGATGAGCACGCGTTTCAATCCCATGCTGTTGAAGCTTGGCTCGGTCGCCGACGCCCGACAGCATCAACAGATGCGGTGAACCGATGGTGCCTGCGGACAGAATCACTTCTCTTGTCGCACGCACTTGCAGTTCCTCGCCCTTTTGTTTCAGTGTCACGCCTGTCGCGATATTGCCGTCAAAGTTGATTCGCTCCACAAGGCAGCCGGTCATCACCGTCAAGTTTTTGCGCTTCAACGCGGGCTCAAGATAAGCCAGGCTCGTGCTGCATCGCACACCGTTGCGGATGTTGGCTTGGGTTATATGCACTCCTTCCTGATCACCACTATTGTAGTCCCCTGCATCGCGCAGACCGAACTCCTGACCTGCCTGCAAGAACGACCGATAGAGCGGATGATCCGCCTTGCTGCGCACGACCGTGATTGGGCCCGATCCACCGCGTTTAGGATCGCGTCCTTCTTCAAACGTTTCCATTCGCCGAAAATAAGGCAGGCAGTCCTCGAAATCCCAACCCTTAACGCCAAGATCGCGCCAGCTGTCATAGTCTTCCTTGCCGCCTCGCACGTAGACCATGCCGTTGATCGAAGAGCTCCCACCCAGACAGCGCCCACGTGCCTGACCGATGACTCGACCGTGCAGTTCGGGCTCCGGTTCGCTTTCGAATTTCCAGTTGAAAACATCACTCTCGATGGGAAAAGTAAGCGCCGCCGGCATCTGAATGAATATGCTCTTATCGCTCGGACCAGCTTCGATAAGGCAGACCTCGACCGCCGGATCTTCCGTCAGTCGATTGGCAAGAACACATCCTGCCGAGCCCGCGCCAACTATGACGTAGTCAAATTCTCGAACGTTGCTGCTCATGACTTGATCCAATGCAAGATTGCTGCTATGCCGACGCCCGCCAGCGACCCTGCCACGGCGGAACAATCGGATTTTTCAAAAGGTTTTCATTAGGCTTTGCGACCGCGTCGCCTCCGTGCCCGGCTCACACTCCAAACTTGCCCACCTGTACGTCAACATCAGGATCTTGCGGCGGCGCGCTAACTTCACTGTCAACGACATACCTGGAGAGCGTCATCCAGTTTGTCCGGCCGCTTCTCTGGAGACGCCACAGCATGAGCAGCCCTGCAACCAACAAAATGCCGAACGCAACCGGTGCGTAGCTCACCGGTGGATCGGGCAACGGTACCAAGGAGTAGTACAGCACGAAGCACAGCGCAACAGTGGAAACAATCGGAAAGATGATATGAATCAGCACATTTAACTCGCCGCGCGCTGTCGTCAGGAAGAACCGCGCAACACCGATGTTACCCATCAGATAAACAAAAACGTAGATGATGGTCGCAAGCGTGCCAAGCATGAAGAACGACTGGTCTGGCGCGAGGAATCCTCCGCCCACTACGCCGACGATAAGTGCCAGAACTGTTTGTGCGATTACGGCCGTGTATGGTGTCCGATGAACCGGATGAATGCGGTTCAGCCATTGCGGCATCGCTTCGGCACGCGCCATTGCATACCAGTTGCGAGTCGAGTCAACCGTGCAGGCGATACAGACTGCGATACCCGAATTCAGCAACGCAAGCAGCACGAGCAACCAGCCATGCCCCCAGAGCCGATGCGCAACGACGAACGCTGGGTTTTCCTTCGAGTTCGCGAGACCATCCAGATGTGCCGTGCCCCATCCGATCTGAATTCCCCAAGCACAGAAGACATAGTAAATGCCGAGCAGGATCATTGAACCAATGATCGCCTGCGGAATGACCTTGCGAGGATTGCGGGCCTCTTCTGCCACAGCGGCAGCGCCCTCCCATCCGGTGAACGCGAAAATTGAAAGCACGACTGCGAGGAAAAAGCCGTGCGGCGAAGTGCTGCTAGCCGGGTTGAAACCGGAGAACGTTATTCCCCCAGGCCCGGGCGACACCAATCCCGAGATACTCAGTCCAGCTACGATCAACATCTCAACGATAGAGAGCACGGTGAGCATCTTGCCGGAAGCAAGAATGCCTTTATATCCCGTGTATCCCACCACCAGGAGAATGGCACAGGTGATCAGTTGCCACGGGATGTCTACACCGTAGTTCTGCTGCAACTCGGTCTGTAAAACAAATCCCGTATAAGAAGCAAGCCCACCCGGAATCAGCGCCACGACCCATGAGTAAAGCCATCCAACCATAAATCCGGAACGCGGACCAACTGTCGCGCTGACGTAAGTGTAAAAGCCGCCAGCCGAAGGCAGGTGCTTCCCGAGCTGCGCAAGAGAGATTGCGACGACCAGGCCGACAATAAATGCCGCGATGTACGTCGAGGGAGCACCCAGACCGGCCTGCTGAGTATTAAAAGCGATCGTCGTAAGGACGCCGACTGCCGGCGCAATCTGCGCAATGCTCTGCATCAGTACGGTTGGCAGCCCGACTGAGTTGCGCGAAAGGCCGCGCCCCGCAATCGAATCGTCGTTATTGATCATCGGAAATCTCCTTAATCAGTGGTTAGGCGAGGCTGCGATGCATCCGCCACGTCCCCGGTGTAAATTTATTATTAGCGCACGAAAACGTGCAGTCAAGTCACGATAACGTGCAGGCCGCGATGCGTTGATCTCAAAACACTAAAGACGGCCTCGAAGCGCTCGTGTCTCGAGCGTTCGGGGGGCGCATGTTTGCGTCCTAGGGTGGTCTGCATGCCACTAGTGGCGGGGCGCGCGGGGAGTCGCACCTATGAAGGATATATTTAAGAAAGTCCGCCGATAATGCTCAGGCGGACGGCGCCTAGGACTTTCCCTAGTGCCGGTTACAAGACCGTTTTCGCTGTTGCGGAAAACATTTGTAAGCCGCCCGACCGGGGACCTCCGGATGCCCGGGCAGCTTCGCTGACGGTCTTATGCTTGAACCACCCGAAGCTTTTCGCCGTATTTATTCAGGTTTTTTACAGGACGCCGGTCATCGGTGATCACATGATCGATGGTATCGAGCAAGCAGACATGCGACAGCGCCCGGTATCCTATCTTTGAGCTGTCGGCCAAAACCACTGTCCGTTCTGCCGCCGCAATCATCGCTTGTTTTACCGGAATTTCGATGGTGTTTATGTTTGTGATCCCGCTTTCGAAATGCACGCCCTCCGCACCTAAGAAAGCCCAGTCGACATGTATGTGCTCGAACTTCCGCGTTGTGTCCGAGCCCACCAGGGTGTACACGTTGTGAAGCATCACTCCACCTGCCACGTGCAATGTGATGCTGGGGTGCTGCGAGAGTTGCATCGCCGTCATCAGGTCGTTCGTAACGACCGTGATGTTTTTCCTCGATTTCAGGGCGAGGGCGAGCTGGAACACAGTCGAACCATTGTCTAGAATCATCGACTGCCCGTCTTTGACCTCACTAAGCGCGGCAAGCGCTATAGCCGCCTTCTCCTGTATATTCAGGTTGCGGCGGACGCTGTACGGCGTGTCCCCTTCAGACGCATCTTGCGCCGGGAGCAACCCACCGTGGGTTCTCATCACTCGTCCCGTCTTTTCCAGAAACGACAAGTCCCGGCGGATTGTCGAGCCGTCGACACAAAACAGTTCGGACAGTTCGCCAGCGTTAACATAGCCGCGCGCCCTTAGGAGTTCAACTATCTGGTCACGTCGCTCGGTAGCGGTCATTAATGATCGAATGGGTTGTCAAAGTCTGGTTGGAAGGCGGATTTGAGCAATCCTGACGCAATGTTCACCGCGCTCCCGTGCCGCGCCGTCGGACGTTACGTGCAATGGCTGCTCGTCTTCGTGCATCTTACCGGGATGGGAACCGACTTTGTAGTGGTATGAGCGCGCTACCTTGTTCGCATGCCAGCAGTAAAATTTTTCCGCGATGACATCACTCAGCGTCCAAAGTACGCGTCATCGCCTCGTTTCCGCAAGATCGCTTGGCTACCGCAACCGTTTGCAAGGCGGATGCACCATGACACAGCGAGCGACGTGCGCGCGGGCGACAAACTGTGCATTGACTGCACGCTATCGTGCATATAATATCGACTCATCAATTCCGGGGAGTCCAAGCGTGCGCATGCAAAACCACATCAGCCCCTACGAGCGGGACATTAGCGATCAACTGACAGCAATCGCCGATCAGCTCGCCTACGAACTGCCGCCATCGCTGCGCCGGCTGGACGTGTCCCGTTTTGACCGTATCGTCTTAACCGGCATGGGCTCTTCGCATTACGCAACAATTCCGATTGAACGGGGACTTGCTGCGCGCGGCCTCCCGGTTTGGCGTATCGACACAGGCAGCCTACTCGACTTTCCTGAGCTCATCACGGGCAAGACCTTACTTTGGGCGACGTCACAGTCAGGAATGAGTGGAGAAATCGTTGCTCTACTGAACAAGCTCGAAGGCGCCACGCGACCCGCGACTATCATCGGTGTGACCAACGATGAGCAGAGCACGCTCGCACGTCGATCTGATATTTTGGTGGCGCTTAAGAGCGGTTCGGAAGCAACTGTGAGTTCAAAAAGCTACGTGAACACTTTGATCGCAGCATACCGGACGGCGCTGGCACTCCGTCGCGAGGATGAGGCGCCTCTTATCGCCGCGGTTCGGGCAGCAACGGCTGAGTTCGCTCGCCTGATTGATGACAGAAGTGCCGTCCAGTCGATTGTCAATGAAGCCTTCTTGGGAGACGTAGAGCCCCGTGTCGCGCTGGTTGGTATGGGTGCGGATGGTGCAACCACGATGACCGGCGCTCTTATTCTTAAAGAGGCCTGCAAAGTGATGGCCGAGGGTTATCTGAGCGGGGAGTTCCGCCATGGCCCGATGGAGACTTCAGGCCCGGGGATGATCACGTTACTCATTGGCGACGGAACCGATGCCACGCTCCAGGCGCTTTCTGAAGAGCTAACGGCAAACGGGACGGAAGTTGTGACGATTGGACCCAAGGCATATGTGGGCAGCAAGCAATTGCAGACTTCCGATTCGCCAGAGATCGTCCGATTGATCGCCGGAATGCTTTACGTCCAGCACTTCACCATTTTGATTGCGCGTGCGAAAGGACTGGTGCCTGGCGAGTTTATTTACGGCAGGAAGGTTACGGTGACGATATGAGTAGTGATCGCGACGAAGGCGTACGTGCAGGAATCGACCTTGGAGGCACGGGTGTTCGCATTGTCATTTTGAGTGAAGGTCGTGAGCTGGCCAGTCTTACTGTACCGACCGCATCGTTCGGTCCGTTAAGCAAATCCGAACGTGTGGCCCACCTTGTCGGAAGCCTTCGGGATCTGATCCCGAGCGGAAAAAGACTTCTCTCGCTTGGCATAGGTGCAAGCGGTCCCGTGAACGTGCGCACAGGCGTCATCGAAAACGACGACACACTACCGGCGTTCTCTTACTTTCCACTTGTGGATGAATTGTCTAACGCGCTGAATCTGAAGGCCTCCATCGACAACGATGCGGTTACGGCAGCGCTTGGAGAATACTATCTGGGCGCTGGCGTCGGAAGTGAGCGCTTGCTTATGGTTACATTGGGGACGGGCATCGGAGTTGCATTGCTGATGGCCGGGCGCCCACTCAGAGCCGCCGACGGCTCACATCCTGAAGCGGGACATATCCCCGTGTCAGGCGATTCCATTCAGTGCTATTGCGGTCTGCGGGGCTGCTGGGAATGTCTCGCATCGCGCACCTGCCTGCAGCGCGAGTTGCAAACGCTCCTGCCAAATGTGGCGTACGAACACCGGGACCTGCCCTTCTTCCGCAAACAGTGTAAACAGGATCCAAGAGTTCAGGGTGTGTTCGACAGATATGGACGATATGTTGGACGTGGATTGAATACCTTGCTCACGCTGTACGGGCCAGACGTAACTATACTTAGCGGTAGTGCAGCTAGTCTTTACCCGCTTTATCAGGCAGGTGTAGAGGAATCGCTCAAACGATCCGCAGGATTTACAATCAATTCGAAGATCGTCCAATCGCTACTTGGAGACACGGCAGGCGCGGCAGGTGCGGCATTGCTCCCGACACTCCCAAGGTAGCCGGAGGATGGCCGAGATTATCAGCAGACTGACGTCGACGTGAAATTAAACGGCTTTGATTAAGTTCTGCGGTCGGCCCTTCCGACGCAACCTTGACTCGGGCCATATTGAAGTTCACGTTAACGAGTCATGCACATCTTTGAAGGAGCGGCCCAGATGGCAATCATCGACAAGGAATCCGTCATTGCCGTCCGCCCGGCTATTGCGGCAGATCTAAAGAAAATAGCGGCCGTACATCAGGAAAGCTTCGTTCGCCAAAGCCATTCACTCGAATGGATAACGGCCACAGCTAATGGTTATCCACGCACGCGTTACTTCGTTGCCGAATGCGGCAACGACATTGTCGGATATGTCGTATGGGCAGAGAAAAGCGGATTCCGAACTGAGGTCGTGCTGGAGCTTGAGCAAATCGCGGTATTGCCTGAATTCCGTGGGCAAAGCATCGGACGCGCTTTGGTGCGTTCCCTCCTTGACGTCAACGAAGCACTTCGAGCTCGCCATGCGCGCGTCAAAGCTGTTCTGGTTACGACTCGCTCCGATAATAAAGCATGGCTCCTGTATCAGTCCGCGCTGGGTGCGAAGGTCCAGGCGAAAATAACCGACCTGTACTCGGCAGACGAGTTAATCATGGTCGCTTCGGATCCCATCGCGCATCTTGCCAAACGCTGCATTCCCAGCGACTAGCCCGTCTATTAAGACAATCAGCCTTTGCCATTTTTTACATCTGGAAATGCTTTCACTAAACGCATTTCCCGGTTATCAAGGCGCGGTCACGCTATGTTGTTCACGACATAATCACGGTGGGGACATAAGCTTGCTCAGAAACCGGCCGAATCTTAGCCGGTTTCAGTGAAGCGGTGCGAGGCGTCAAAGCTTGCGGCAACCTGTTTGAGGCGCATAGCAGGTGTCACTTGAGCGCGAAGACATTTGTCCAGCCTTCGTGGGTCAGCGCGGTGGAATATCAGGTGGAATAAGTGCGATTTATTATTCATTTAAAACAGTGCTTTGAGTCGAAAAATTAAATGTGCCGTGACAGTCGGTCAACCAGCTACGCCGCGCTTTCGTTGCTCTTTTGCGTTATGGATTAAGGCTTCGCGAATCCGAAACGCATCTTCGCTAGAGGTTGTGTAAACTAACATGGTCAAATCTGTTCGGCCGTCGATAGCGAACGACGAATATTCCAACCTCAGTTCACCCAGCGTTGGATGGCGAAGGGTTTTCACTCCTTCGCTGAAACCACGCACATCGTTCTCCTGCCACATTGCCGCAAACTCGGGACTGGCTTGCGATAGTTCCGCGACCAGGGGTTCGATGACAGTTGCAGCACCGCTCCGCGCCGCATCTGCCCGGAACGCTGCTACGACAAAGCGCGCGAGAGTCTCCCAGTCCACCTGATTGTCCCGCGCTTCGCGACTGAGAAACATTAGACGCAAGGCATTGCGTTCTCTCGGCTCCAAAGAGCCGTAGTCTGCGAGGACGAGCGCTGCCGCGCGATTCCAGGCGACGATGTCCCAAGTAGCGGTGCGAATCAGTGCCGGACACACATCAAGCGCATCCAGGATTTGTTGCAGGCGATGCGCGATGCCTTCGGGTGCCTTGTAGCTCGCCTCCGGCAGCCGGCCAAGCCCAAGCATAAACGCGTGCTCACGTTCGGCCGCACTAAGCACGAGCGCCCGGCAAATGCGATCCAGCACCTTTCCAGACGGTGGACCACCCCGACCCTGTTCGAGGCAGATGTACCATGTGTTGCTAATGTTTGCCCGCTGCGCTACCTCTTCTCGTCGAAGACCGGCAGTGCGCCGTCGCTTGTCAATGAAGCCCAATGCCGCGGCGTCCAACCGCAATCGACGGCTTCTCAAATATAGGCCCAGTGCTTTGCTATCCGTCACGATCATTTTCCTGTCAGTACTTATAGTACGATAACGTCCATACTTTAGTTCTATATTAAAGTCGTCATCATGTAGCATCAAGTTCTCAAAAACAGGGTGCACACGCAAATATTTCTTACAGGTGCGGCCGGCTTCCTCAGTTTGAAAATTATTACCGATTTTCTCAATGCAGATCACACGATCACTGCGCTGATACGGTCTCTGGAAAAGATGGGGCGGGTCGAACAAACGGGGGTGAAAGTACTGGTCGGCGGCTTCGACGACGTTGCCGTTCTCCAATCTGCGGCGGGCGGAAGCGTTAGAGTTTTCTACACCGCCTTCGATTACGATTTCAGTCGATCGGTTAATAAATGCCATAAATACTACGACGCCCTTGCGGCGTTGGGCATCGTTCTCCTGGGCGCCTCTAAGCCTATCCTCGTAACTGCGGGGGTGGCCCGATTGCGGATGTTCCCGGTCCCGAATTCCCCCTGCCGCGTCGCTCGGAGCTTGCAGAGCGGGAATGAGCTGCCCGCGCGGTGCGCGCGGCCACCTTCCAGATTGGGCTCGCCCACGGTCCTGGCGCTTACGGATTTATGTTTTCTGGTCGATCTTGCGCGAAACACCGAGGTATCGGTATATCTGGGCGATGGGCAAAACCGTTGGTCAGGTGTACACCACGATGACGAAGCCCGACTCTTGATGCGATCCCGGAGGAAGGAACGACCCAGCTTGTCTACCACGCTCTCCGGAAGGAGGGATTCCATTCCGCATCATCGCCGAGGAAATCCGTCGTGGTCCTGGCCTTCCGGCGGAGGCGCGGAAGGGGAGTCATTCCGATTGGTTTGCAGGGTTTGCGGGCATCGACATGCCGCAATCAAGCGTCCTTACGTGTAATTTCACGAAAGGGCAGCCGAAGTAGATAGGGCTGCTTTTAGACCTGCACCGTAGTGCTTACTTTTCTCAAGAATTCGACGCACTCCATCACAGCTCGTCCCCATGAGCGTGGGGTGCCTAGAAACTCATTCAATCCCTTACTCTGGTGCGCCCGCCATGCCAAACACGGCAAGCCTTCTTTTACCCATGTCAATTGCCGTCATCGGTGCCGGCCAGATCGGCAGCGCATTTGCCAGCCAGCTCGCACAGGCAGGGCATTATGTGACGGTTGTTGCGAGACCTGAATCTCGACGATTTCACCAACTTCAGGCTGCAGGTGGGATTGCATTTCAAGATGGTAGGCATGTAAGCGTCGGCATTGCAGACTCGCTTGACGAAGAATTCGCTTATGACCTGGTGATTGTGACCACAAAAGCATTTCAGGTCGATGCTCTCTTACCGACATTGGCGCGCAGCCGGGCCGCTGAACTCCATTTCCTGTTCGCCAACTTCAATCCCGATCGCATTCGCAGTGCACTGAAGAACCGGAAATGTTCATTTGGCATGCCTTTTATCCAAGCGTGGCTTGACGACCACGGCCGTATGACGACGAGAATTACTTCGCGTCAAAAGACGCTGCACAGCGACCATCGCTGGGTGGATCTGTTCAACGGCGCCGGGCTGCCATCGGCATTTGAAGATGACATGACGGGTTGGCTGCGCTGGCACGCGCCCATGACCATCGCCATCGAGAGCGTCTGTGTTGCCGGTGAGCGTCGTGGCGGTGGTGCGACCTGGCGCGAAGCGCGAACCATGGCGCTCGGTATGCGCGCCGGTTTCCAGATTATCAGTAGCCTCGGCTACGAAATGCACAGTTCAGCCAAGTCTCTTGCGCGCATGCCCGTAACGATCGCCTCCCTTATACTATGGGCCATGTCGCGGATGAAAAACTTTCGAGAACTACTGGCCTCAGGAGAGAACGAGGCGTGTGCACTGGTTGATGAGCTCGTCGCAGCCGCGAAAGCCAAGCCCGAGCTCCAGACAGAGATAGATGCTTTATTGGCGATGAGGCCACGTTGAGGGTTGTCGTGCAAAATCGTTAGGCTGGCGAGAGATCTCTCCTGATCCGGATACCTCAGCGAGCTGAGAGAACCGCCATCCAAACCGGAGGTAAAGTGATGTCTTTGAAGTGCATCATGGTGAGATCGAACTGGTCATTTCGAATATGGATCAGTTCGATGCCGCAGAGGATAACGTCTGCGCGGCGGAACCGCTTGAACCTGAGCATCACATTCACGCGTGATATGATGTCGCGGTGACCCTCATCAGATTACTCAGGTACTTAGAGAGTTGCAAATTCGTTCGCCTAGGTAGCGACCCGTCGCTCTTAATCTTGTAGATCTCCCGACGACATGCCGCGTAGCCGTCCTGCGTGATCGATTCAGGAGTGCATCTTTGGGTCCTGATTGGCTTCGCGCATAAGGGCTTGCTGAAGCCACGTCGCGTCTGCCGCCGAGGGAAAATGATCGTCTTTCCCGCCCGGCCAACCGCGCGGTAGAGACAGGCCCAGTGCCGCGAATCTTCACGTCGGTCTCGTCGACCCACCACGACTGACCGGCTGTCATAGCCAACCGATCCAGCGTTTGACGAACTTCGGCGTTTAGCGCTACAACCAACGCAAGATCGTATTGTGGGCGAGGAACAGACCGCGTTCAGCCACCATCCCAACAGGATCGTGCAGACTGAGCTCATAGCAAGATTCAAAACCACGCAAGGGACGATGACTTCGCGGTCGAAATGACGCCCGTTGAACAACCACGCGAGATTTTTCAGCTTGCTGACCAGCTCGTGATTATCAAAAGATGAAAGATAACAGACGACGCGCCGAATTTGCACCACACTCACCTTCTTTACCTACAATAAATGAGTAGGTAAGCCGAACCGCGTTCACGAGCCGGCGCGGATTAATCACTTACACAATACAGCATCTGGATTGACATGGATTACGGAGAGATTCAATGTCCCAAAATGACGACGAGCGTACCGTTTCTGCACGCCTGGTGGACTCTCAAGACCGGATCGACTTTTGGCTCGAAACGATCGCCCGGCGTCTTGTAAGTCTCGAGGGGGGGAGTGGTAAGCCGGTCCCGGACTTTGATGCGAATCTGCGTCAGGTGGATTATTCGTTATTCAGTGCCTCCCACATTGAAACGAACGCCCATTGGACACTGCGCACGCCTCACGCTATTCGTCAGGATAATCGTGATTCTATAGTGGCGTGCTTAATCACAAAGGGAACCGGCTATACATTCCAAGGAACTGACTGCGTTGCACATGCGCCAGGCGATATAGTGATTTATGACGTCGGAAGGCCTTTTGGCCACGGTTTTCATGGTGACATGGCAATGACCGCACTGAGCATACCGCGCGAGATATTTGAGGCCAGCGTGGTTCCGTGGCGCGGTTTTATCAAGGCCGATCGCCTCGGCGGCATAACCAACTGGGTTTTTCAACAAATACATGAGGTGCTCACGACGCCAGCGGTTTCACGTGACGCACGCATGAAAGCACAAATTTCGGTGCGCGTACTAGATCTGCTTCGATCAATCATGAACGTCAGCAGCAACGATCTTGTGGCGGCGAAATCAACGATAAAGGCGCTCTGCCGCGCTAAAACCTATATCGAAGGGCATCTTGCCGAGGAAAGCCTCAGTTGGCATTCAGTTAGCCACGCCATCGGTATCTCGCCCAGACATCTAGCTCGTGTTTTCGAAAAGGAAGGCATTACGGTTACTCGTTACATCTGGACACAACGATTGGAGCAATGCCGTGCGGACCTCTCCGATCCTGCAATGAACCACATCGCAATCGGGGAAATTGCCTTACGCTGGGGGTTTAGCAGTGACGCGCATTTTAGCCGGAGCTACCGCATTTGTTTTGGCGAGACACCTACAGCAACACGTAAGAAAACAAAATCGCATTTACTATCACTAAAGTGATCGAATAGTCCATGCCCCGTCGAGTCGGGCACGTGCACCCGGCATTGCCGGTTCCAACGCTCATAATTGTATTACACATCCATTAGCCCGCGAAACTTCGTCGCATAAAGCCTTCCGGGTTATCAGGGCCGACTTGCTATCCACCCAGCTCACGCTGCGCGCAATTGGTCAGTCGCTCGCCCGCAGTGCGTCGCGGCGATGCGACGTTGCTCCCTATCCATGTACATGCGTTCGTCTGCAACGGAATGTAATTGAAACTGAGTCAGACCGTCACCTGGATAGAGGGCCGCACCAATGCTTGGGCTGGCATAGTAAGGTCCCGCTATAAGGATGATCGGTTTTTCATGTGACTTGCGCAGCGCTTCACCGACCCCCTGGGAGTCGCGCAGGTTCCTGACACCGTTAAGAATTAAAGAGAACTCATAGCCACCAGTGCGTGCGAGCATGTCATGCCGCGCAAAGTGCTACGAAACCGCTCGCTGACCTCCTTTTAGCACAACAACGCCGGCCTAATGACCGAACGTGTCGTTTACCAGCTTGAAGCGATCGAGGTCAATCACCAGAAAGCCGAATCCGCAGCCGTCACGGGAAGCCCGGGACAGCACCTCTTCAAAGCGTTCTGCATACAGGCGGCGGTTGGGAAGACCTGTCAGCTCATCATGGGCAGCAAGATGGTTAGCCTGGCTCACCCGCTCTTCCAGCAGTACGAGAATCAGTGACTGAAGCATAAAGATGCCGGCGTGCACTAGCACCAAGAGCCAACCGACGAGCCAGTATCGCAGCCGGATTTCTGGCTTTTGTCTGATCAGCACGAAGAGATTCCCAGAAAAATACTGTAGGCGAGAAACTTCGGAAGCCCAAACAAATTGAAATTCAAGAGATGTCCCGTTGCAATGTTGTTCCGTCACGTAAGAGGTTCCACCGAAACATGATGGATGCGTGGCTGTGCCTATTTATAGCTATATCCGCCAGATAGACTCGTCGGGCGCGGGATCGCCACCATCGACCGGCCTAGCCGGCACCGCAGCTCCAAAGAAAAACCCCTGCAATTCCTCGCAGCCAAGCGTGTGGAGATAGTCGCGCTGATCGGCCGACTCGACTCCCTCAGCGGTAACCGGTATTTCAAGGCTGTTGCACAGGCCGATTATCGATCTTACAATGGCGAGAGACTTCGCATGGCTGCCCAGCCTGCTCACGAAACTTCGATCGATCTTGATGCGGGTGAACGGAAAGTCTTGAAGCAGCCTTAACGACGAAAATCCCGTTCCGAAGTCATCGAGTGCGATCCCGATACCTCGATTACGGACTGCCTCAAGTAACTTGTGCGCGTGTTCTTGTGATTCGAAGAGTGCGGTTTCCGTAATTTCTATCTCAAGCCGCCGGGGCGGAATACCTGAATCCCAAAGCGCATGGTCGATGACTTCTATAAACTCGACTGAATTAAGTTGTGCGGGCGAAACATTCACACACACCCGGATGTGCTCTGGCCAGTTTCGGGCATCCATGCACGCTCTGTGTAAAACCCATGCGCCGATTTCTTTCATCAGCCCTGCCCGTTCGGCGATTGCGATAAACGAGTCGGGAGCGATGCTTCCACGGTCTGGGTGAGCCCACCGAAGCAATGCCTCCTTGGCTTTCACAAAGCCCGTGTCTGCCCCGACAACCGGCTGATAGTGAAGCTCAAACTGTCCTTCATTCAAGGCGCGGCGTAGGTCAAGTTCCAGTTGCGCGGTAGCATTTAACGGGTCACGCATGCCGTGACGATAGACGACGTAACGGTTTCTGCCTTCGCGCTTGGCTTGATACATGGCAAAATCGGCGCGTTGCAGCACCTCGTCCGTATCCGCCCCGGCCGAGAGCTGGAACGCAACGCCAATGCTTGCTCCGATGCACATGTCCATCCCATGCAGGTGAAACGGCTGCGTCAATAATTTGATACAGCGTGCGGCGAGGTTTTCAGCGTCTGAAAGGTTACGGCAATTACTCGCGATAATTGCAAATTCGTCTCCCCCGAGCCGGGCCACCAGATTTTCTCCGCGCAGATTAGTTCTTAGCCGCGCCCCGGCAGCTGCTAGCAACTGGTCACCGATCCGATGACCGTGTGTGTCATTGACCGTCTTGAAACCGTCCAGGTCCAGGTAAAGAAGTGCGCTCGATCCGGCTCTTGAAGAGTCAGCCAGAACATTCCTTAGCTCCCTGTGGAATACCACACGGTTTGGCAATCCGGTCAGAATATCGTTATGTGCAAGAAACTCGGTGCGCTGCTGCAGCGCAAAGCGGTCCGTTACGTCGTCCAAGGTGGAAACCCACCCCCCTTGAGACAGTCGGCGGCTTATCAATGCCATCCGGCGCGAGCCGAGATTAAACTCCGTGGAGTAGCAGTCGTCCTGCATCTTACCGACGTTCAGCGATCGCCGGAATTTCTTCGCCGCCTCTGCCGGATTCGCTATATGCGGAAATAAAGCAGTACACAGCTTTCGCAGCAGATCAGGAATCCGCTGGCCTTTCATGAAGAATGCAGTGTCAATATCCAACTTGCTCGCAAGCTGATCGTTGAACAACACAAGCCGCGCGAAGCGATCAAAAAGACATAGTCCCTGCTGCATATTACTCAATGCCAGATCGAGATTCTGGGTGGTGGCCTGAAGCGCCAGCGCTGCTCTCCGTTTTTCCGTGCAGTCTTGTGTTACCTTTGCAAAGCCGACATGTACCCCGTCATCGTCAAACACCGGATGGATCACAACGTGGGCCCAAAACCGTGAGCCGTCTTTGCGGAGCCGCCAGCCCTCGGTTTCGAACTTTCCTTCAGAAAGTGCCGTAGCGAGGGCTGTTTCCGGAACCCGACGCATACGCTCCTCCGATCCGTAAAAACAGCTGAAATGCCTGCCAACGATCTCCTCCGTCTGGTAACCTTTAAACCGCCGCGCCCCCTCGTTCCAATTCGACACGTTTCCCGTTCGATCGAGCATATAGATTGCATAGTCGGTAACGCTTTGTACAAGAAAACGGAATCGGTGTTCCTCCTCATGGGACGAATGCCCCGCTTTGCGCTGAGCAGTACAGTCCCTCGTTGTTGCGATAAATGCGAAGGCGTTCCCGCTTTCATCGCTTAGCGCGTCGATGACAACATGCGCCCAGAACTTGGTACCGTCGCGTCGGATTCTCCAACCTTCGCACTTGCATCTGCCGGTGCATTTCGCGGTCTTGAGATTGTCATTGGGCGTATCGATCCGTCGATCGTGCCCGGTGTAGAAGCGAGCGAAACTCTGTCCCAACACTTCCCTAGCGCTGTAGCCTTTGATCCGTTCGCTTCCGGCGTTCCAACTGAGCACTGTTCCGTCCATATCCATCATATATATGGCGCATTCAGTAATGCTCTCAAGCATCAGCCGATATGTGGCCTCGCTTGGCTTTGACGTGTGGGGCCTAAAATGGAGGTCGTTTGGCATGGTCACCGTAGCTAAAAATTGCGAGGCCTTAAGCCGGTTCAAAGGTCTGAAGCAGACCGTATTGAGCGTGCGCCGTGAGTGCGGACATTACGATACGTAATCTCGCGGGTGAGTACGTCACCCGTATCCCCGCAAAGCACATCGCGCGACAAAGTTAAGATCATCCCAATGATTTGTTGGACGACGGTACGGAGCCTGATTGCGCGTTTGCGCAGTCGACATATCGTGATCGCCGAGAAGCGCCCCAACGCTCTGGCGTCTGCAAGACGTCCGCTATATCCCCGCAGATAGTTCTCGTGAAGAAAAATCCACAGATGATCGTGCTTAGTCCCATTGTGAAATCATGCCCCCATTTTGCTCGATAGCAGATGCCGCTACGTCAGCGACTAGTTAACCCATTTTGCCCCGCAATGGAAAGCAGTGCCTTGCATGCCCTAAACATATGGATAACGGGGAAACCATTCGAGATGTCACGCCATGCGGTAGGAGGCCGGGGCCCCGCAGCCATGTGGCGTGGACGAATCGTCCAGAAGAAACGAACCGATGGCCGAGAAAAGCTGATCGCCCTGTTCCTCAAGCGCTTTCGATGCAGCAGCCGCTTCTTCTACCAACGTCGCGTTCTGCTGCGTTACCGAATCCATTTGTGTTATCGCACTGCCAACCTGTGCGATGCGGCGGCTTTGTTCCTGCGAAGCCGCCGCAATCGCGCCCATGAGATCGGTCACTTGAGCCACTGCCAGGGTGACTTCTGACATTGTGCTGCCCGCCTGCGTAACGAGGTTTGCACCATTCCGAATCTGTGCAACTGATGCGCTGATCAGACCTTTTATTTCCTTGGCGGCGCCGGACGAGCGTTGCGCCAAGCCACGCACTTCGCTTGCTACAACCGCAAACCCTCTGCCTTGCTCGCCAGCACGAGCTGCTTCCACCGCGGCGTTCAAGGCGAGGATATTGGTCTGAAATGCGATGGATTCGATGATAGCGATGATTTCTGCCACCTTGGTTGAGTCCGCGTTGATTCGCGACATGGTATCGACGACCTTTGTGACCACAGCGTTACCGCGGTTGGCCATCTCGGACGCGGTCGTAGCGAGCACACTCGCCTGCTGGGCGTTCTCCGCATTCAGTTTTACGGTCGAGGTTAATTCCTCCATGCTGGATGCCGTCTCCTGGAGGGCACTCGTCTGTTGCTCGGTGCGCGAGGACAACTCGGCATTTCCAGTCGCCATCTCGCTTGAGCCGTTAGCAATGGCTTCCACCGCTCCACGCACTTGGGCGATAAGCCTGACGAGGCTGCCTTGCATTTCCCCAATCGATGAAAGTATGCTGCCCGCTGGCGCGTTCGCGGCGCTGTCGACGCTGCGCAGGTCGCCGCTTGCGACGCGCTCGGTTATTTCGCGCAGTCTTGCCGGTTCTGCCCCTAGCGCCCGGGTCAGCCCCCGCGTAATGAACGTGCCGGCGACGATCGCCGTGAGCATCGAAGCAACAGAGATGCTGATGAGCAGCATGCGCTGGAAAGAATAGTCGCTGGCGGACTGCTGGATCATTGCCGCGGCCCGGTTCTGAGTGTAGTCCCTGTATGCATTGGTCGCGTTGATCAGCTCAGCGAGCAGCGGCCGACATTGCTCGTCGATCATTTCGACGGCATCGTCGTGGCGGTTGCCGACTCCCGCCTGAACAATGGCTGCTGCCACCGGCGCGTACCTCCGCTCTACGCTCGCGATCCTTGAAGCGAGCTCCTTTTCTTCTTCGCTCGTGTCAGTCGTACTCGCGAGCATATCCAGAAGCTGCTTGATCTTTGCGCGGACCTCTGCATCCGCATTCAAAGCCTCGGCTCGCTCATCGGCGGTCTCCGCGGTGGAATGCACGAACAGGATATCCCGCGCAGCGATCGCGCGCCTGTCGACGGCCGTTCGAATCTGTTCGGCGAACTGAGCGCGGACGTTGACGCCACCGACAAAACTCCCGAATCTGGCATTCGCTGACTTGATCGAGCCGAGCGCAAATGCGGAAACCAACAGAACAAGCAGGGTCAGCCCGCCAAACGCCAAGGTAAGCTTCCCGCGGACAGTGGCAATTGAAATCTTCATAGGAATCCGTTGAATGTTCATTGAGAAGTGTTCGCGACCAGAAAACGCGCGGATTGGCCGCATAACCCGTACAACGGATTGCGAATCGAGATCTGTAGGTTGAAGACTGTTAAATTTTGCTAAATGCACCGCTAAGTCCGGAATAAATCGGAATGCGTCTCTTGCGTGCAATCATCATGTCCGTCCCAGACAAAAGCAATATCAATTGGCAGCGAAAAAGATCAGGCAATTCAGAACGCAGCAAGGCAAAGGTTGGTTCTTGGAGGCAGTTGTATGTGTCCCGCAAAGTGAACTCTTACGGTCCCGAATGGAAGCCTAGTCAGCGATTGTGTTCGTACACTTTTACATATAAGTCCTGCGAGCGGCGCACCTGAGAAAACGAAGTTTGCTCAGCGATATAAAACAAGTGCCGATGCGCGGGTGATGATGCCTTTGCAAGACGTGATTCCGGTACCGACAAAGAAATGACTTACTGAAGGCATCTAAAGGCATATCGATCGTCTAGCGCATGCACTGGCGTGGAGCTCGACCACCAGTCCGAGGCAATGGGGTCGTTTTCAGGAACGAATCGCTTCATCGCGAATGGCACAGCGTCGAGGTCGATCTCAGCCTTTTCCTTCCGAGCGCTGGCGTAAGTCGGTTATCCGCCCGCCCGAGGAGGGTGCGGCGGCAAACCGGCGTTATCTGGAACTGTGCGTACCGTCCGCCTTGACGAGGGAACTGCGCAGCAAGCGTGACGGCAAAGAAATCAACACGCGCAGTTGAGGCTAGACTGATAAATAATATTATCAGTCCGTCATTAAAATTGATCTAAACTGGCGGTCATGAAAACGCGTGACACCTTGCCCGTCGATAAGACCGATTCCGGTTTCCCCGACGATGCGGAGCTCGCCGCAGTGCGCAGCTGGTATGCGGGCCTTGACGCGCGGGCCGCCGTGGCCCGCTATCTGGGCGACCGAAGAGCAGCCGGAACGTCCTCGCGCGGCGTGCTTGGCCGGATTCGTCGGCGGCTCGTCGCCTTCGCGCAGGCACGCCATCGCGGAGATCTGGCGGCCGTCTTCGTCAATCGCCCAACGAAAGCATCGGCGGATCGGATAGCCAGCACAATCGAGACGCTGCGCAATCTGCCGGAGTCCGTGCCGATGATCGCCGATCAGGCGGACCTGTGGCTTCCCGCACGCATCGCAGGGGCTCTACATGCCCACGGCATCCGGACGCTGGCCGACCTGACCGTGCGGATTCACGGCGCCGCCGCTGGTGGCTGGCCATCGCCGGACTCGGTGTTACGGGTGCGCGTCGCATTGAGGCGTTCTTCGCCGCGAATCCGGCGCTGACCGAACGGGCGCGAGCATTGATCGTCGTCACACCGGTCGGCAACATCGTGCCATGGGAGCAGTTGCGTGTGCCACGCGAGATCGACGGCTCGCGCGGACAGTACCGCGCCCCGGTGGACGCCTGCCTGCTCAAGGCTTCGAATGACTATCAGGCGGTTCAGTCCTGGCTGTCGCTGCACGAATCGGCGGCCACGCAGCGCGCTTACCGGAAAGAAGCCGAACGCCTGATCCTGTGGGCGATCGTCGAGCGCGACTGCGCACTGTCGTCTCTCACCACCGACGACGCGATCGCGTACCGGAGTTTCCTGCGGCGGCCGACCCCGCGTGAACGCTGGATCGGGCCATCGCGGCCGCGGCACAGTGTCGAATGGCGGCCCTTCAACGGCGCGCTGTCACCCCGCTCAGCGGCGTACGCGCTGAACGTTCTCTCGGGGATGTTTCGCTGGCTGGTCGAGCAACGCTACGTGCTCGCGAATCCGTTCGCTGGCGTCAAGATCAAGAGCCACGCACAGCGTGCGGGACTGGACGTATCCCGCGGCTTCTCCGAGGGCGAATGGCCGCTGATCCGCACGCTCGCTGATGGCCTCGAATGGTCGTACGGCTGGAGCGAAGCTGCCGCGCAGCGCCTGCAATTTTTGCTGGACTTTGGCTACGCGACCGGCCTGCGCGCGAGCGAGCTGGTTGGCGCGAAGCTCGGCGATATCCGTCGCGACGAATACGGCGATCACTGGTTGCATGTACTCGGAAAAGGCGGCAAGCTCGGCAAGGTCGCGCTGCCGTCACTGGCCCGAACCTCGCTGGATCAGTACCTCATGCAGCGCGGCCTGCCGGTCACGCCGGAACGCTGGAATCCGGCGACGCCGCTTGTCGCGAGTCTCGAGGAAGACGAAGCGCGCATCGAAAGCACACGGCTCTGGCGTGTGCTGCGCCGCTTCTTCGTGCTAGCGGCCGATGCGATTCAGGACGAACGACCGGCGACCGCCACGAAGCTGAGGCGCGCAAGCCCGCATTGGATGCGCCACACGCACGCGTCACATGCGCTCGCGCGCGGCGCCGAACTGATAATGGTGCGGGACAATCTCCGTCATTCGTCGATTTCGACGACGTCGACCTATCTGCATGGTGACGAGGCGCAGCGAGCGCGGCAGTTCAATCGGGCATTCGAGGCGCGTAAGGTCTAGAGTACGAGCGTGCCGATCGCGGATTGGCGCGGATGAGCCGCCCTGATGAAGAACAGGATTGATTGTTGATGCGGCGGCTCACTTTACCGTACAAGGCGGTCAATGGACGCCCGGTCAATCGACGCCAACACCCGCGTTGATCCGGACCCTTTACGAGCCCGCTTCTGGATTGCGACGGTGTCGAGCCGTTCAGGCAGCCAAACGCTTATGGCGATCCATATATAGGCCGCGTCCAGTTCATAGCTGCAAAGCCTACGAGAAGAAAAAATTGCGTTACCCTCTCCTCTGGCCGGCCGCCGTGTTGTCCACTTCAGATACCGATTTCGGCGGTAACGGCTCATAGGGCGGTTTGGGCAGGGACTCTCCATCGACGAACGCGCTTGCACTTCGGATCGCAAACGTCAGCGCGGCGTCCTCGCTGGCGAAAACCCCGAGCATGCCAAACGACGTCGCTTCACCGTCTTCCTCGATAACGCTTGCGCGCGCGACGTACGCAAACCCGTACTGTGTAACAGACGGCTGAATCGGCACGCCTGCATGATAGACAATCATCATCGGTCCTCGAAAGCGAAACAGGAGGTGTTGTCACCCGACGCGCTAAAAGTTCCCCGTGGTGGAGTTGACAGGCAGTGCAAGCGTTAGTCGAATTATTTGCACTGCAAGCGAAACATCGATAACCCCGTTTTCGGTCTCGCAACGTGCGGTTGCCTCCAGACGCAGCGAGAGTCGTCCAGCAAGTTGCCACGACGACAGAAAAAACTGATCAACCAAGATGGCGCTCGAAATATCGTCGCGTGAATGCCTTGCGGAACTCGGCTTTCATCGGGCGCGGCGCGTCGGGCGACCATCCGCCGCCGCCATAACTCTTGCCACATTCCGCACAGCGATAAGGCGATTCAAGCAGTCGCACGTTGACGACACACGGGGCCTCATAGCCGCAGCGTAGACAGGCGATTTCCAACTGGCGATGATGGGCGGGACAGGTCCGGACGCACTCCATCTGATGAAGAACGGAGTGATAGCCGCGCGTCATGCAACGTCGGCAGTGCCGGAATATCGGGCTATAGCGCCGACGCTGACTCGGCTGCTGGAGGGCCATGTGAAGCACCGCGGTCCGTACCCCGAGCGTGGCGTGCAGCCTGCCGATATCGATCGTATCGGGCTGCGGCACGACACCTTCGTACGGGTCAATGTTGGGCCCCATCAGTCGGGCAATGACATGGCCCGGCAGCGCGTTCACCCTCTCGAATTTCCATAGAATCGAGACGAGCGATTCACAGGGATCGAGCCATCGGTCGTTGAAGATATAGCCCAGTGATGGCGTCAGCCTGCGCTCGTCGTAGAACGCATTAAACATGTCAACGTTGCGACTATAAGGTTGTCAACTTGCGAAACTCCCGGTTCGATGACGCACAAACGTGCGTCAAATCAAACCCTTACAAATCGCGCATTAAAGATGTCAAGGGCGATGGTTGGATGCGGTTACGTCACGCTTGGAACTGGGTTTAAAAACGGGTGTACCCGGACGTTAGCCTCGTGGACTTTCGCATGTGCTGCAGATGCACAAGATCCTGCAGCGAGCGGTAGGGGTCTCTCTGCGCGCATTCGATCGGCTCCGACGAGCGAAGGGTGAAGGTGTTTAGTTTTTGGTGAATCCTCGCGAGTAGCTTCGTCTGCATGCTGTTCACCGCTGCCGAGCCGCTCAGGAAGATGCCGAATCCTATTTGCGGCATTGACTGCGCCATTTGGCCAGCCGTTACGCGCTATCACCTGAGCATTTGCCAATTGTTATGATAAGAATCCGCTAGCCTGCTGCCTGTCGTAGGTAAGCAGGCAACAAATCAAGCATATTTTGGTTCTGGTGGCGCAAATGAGTTCAACCGAAAATCGCTCCGTCGGCGCGTATCAAATAGAACCCAAATCTGAGTCCGCGCTGGGATGTCTTTCGGGCCCCGGTGAAGCTTGCGCACTCGCCCGATCACTCGACTGGAAACGAACTTCGCTGGGGCCAGTCGAGGGCTGGTCGCAGGCATTGCGCTCGACCGCTTCGCTTGTCCTGCACAATCACTCGCCCATGTTGCTCTGGTGGGGCGCTGAGTTCGTTCAGATCTACAACGACGCGTATCGACCCGTACTCGGCGACAAACATCCACGAGCTATGGGGCAGAAATTTAGCGACTGCTGGCGCGAAGTCTTTCACATTCTGGGGCCGATGGCTGAACAGCCATTTCGCGGCGGCCCGGCCTCGGTCAGCGACGATGTCACGGTACTGATTGAACGCAAGGTCCCGCGCGAGGAAACGCATTTCCGCCTGGCTTACAGCCCGGTGCCGGACGAGTCGGTAGAGGCAGGGATTGGTGGAGTGCTGGCTACCGTCACCGAGATTTCAGAGCAGATTTTCAGCGAGCGACAAATGGGAACGCTACGCAAGCTGGGAGCACTTAGTTCGGCAGATATGAAAACCGCCCGGCAGGTATGCGTCAATGCTGCTGCCGTCCTGGGTGAAAACCTGTGCGATGCGCCGTTTGCACTCTTTTATTTGATTGACGAAGACGGCACCCAGGCCCGACGCGTAGCCAGCACGGGCGTGAGCGCGCAATTACTTGAAGTTACCGGTCCGGCCGCCATCGCGCTGGCGGCTGACCATACGGAGGATCAATGGTGTCGGAGGGACGTGATTCTCAATCGCCATATCCGGCGTGTGGACGAGTTTTGCCCGTCTGGGGGGATGTGCCCTCAAAGCCCTTGGGGCGACGGCATACGGTCCGCCATCGTTCTACCGCTTGCCTATGCTGATCAAACCCGCGCATTTGGCGCGCTCATCTGTGGTCTCAGCCCGAATCGCTTCATGGACGCAGGCTATCGCAGCTTCTTCGAATTGGTGACTTCTCAGATTGTCACCGCGATCCGCGACGCGCGGGCGCTTGAGGAAGAGCGCAAGCGGGCGGAGTCACTTGCGGCGATCGACCACGCAAAGACGGCGTTTTTCTCCAATGTCAGCCACGAGTTCCGCACTCCTTTGACCCTCATGCTAGGGCCCTTGGAGGCGGTTCTCGCGGAGCCCGCTACGCCGGACGCCATCCACGTCCAGTTAGACCTTGCTCATCGCAATGCACTTCGGCTGCTCAGGCTTGTCAACACGCTCCTTGATTTTTCGCAGATAGAAGCTGGCCGTGCACGGGCTGCTTACGAGCCGACCGATCTTGCCGAATTGACGCGCGATCTTGCGAGCGCTTTCCAGTCGGCCATCGAAACCGGGGGGCTGACCTACAGTGTTGAATGCGCAACGCTTGCCGAGCCGGTCTATGTAAACCGGCAAATGTGGGAGAAGATCGTCCTCAACCTTTTGTCCAACGCCTTCAAATATACCTTGCGGGGGAACATCACGGTCAGGCTGCGGGGACAGGCCGGGCACGTCCTGCTCGAGGTGGCGGACACGGGAGCGGGCATACCTGACCATGAGTTGCCGCGCATCTTCGAGCGTTTTCATCGTATTGAAAATGCTGTGAGTCGCACCCAGGAAGGAACCGGCATAGGGCTGTCGCTGGTGCGTGAGCTGGTCGACCTTCACCGCGGCGAAATTTCCGTAGTCAGTGAAACCGGCAGGGGCACAACATTTCGGGTGCTAGTCCGTTTTGGATCGGCCCATCTACCCGCCGATCAGATAAAAGAGGTTCCTTCGGAGTCTGCAGCATTGAACGCCCAGGCATTCGTTCAGGAGGCGCTTCGCTGGACACCATCGAGCTTTGCCGATGCGCCCCAAGCTCCTCTGGATAGTGCGTGTGACGTGGTGTCGATCGCTGGCCGCCGCTATCGCCACCTTCCTTTCGATGTCCGGTTATAGCGCTAGTTACATACTAAACGGGAGCGAGGTTGAGGTAGCGGTCGAGACGGACATCCCCGAGATCGCACTCGTCGACATTGATATGCCTGGCATGGACGGATTCGAAGTCGCGCGGAATTTACGGCGAGGTCCGCTCACAAAAGACGTTGTCGTTATCGCTTTCACCGCGTTTGATGAAATCGCAATACTTGACAATGCCATTGCGGCGGGATTCGATGGCTACTGCCAGAAAGCGCAGCCTTTAGACCGGCTCCTGCAGCTGCTCGACGGATTAATCGCATAGCCTGAGCCCGGACACTGATAGCGACGCAGCAAGGCCGTCTGCACCGGAGCGAGTCGAATATTTTCCCGCAACCGCAGGAACCCGGCAATGCTCCCGCCGCTGGCGGGCGAGCCCTCGCACAGGTCATGGAGCCAACGAACGGTCGCGCGCCGATAATCGAGGCGCAAATTGTCGATGAACAGTCCCGCAAGTGAGGCCAAACCGCAGAGCACTGGCGCTCGCGGAAGCCTCGCGCGACTGAGACCGACTTCCTACCTGTTTCGGCGCGTGCCAGCCATGCCCCCGATGCACCGCTGGCGTCCAAGCGGTCCGCGCGTATCAGCAAGATGACCGGTGCGCAGCGATTCACCTGTCCAACCACGGACAACCAGTTACGACACGACGAGATAGGCGAGCGGCTCAGCGCGGACGCCAGATCCAGCACCGGGCCAGGCAAATCACAGGATCTTTCGTTTGCGGAGGAGCGATTCGTCGTCCAGGACTGTAGACTGCCGGCGCATCGGATGTGCAAACCGTCGCATCCGCTCATGCACGCCGGGATCGTTCGCGAATTGCCTGATGTAGAAGCTGCTTGCCAAACTTCCGCTCAATCAGATTGCGCACCGTGGAACATGACGGGCGGTCAGCATCAAAAACTGTAACGCAGCAGAGACTACCAGATGGCCCGGGTGAACCACCTCTGCGCATCATCATGGGCGCTGATTTTTTCCGTTCAGAATCCTCCCACGCATAAAGTTTGGGCTGCGACTACTCAAACGCTTCGACGGCCGATCAAACCATTGAAATTTTTATTGAATCGGTATCGCGAATCACGCATGGCTCGCAAATTTGGTCCTCGCAGCGAGGGGCGCACCAAGACCACTTCAATTTCACCCGATGATTTCGTATCGCCAACGTCAACACGTCATCGCGTCCTGGCTGACCTCGAAACCTGATCCAGCCGCCTTCGCTGCCACAAGCAACTAGCCTCGATAGCGGCCCCCTTCTCCCGATTCCTCACTTGTGTATCGCCAGCCTCAGCGTCCGGACATCCCGATCCGACACCGGCGCCGCATGATTGCCCCAAGTGTTTCGAATGAAGCTTACGACTTCGGCCATCTCCGTCGTAGTCAACTGATCATTGAACCCCGGCATCTGCTGTGGTTTCGGCTCACCGTCTATCTTCGGACTCTCGCTGCCTTCGATCACAATGCGTATTGCCGAAGTCGCATCGCTCGCCATTACGAGCGGATTGCCTGCCAGCGCCGGTGCTTTTTCAGACTGACCCAGCCCATCGGCCCGATGACAGCGCGCGCAATACGATAAATAAATTCCGGCGCCGGGACGCTCCAGCTCGCCACTCTCCATCGCGCGCGCGGTCAGGACGCGTGAATGCAGATTGTTGTCGAACGTGCCACTCCTATTTTGCGCGGGCAGCGATTTCAGGAACACAGCGATCGCGCGCAGGTCGGTAGAACTTAAATGCTCGGTGCTGTCGGCGACGACGGGCGCCATCGCACCGAAGGCCGTTGCGCCAGCACCGTGTCCATTGCGCAGGAACGCTGCGATCTGTTCACGCGACCAACGGCCCAAGCCGCTGCCGCCATCGCCGGTCAGGTTCGGAGCAAACCAGTTGTCATTATCAGCACCGGTCAGATAGCGATCGCTTTTAAAGTCGTAACCTAACTCGTTGTATGCGGGCCCGCGCGGTGTATGGCAGGCACCGCAATGTCCAAGCCCTTCGACAAGGTACGCGCCGCGATTCCATTCGGCGCTGCGGCGTGCATCGGGCACGTACTGTTCGTGATTGCCAAAAAGACGACTCCAGAAAAACATCGCCCAGCGCTGGTTGAACGGAAACGGCAACCTGGTCTCGGGCGCGCGGTTCGTCGACGGTTTCACGCCATGCATGAAGTACGCGTAGAGGGCGGTCACGTCCTCGTCATTCAGTTTCGCAAATGACGGATACGGCATCGCCGGATAGAGCCGCTTGCCGTCCGGCCTCTCGCCCGAGCGCAGAACATAGGCGAACTGGCGCAGCGAATAACGGCCTATGCCGAAGGTCGAATCAGGCGTGATATTGCTCGCGTAAATTGGACCGAACGGCGAATTGACCGGCATGCCGCCCGCATAAGGCGTGTGGTCCGCAGCATCGTGGCACGCGGCGCAATCGCCCGCTTTGGCCAGATACTCGCCGCGTGCGATTTGCGCGGGGTCGCTCGCGAGCGCCGAATCGGCGTGGACGCCGGCCAGATCTTCCGTACTGGTCTTTTTCTGGCAAGCGGACAGCAGTGCGAGCGTGCACAGCATGAGAAGCAACGGAAGCGCGAACGGCAGCCCAATTCTTTTCATCGCGTCAGTACCATTTGCCGCACGGCCCGACCAGCCAGGGTGCGACCCACACGAAGATCACGCCGACCAGGAAGCCCGTGCCGACCAGCGCACTGCACAGCGCGATGAAGCGCAGCCGGCTCAAGTCGTCGCCCCGCAACTGCTTCGGCGTGCGCAGTGCCTCATGGCGGTGCGCATGCGTGTGTGCGTCGGGTTCGCGCGCGAGGCGCCCCGTCAACATCAGACCATACCAAGCTAAACCCGCGCACGGTGCGGCCAGTACCAGAGCGACGATTGAGATCACGAAGATCCACGTGTCGAAGCCGCTCCACAGCGGCGCCGCGCGCGGCGCGGTGACGCCGTAACAGGCGGTTGCTGACAGTACTTCGGAGACGATTACCTGCAACAGCCACACCCCCGGGGTCCCGAAGAGTCCGGCGATTGCACAGGCCACCAGCCGTTTGCGGCGTGGCGAAACTGGATGCGTAGTGGAGAGACCCGCTGCGGGCATGGCTAGCGCCCCCTCAGGATGAACGGAGACAGATATAAAGTCGAAAAAATGAATAGCCACACAACGTCGACGAAATGCCAGTACAGGCCGCCGATCGTGATCGGCGCGGTGCGTTCGGGGGCAAGATAGCCGAGCACAATCCACAGCGTCATTACTGCGAGCACGATCAGTCCCACCACCACGTGCGCCATATGAAAACCGGTGATCGTGAAGTACAGCGAGCCGTACAGGTGTGCGGTCATCCCGTACGCATGGTCTTTCCATTCCTTCGTCTGGATCAGCAGGAACACGACGCCGAGCGCGATCGCCGTTAGCATCAAGGCGATCGAACCGCGCTTCCGGCCTTTCCTTAGCACGCGCTCCGCGAGCCACACGAACACGCTACTAGACAGCAGGAACCCTGTATTGAGCGCGCCGATGCCGACCTTGGGCATGCCTTCGGGTGGCCATACGAGCTTCGTCTGTGACTCGGAATACAGGTACGTGAAGATCAGGTAGCCGAACAGACAGGCTTCGGTCGCGACCAAAGTCAGTACACCCCACCAGCCGCCCGAGTGCTCCCCCGCGCTACCGACCGGCAACGTCGCGTCAAGGTCCTGCGTGGCGAGTTCGACCCGCGCTCCCGGTGGCGGCGGTTCGCGCTGGGCGAGCGCACGTCGTGGCCACAACCACGCGAGCATCGCCGCCGCGCAAGCGATGCTCGTGACCACGGCGAAACCCGGGCTGTGCAGCAGAAGCGCGACGAAGAACAGGGCGCCGAACACACCGAGCAGGAACGGTGCGTAGCTGTCCCCCGGCATCTTCAGGATAACGTCCGCGTTGCCGCCTAGTGGCGAGATGCCGAGTGTTTCGCGGCCGCAATGCAGCAGATAGCCGCGCTTGAGGCTCGAGCGCACGGCGCTCTCGTCGAGTGCCATGCGGTCTTCCCACAACGGATGGCGTGAGGCGATCATCGGCAACACCGCAAAGTTGTACGGCGGCGGCGGGGACGGGACAGACCATTCGAGACTGGAAGCGTCCCACGGGTTCGCGCCGGCGCACACGCCGCGTTTGGCAGAGACCAGCGCGTTGGTGATGAACATCAGCACGCCGATCCCGAACACGAACGAGCCGATGGTGGTCAGCATATTGCTGAGGTCCCAGCCCATCCCGTCTGGATAGGTGTAGACGCGCCGGGGCATGCCGAGCAGTCCGGAGATGTGCATCGGAAAGAAGCCGAGATTGAAGCCGACCAGCACGATCCAGAAAGTCAACTTGCCAAAACGTTCATTCATTAGCCGGCCGGTGAACTTCGGAAACCAGTAAGTGATGCCGCCCAATACTGGAAACACGTTGATGCCGAGCAATACGTAATGCAGGTGCGCGACTACGAAGTAGGTATCGTTGAGCTGCCAGTCGAGCGGCACCGCGGCGGTCATGACCCCCGACACACCTCCTATCACGAACATCAGCACGAAGCCCGCGAAGTAGAGGAACGGCGTTTTGAACACGGGTCGCCCGAGCCAGATCGTCGCGATCCACGCGAACACGGCGACAGCGCTCGGCACGGAAATCAGCATACTTGCCGCGCCAAAGATCGCCAGCGCGAGCGGCGGCAACCCTGTCGCGAACATGTGATGAATCCACACCTCAAAGCCGATCAGCATCGTCGCAACGGTCGACACGGCGACCGCCGCGTACGCGACCAGCGGTCTGCGGCAGAAGGTGGGCAGCGCGTCCGACACAATGCCCATCGCCGGCAGCACCACCACGTAGACCCACGGATGGGCGAACATCCAGAACAGATGTTGCCAAAGGAGCGGCCTGCCGTCGCTGGCGACGTCAAAGAAATGGGTGCCGATGTTGCGGTCCATCCACAGCAGGAAAAATGCGAGGCTCACAGCCGGCACGGCAAAGAGGTTCGCGAATGATGCGGTTAGTGTGCCCCACACGATGATCGGCAAACGGTTGATCGACATGCCGTCCGCCCGCATCCTGAACAGCGTGACGACGAAGTTCGCCGCGCCGACGGTCGTCGAGATGCCAAGCAGTACCATGCCGAGCGCGTAGACATCGATGTTCGGTCCGCGGTTGTAATCGAGCGACGCCAGCGGTACGTAGTTGAACCACCCGGCGTTCGGCGCCTCCCCGAGCGGGAAGCTCGCGTACAGGAACAGACCGGCGAACAGGAAGACCCAGTACGACAGCGCGTTAAGACGAGGAAACGCCATGTCACGCGAGCCGAGCATCAGTGGCCACAGATAGTTCGAAAATCCGCTCAGCACCGGCAGCGCATACAGGAAAATCATCGTCACACCGTGCATCGTGAACAGCTGGTTGTACTGGTCCGGCGTGAGTAGGGTCTCGTTGGGCCGCGCGAGCTGCAGGCGCATGACCAGCGCCTCGATGCCGCCAAGCAGCAGGAACACGAACGCGGTGACGATGTAGCGCAAGCCAATCTGCTTGTGATCGACTGTCGAAAGCCAGCCGTGCCATCCGGGTTCGGTCTCCCATAGATCGTGCAGACGGCGTTCTTCCTCTGAGCCCGGGGTCACTTCGCCGATTTCCGGCTCGCGGCGAAAAGCTACCTGTCTGAGTGCGGTGAGGTCCTCGCTTCCTGTGGTGGACATGGTGGGTTCCATCAGTTGAGTGTCGCAAGGTAAGCGGCCAGATCGCGACCGTCGGCCGGACTCAGCGCGATGTCGGGCATCAGCGCCTGCGGTTTGATTTCCTGTGGATGCGTGATCCAGTCCATCACGTTGCGCGGGGTGTTCGGCAGCGCGCCAGCGGCGATCAGACGGCGGCTCAGCAGATGCGTGAGGACAGGCGCCTGCACGCCGGCCGCGTCGCTGCCGCGCACCGTGTGACACCCAGCGCAGCGGTCCATGAACACGCGCTGGCCGAGCACCGCATCGGCGCTCGTGGGCGCAGCCGCCACGCGGGCTTGCGCGTCGAACCATTTCTGGTAGTCCTGCTGGCTTTCCGCGATCACTTCAAATGCCATATGTGCGTGTTGCGCGCCACAGTACTGCGTGCACTGGCCGCGATAGACGCCGGGCCGATCCGCCTGAATCCATTGCCGGTTGACCTGGCCGGGGATGGTCTGCGTCTTGCCGGCGAGTGCCGGCACCCAGAACGCGTGAATCACGTCCGCGCTTTTCAGATTGACCTGCACTGGCTCGCCGACCGGGATGTGAATCTCGTTCGCGGTCTTGAAGTGCTGCGGACCGTTCTCGTCGTATTCGACCTTCCACCACCAGTCGTATGCGGTCACGGTGATCGTTAGCGCCGGTTGGCGCGAAGGCGAAGCGACCGCCGCAAGCACCCACAGCATGTAGACCAGCGCGGCGAGCAGAAGCGCAGTAGAAGTTAATGTGCCGATCAGCACCGCGCGACCGCCGCCATGCTCGGTGATCGCTTCGCGTTCCGCAGCGATCTCTACTGTCGACGCGCGGCGGCGGAACACTGCGATCAGCAGCAGCGCCGCGATCGCCAGGCACACGCCGACGCACAACGCGGTCAGCGCCCAGCCGAGGATGAGCACGGGCCGGGACGCGGGACCTGCGCTGTACAGGATGTATGCGAGAGGAGTGGACTGTAGGCTCACATGGCACTCGCCGGGTTCACAGCTCGCCGCGAGCCGCGAGCGCCTTGATCCGGTCGGCGGTGCGCAGCGCGATCGCCTGGATCGTCAGCGAAGGATTCACGCCGCCGACGGTCGGAAACACCGAACCGTCGCAGATCCACAGGTTGCGGACGTCCCAGCTGCGGCAGTCGGCGTTGACGACGCTTGTGGCCGGATCGTCACCCATGCGAGCGGTGCCGTTCAGATGGCACGTGTCGTCGGTTTCGCGCCAGATGTCCTTGCCGCCTGCGGCGGCGAGCGCGCGTTCCATGAAGTCGAGCGAGTGATCGATCAGGCGCCGGTCGTTGTCGCACCACGAGTAGGTGACACGGGCGACCGGCAGGCCATACTGGTCTTTCTCGTCGGCAAGCGTCACGCGGTTCCTCTCCTGCGGCAACATCTCGCCCACTATCTTCAGCCCCGCCTGATGGTTGTAGGCCTGCATCTCCCTGGCGAGCGAGTCACCCCACAGGCCGCGACCGTTCTGCGACGCAGCCCAGGCGTTGGGCAGCGGCCCCTGGCTCATGTACGCATAGCCGCCGAAGAAGTCCTTGTCCTTGTCTGTGTAGTTCCAGTGTTCGGTGATGGCGAGCGACGGCGGCCCCTTATACCAGCGGATCTCTTCGTCGAAGGTGCCGTAGACGGCCTGATTCGATTGCGCCATCAGGTTCTTGCCGACCAGACCGGAGCTATTCGCAAGCCCGTCCGGAAAGCGGCTGTTGGCCGACATCAGCAGCAGGCGCGGCGTTTCGATCGCGTAGCCGGCGACCACCACGTTCTTCGCGCGCTGGAACTGCCAGCGCCCTTCGCGCAGATATTCGACGCCGGTCGCGAGCCCGGCTTCGTTGGTCACGACCCGGCCGACCATCGCGAGGTCGCGCACTTCGGCGCCCGCTAGAAGCGCGCGCGGAATCCACGTGACGAGCGCGCTCTGCTTCGCGTTGGTCGCACAGCCGGACACGCAGAAGCCGCGATACACGCATGGATGCGCCTGGCCGCGCGGCGCAGAGAGCGTCGCGAGCGGCGTCGCACTCCAGCAGACGCCAAGCGCCTCGGCGCCGCGCGCGAGGACCATTGCGGCCGCATTCAGTTCGTGCGCGCGATACGGATAGCGCGGCCGTTTCGGTCCCCACGGATAGTTGACCGGTCCGGAGATCTTCAACGCGTCTTCGACCTCCGCGTAGTAACGCCACATTTCCCGCCAGTCGAGCGGCCAGTCCGCGCCGTAGCCCAGCAGGCTGCGCGATTTGAACCACTCGGGGCGAAAACGCAACGACACCATCGCGAAATGAACGGTGCTGCCGCCGACCGCCTTGCCGCTATTGTTGTTGCCGAGCCTCAACGGGTTATCCCCGTCGCAGATTCGCTCGTCAGTCCAGTAAAGTTTTTCCTGATGCGCCTCGTCCGACGCGAATTCTTCGAGTGGACGCCACCATGCTCCTGCGTCAAAGGCAATTACCCTGAAGCCCATTTCTGCGAGGCGGCAAGCGAGCGTGCCTCCGCCCGCGCCGGTGCCAACGATCGCGAAGTCCACTTCCTCGTCGTTCGGATATTCACGCATCGGCACCCAGCCGCCGCGCGTGAATACGTCTGGCGCCCGGCCGGCGGTGCCGCGAATCTCGTGCAGCGCGTCATCGAACATGGCGATTCTTCTTTTGCACCTGCGCGCGATCGTCGGCATGCGCTTCGACCGGCTCCCATGGATCACGTCGACCAAAATACATGCGCACGTAACCCCGCGGGTTGGCAGGACCGCCGAAACCGATCTCGCTCCATGCGTGCGGATGCGCGTAATACTGCCCGCAGATGTCATGCAGCACCCGTTCCTCGAAGAAGAGCCGGGCGGGCATCCCATGCCACGCATCGCCTTTCACTTCACCGCGCTGCATCTGTTCGAGAAGCTCGTTTTTCTGGTCGCGTGTAAGGCTTGCGAAGGGCAGTTCATGACGCGCGCGGCTTTCGGCATCGAGCGCGGCGAGACCGACGCGCCAGGCATCGCGCAGAGGCGGCAGACGTGCGTCGCGATAGCCGTCGCCCCGGCCCCCATGCAGACGTGCATCGAGCAGCGCGGCAAGTGGCACGGCCGGTTGCGCATTCGCCTGCGGCACAATGCACGCGCACAAGGCATCCACTGCGAGCCATTCGACCGCATTGAAGAACCGCGGCTCCTGCGGCGGCGCAAGGCGCGCTGCAATGACTGCGCGGGTTGGCTCGTCCCACGACGGCGTATCGCGTTTGTCGAGCACGTCATAGCCAGGATAGCGGGTTTCTCGTCGTATCATGTTTCTGTCTCCCGCAGTTTCAGCGCGGCAAGCCCCGCGAGCGCGAGCGCCGAGAAGCTTGGCGGGGCGGGCAATGGCGGCCCGGCGAACAGGTTCTGGCTCCAGTTGCGCCAGCCGCCCTGACGCCGCGCGATGCCGCGCGCGTGAAAGCCCGTGCCGGCAACACCAAGCAGCGCGGTCGCGCGCAGCCACAGCCGTATGTACCAGCGCTCGCGCGGCTGCGCCAATGCCGCTAGCGTGAGTAGCGCGGCAGCGACCGGGGGTACGGATACTGGCGCATACATCGCGCGATGCTGGAACGAGCCGCGAAAGTGCAGTAGCGCGGCCTCCCCAACGGTGCCGATCAGACCGGCCGCAACCAGCAGCCCCAATGCCCGTCCAGCCGGCATACCGAACAGTCGCGGCTCATGCGCTGGCTCGTCGCGAAGGCGTTCTGCGACCGCCCCAAGCGCGCCCGAGAGCAGCAGGGCCATAGGTGCGCCGACCGGTGCCGCATGAAAAAGGTTGTTCCAGCTCAAGCTACCCGGCCGCTTCGTCACGTTGTACAGGTGAAATCCGGTGCCCGCGAGGCCAGTGGCCGCCGCGCCGTAATAGACCGCGTGACGCACGCGATGTGCGCGTTTCTCGCGGTCGCTGCCGCCGTGCAGCCCGGCAGCGAGCGACAGACTCGCGACCGCGAGCGGCGCCCACATCGCCGGATTGTCGAACGAGCCGCGGTAATGCTCCAACGCACTGTCGGTCAGCACCGAGAGCGCCAGCAGCGCCGAACTCCGGTTGAAGCTGCGGGCGGCTTCCACGTGAGCCTGGGTAGCGGATGCGACGACGCCGCGCGTGGAATAGCGTGCGGCCTTTGCACTGCCACTAGTGCTCATCGCAGTCAAGGCGGCCGCGCCGGCCGCCGCTGCCAGGATGCCGAGTACGGGTCGCACGTTCATTGGTTCGATTTCCCTGGCTCGGCGGTTTGCGCGACGAGATATCGGGCTGCGTCAGAGTGCTTGAATTCGAGGCCGCAACCGGGGCGCGACAGATCTGGCGAGATCGCGCCATCCCGCGCTTGCGGCGCCCCGTCAAACAACATCGCTTCGATACGGACGTGATCGTGAAACCATTCCTGATGACGCAGGCGCGGCGCCGCGCAGGCCGCATGCAGATGCAATGCTGGCGCGCAATGCGCGGACAGCGGCACATGTCGAGCGTCACATAGCGCGGCTGCCTGCAGGAAGCCGGTAATGCCCCCGCAGCGACTCGCGTCCGCCTGCAGCACATCGACCGACGGCGCTGCAAGCAGATAGAGGAAATCGTCGAGCGTGTAGCCGTATTCGCCAGCGGCGACGTCCATGCAGGGAGGCGCGTGTTCGCGCACAAAGGCGAGGCCGTTGGTGTCGTCGGAAGAGACAGGCTCTTCAAACCACTGTACATTCTGCTCGGCGAAGCGGTGCGCACACTTGATGGCCTCACGCGCCGACAAGGCGCCATTAGCGTCGACAAACAGACCAGCGTCCTCGCCGATCGCTTTGCGGGCCGCTTCTACCCGTTGCGGATCGCGCAGCGGTTCGCTACCGACTTTCATCTTGACCCAGCGGCAACCATCACGCTCAATCCAGCTCGCTAACTGCTCCTGCAGGCGCGCGTCCGTGTAGGAGGTGAAGCCCCCACTGCCATAGAGCGGTACACATTCGCGCGCGGCGCCAAGTAGCGCAACCAGCGGCATGTCGAGCAGCCTGGCCTTGAGATCCCAAAGGGCGCAGTCGATGGCCGAAACTGCCGTTGCGGCGAGGCCGCTGCGCCCCAGATTACGCACTTGACGTTGCATGCGCTGCCAGTGCGCCCGAATCTCGAAGACATCGTGGCCGAGGACGCATGCAGCGAGCGTGTGCTGGATCAGCGCGACGTTGCTCGCATCGCTATACGTGTAGCCGATGCCTGTCGCCCCGCCAGCAATCACCTCGACGAGAACCAGCGTAGTCGCGTCCCATGCAAGGGTACCGTCGGCTTCCGGCGCGTCGGTGGGGATACGGTAGGCGCTCGCGCACAATGCCGTGACGGGCGTCTGCGGGCGCAGTGTCGAATGGTTAGCCATGGTCGCGCGAGGCCTTGACTTATTTGTCGCGATGACCCGGCATCACCGCGCTGAGCACCTGTTTAGCAGTATCGATGATCACGTTGCCTTCGTCGGGATCACCCTGCATCAGCGTCGACGCGAACGCCTTCGCCTGCGCGAGCGTGATATGCGGCGGTAGCGGCGCGATGTTCGGGTCAGCCTTCACTTCGATCACGACTGGTCGGTCCGCGGTCAGTGCTTCATCCCAGGCCGCTCCCATTTTCTCGGCGTCGTCAACGTAGATGCCTCTCAGCCCGATCAGCTCCGCAAACCTGTGATAAGGTACTGAGGGAATGTCCTGCGACGCTTCGAACTTTGGATCGCCCTCCATGACGCGCTGTTCCCACGTGACCTGATTGAGATCCTGATTATTCAGCACCATGCAGATCCAGCGCGGGTCGGCCCATCGTTTCCAATATTTGGACACGGTGATCAGCTCAGCCAAGTTATTCATCTGCATCGCGCCGTCGCCAACCAGCGCGATCACTGGCCGTTCGGGATAGGCAAACTTGCCCGCGATTGCATAGGGCACCGCCGCGCCCATCGATGCCAGGCCGCCCGAAAGCGAGCACATCATCCCGCGCTGCACTCGCAGATCACGCGCGTACCAGTTCGCGATCGAGCCAGAATCGCTTGTGACGATTGCGTTTGCCGGAATCCGCTTCGACAGTTCCCACACCGTGCGCTGGGGATTCACCGCATCCTGACCGGCCTGGTGCGCGCGCTCGTCGAGCGTTTTCCACCACTCGGAGGTCCAGTCGGTGATCTGCTCGCGCCACGCGCGGTCCGTCTTCTCTTCGAGCAGCGGTAGCAGCGCGCGCAGCGTTTCCGCGCTGTCGCCGACGAGATTCACTTCCATCGGATAGCGTAGACTCAGCATGTCGGCTTTCAGGTCGATCTGCACGCCGCGCGCGTCGCCTTCCTTTGGCAAGAACTCCGCGTACGGGAAGCCAGAGCCGATCATCAACAGCGTATCGCAACGGGTCATCAAGTCGTAGCTCGGTTTGGTGCCGAGTAGGCCAATAGACCCGGTCACGTACGGCAGATCGTCGGGCAGCACGGCTTTGCCGAGCAGCGCTTTGGCCACCCCCGCGCCGAGCTTTTCAGCGACCGCGATCACTTCGTCAGTCGCGTGAAGCGCACCAGCGCCAACAAGGATCGCAACTTTCCTGCCCGCGTTCAGCACATCGGCGGCCTGGCGCAACTGGTCATCGTGCGGCACCAGCCGCGGCGCCTGGTAGCCAACACCTGAGTGGATCGTGCCGTGCTTGCGCGCGGGCGGCTCATACGGCAGGTCCTGCAGATCGTTCGGTAACACCAGCGCGGCAACCTTCCGTTCCGCGAGCGACGTGCGGATCGCACGGTCAATCAGATGTCGGATCTGCTGTGGCACTACGGCCTGTTCGACAAAGGCGCCCGCCACATCCTTGAACAGCGAGACAAGGTCGACTTCCTGCTGATAGTGGCCGCCGAGTGCGGCACGGGCCTGCTGACCCGTGATTGCGAGCACGGGCATGTGATCAAGGCGAGCGTCGTATAGTCCCGTGACCAGATGCGACGCCCCGGGTCCTGAGGTGGCTATACACACGCCCAGTTCGCCGGTGAACTTTGCATGGGCGGAAGCCATGAACGCAGCCATTTCTTCGTGACGCACCTGAATGAATTCGATCGGCTCGCCTGCGCGGTTTCTCGCCTTTTCGCCCTTCGCCTTCACGGCTGCGTTCTGCGCGCGGTTCAGCGCGCCGAACACGCCATTGATGCCGTCGCCGGGATAGCCGTAAATGCGACGTACGCCCCACGCATGCAGCCGCTCGATGATAAAGTCGCCGACGGTTTGTGCCATGGAGCCTCCGAAAGTCGCTAATGGTTATCCGTGATTTCATCCGTAGCAACCCGCGTTCCGGTGTTTTTCAATCCGTAATGTTGCGACAGCCGGGGACGCCAAATTGGCTTCCCGTGGACTTTACAAAGCGGGACGCCACGTAAGCGTCCACACAGTCATCTCCGACATGCCGTGCCGACTTCGTGCCGCGAAAGTTTTGGAATTGCGCCGCCATCTGGCGAGTGCGCAGAACGTTGTTGCCACCCCCTTGCGCCTGCGTATGCAGCACCCCACCAGCCAATCCTCGTCAAAACTTCGATCAAGCGCTCTGGACGGCTACAAGTCTCGGCAGAAGGGACTAAAAACGCTTACCTCGCTGAAAAATGCGGGTGTGGCATGCACCTTGCGAAGGAGATTTGGCAAAGATTGGGCCGCCAGGAATCCATCATGCCGAATATCGCTGTTATCTCCGGAGCGAGCGCGGGCGTTGGCCGTGCAGCCGCCGAAGAATTCGCGCGCCACGGTTATGACGTCGCGTTGCTCGCTCGCGATGCCGATCGGCTGGAACGGGCGGCGCAGGCCATCACCGGACGCTACGGCGTACGCACGGTCGCGTTCGTTACCGACGTCGCGAGCGCAGATCAGGTCAATGCTGCCGCGGACGCCGTGGAACGACGGCTCGGCCCCATCCGGGTCTGGGTCAACGTCGCGATGGCGACCGTATTCTCTCCAGTGTCGGCGCTAACGGCCGAGGAAGTGGAACGCGGCACGCAGGTCACCTATCTTGGCCAGGTCTATGGAATGATGGCCGCACTCGCACGCACGCGGAAGCGCAATGCTGAACATCCGACAACTTGGGGCCAGCATGCAACTCATGCAAATGCTGCAGATCGCTCTGCACTTCGATCAGCACCTGAGCAGCCTGATCGTCCAATACGGTACAGCCGTGTACGCGATGCTGTTTATTATCGTGTTCGTTGAAATCGGCTTTCTGCCGTTATTTTTCCTGCCGGGCGATCCGCTCATTTTCATTTGCGGCGGGCTGTCAGCCACCGGCGCGTTGAACGTCTGGCTCGTGATGTCAGTGCTATTCGCGGCCACTGTGGCGGGAAGCATCGTCGACTATGCAATTGGGCGCGCGATCGGTGAAAAGGTTTATACGGCCGATTACCGCTGGCTCGACAAGAATGCGCTGCGCCGCGCGCATGCCTTTTACGAAGCTCGCGGCGGATTAACCTTTCTGTTATCGCCATTCATTGCCGTAGTGCGTACTTTCGCGCCGTTCGCGGCCGGCGTTTCGCGCATGACGTTTGCGCGATTCGTGTCGTTCGTGACCGCGGGCGCGGCACTGTGGATCGGCTCTCTCGTCGCGGCCGGCTATCTGTTCGGCAATGTGCCGCTCGTACGCGATCACATGAGTTCCATCGTGCTGCTAGGCGTCGCGCTCGGCGTCGGATCGCTGATCGCAAGCGCATTGTGGCGACTCGTCAACAGCCGCTCGCGCATTCATTGAGTAAGTGCTTTCAGCTTACTTTCTGTGCGCTCCTTTGCGCGAATCGCGCGGGGCTGCCGCCCCGCGTTTGCTCCCCCGCATTTAACGCTAGATCCAGCCTTCGATATTCAGCCCGCTCGCGCGTTCAGCCTCTTCCCGCGATACAGCGCGGACGGTTTGCCCGAAGCTCCAGATATGTCCCTCCGGGTCCCGCGCCGCATAAACACGGTCGCCGTAAAACTGATCCGCGGGCTCGCGGGTAATGACCGCGCCCGCCGCACGCGCGCGAGCGCAATGTTGGTCGATACCGTCGCTCAGTTGCACATGCACTGACTGTGTATTTTTCCCGCTCACAGTAACCGGGCTCACGGAGTCTGCCGACCATTCACGGCTGATCATCACGTAGCTGTCGCCGTAACGCATTTCGGAGCGTGCGAGTTGCCCGGCGTCGTCGGTAATCACGAGTTGACGGGTGAAGCCAAAAGCCCGTTCGAGCCACTCAAGAGCGGCCAACGGATCTTTGTAATAGAGCGCCGCGCCGAATGACGGTCGATGCAAAGATTCGCTCATGACATCCCCTTGCAGGCTCAGCAAACGCAACTTGAATGACCGCGGATCGAACCGCGCATCCACTCAGCCGCGCGCATACTATTGGCTGGCGGACGAAGCAGGCGCCGCGCTGCTGGGTTGACTCGTGCCGCCCGCGGCCGCGCTCTCGCTCGCACGCTTCGCGGCGTCGCTTTGGCCACTGGTTCCGTTGGCGCCCGCCGAATTGCTCATCACGCCGCTGCTTGCGGAACTCATCGTGTCCTTGCTGGTGTTGTCCTCTTTTTTGCAGCCAGACGCACCTACGGCCAGCGCCGCAATGAATATGGCGAGTAACGCGCTCTTCGGATTGCAATGCATGGTGGCACCCGTTCGGTTTCGATTCGTCGTTGCGCGAAGCGCGGCATGACTCCTCGATAGGAGAACGGCGCAGCATCGACTGTGCCTGGTGAAACTAATAAATCATTCCGCGCAAGGCGGCAAGCGGTTTGCTGCAACTCCCGTTACGTGGACCACATATCGCACACTGCACTCCGTCAAACCTAAGGAGAACCGGATCATGCTGCTTAACGACGAAGAACTTGCACGCCTTGACGGCGTCGCGCCGTTTCTCGAGAGCGAGGCGAAGACGTCGCTCAACTTCGCACCGAATTATGAAGTCACCGCCGAATTCGAGACGCATCTGCAACCGGGACTGCGCATCCGTGCCCCAGCGTCGGACGCGGCATCGGAGGACCCAGAAGCGCCGCCGTATCCGTTGAACCTCTTCGTCGGATTGCCGCTCGATGAACTACGCAACCTCGCCTACGCAGACGATATGGCGCGCGAGGCGATGATTGGACGCTTCGGCGCATCGTTTACCCCGCGCCTGCTGCGCGCAATCGAAAAAGAAACGCCAGGCGCGATCAATCTGGATGCAGGGATCCAGAACGATTCGGGCACGCTGTCGGTGATGCTCGACGAGCCAGAGCAACGGTGATCACCACACGCCTGGAACGCCCGCCGAGATTCCATGGCAATGCCTTAACAAGGACGCGCGAGCCACGTGTATTTACTTCCCGGACGCTTGCACATTTGACAGCGGAGACAGCGGCCTCCGCGCGTCGCGCGCCCGGGTTGGTCTACCGGGTGCTATTCGTCCCCCACTCCTTTCGATACCTCGGCGGGGCTGCCGTACTCCTGATCCGGCAAGCGTTCCAGTGCATCGAGCACCTCGTCGTCGGCGCCATTGCCCTTTGCGGTGTCCAGCAGGCTTGCTTTGTCGGCGGGATACGAAGCGCCCTTCAGCGCCTTCTGGACATCGATGAATTTGCGGATGGGACCGCCGTTCGAACTTGAATTAGACGTCGCCATGTGCCTCTCCTTGGTTTGCATGCGGTCCCGCTAATTCAGCATCGCGCGTTCCTCGCGGGCGCCCGGTCCTTTACGCGTGTTCTGCCGCCGCAATGCACAACGTAGCTTGTGTCTCGGCATAGCAGGAATGAATCTGGCTCGACAGTTTCATTCAAAGAGCCTCCTTTAGTTGGGATGGCTCACTTTCTTCACTATTGCAAGCAGGGGATCTTGCCGTGAGCACAGCGGACCGCGAAGCCATTCTCTTCAACCAGCAAGCGATTCTGGCGGAATTCGGCGAGCTTGAGCTTCGCTCCGACGAGGTTATGCGCTGCAAACGGGCAAGCCCGCAATTTCGCCCGACATCGCTGCTGAAAAGCGCTTTCGCTATTCGCAGTTCATCGTCGATGCGGGCGTGAAGGCGCTGATCAACGTCGTGATTCTCGGCGGAAAAGAACGGCCTGCATACGGCGTGTTGCAAGTCGACAGTCGCACGCCGCGCGACTTCAACGACCTCGACACTGAATTCTTGCGCTCGTATGCGAACCTGCTCGCCGCCGCGGTCGAACGGCTTCGGATTGCGGCCGAGACGCGCAAACATGCCGTCTCGCTGCACGAGAGCGAAGAGCGCTACCGCATGCTTGCGACGCAGATACCGCAACTGGTGTTCACCTGCCTCATTAGCGGCGAGCGCACGTGGGGCAGTCCTCAGTGGATCGAATACAGCGGCATTTCGGAGCAGGATAGTCTCGGCATCGGATGGCTGGATGCAGTGCATCCCGGCGATCGCGAGGCAACCATGGCGGCGTGGAGCGTGTGCGGTGTGAAAGGAGAATATGCGGTCGAGCACCGCATTCGCCGCGCGTCCGACGGCACGTACCGCTGGTTCCAGACCCGCGCGAAGCCGTTGCGTGCAGAAGGCGGCGTCGCGGCGTGGCTCGGCACATCGACCGATATCGAAGATCAGGTTCGCGCACGCGAAGCGCTCGAACGCGGCAGCGAGGAACTCGAAAGACGTGTATCCGAGCGCACCGCGGAATTGCAGCGGGCGGTGGATACGCTTCATTGTGAAAGCCGCGAACGCTCGCGCGCCGAAGAACGTTTGCGCCACAGCGAGAAACTCAAGGCCATTGGCCAGCTCACCGGCGCATCGCCCACGACTTCAACAACATGCTGCAGGCCATCATGAGTTGCCTGAGTCTGATCCGGGTGCGCATGCAGCAGGGCCGGCCAACCGACGTCGTCACGCTGGTCGAGCGGGCGGAAAAAGGCGCAAGCCGTGCGGCGACATTGACACACCGGCTGCTCGCGTTCGGACGCCAACAAACGCTCGAGCCGCGTCTCGTGAGCCTGGATGCGATTGCGCACGACATGGAAGACATGATTCGCCGCGTCGTCGGTTCGGGCATCAACCTGGAACTCAAACTCGGTGACGGGACGTGGCTGGTTTTGTGCGACCCGAATCAGATGGAAAGCGCACTCGTCAATCTGTGCGTGAATGCTCGCGACGCGATGCCGGACGGCGGGTGGCTCACCATCAGCACGAGCGAAGTGATATTGACCGACGCAGAAGTCGCCGGATTCGACGACGCCCAACCTGGACGTTACTGCTGCATTGCTGTGTCGGACACGGGCACAGGCATGTCGCCGAAAATCATGGAACACGCGTTCGAGCCGTTCTTCACGACAAAGCCGTCGGGCCAGGGCGTCGGTCTTGGCCTCAGCCAGATCTATGGCTTTGTCAGGCAATCCGGCGGAATTGTGCAGATGGAAACCGCCCTCGGCAAAGGAACGACCGTACGCCTATGCTTGCCCGCCTCCGTGCAAAAGGAAGATATGCAGGACGAGCACAAGGATCCGGCAAAAACGATCGTCCTTGTCGAGGACGAAGAAATCGTGCGGGAAGTCACCGCGGAGCAATTGAGGGAACAGGGCTACCGCGTACTGGAAGCGGACAGCGGCGCGGCGGCATTGCGGCTGCTGCATGCAGGCGCGCGTTTCGATCTGCTGATCAGCGACGTCGCTTTGCCCGGCACGATCAACGGCCGGCAGGTCGCCGAGCCCGTGAGACAACGGTATCCGGCGATGCCGGTCATTCTGGTCACCGGCTATGCGCCAGGCGATGCGCTCTCCGACATGGAAGTCATCCGCAAACCCTTTGCTCCCGAAGTACTCGCCGACCGCGTGCGCGCAAAGCTCGAACAATTGCGTACCGATGCAGACTAGACTGTTTACTTAACCCGCGGTCAGTAGACTCGAGTGGCTACTGATCTAACAGAGTCACACGCCATGCCAGTTTATGACTATGAGTGCGCCGAATGCGGCGCTTTCGAAACGGCGCGCCGCATTGCGGAGCGTGACGAGCCAGTGGCGTGCCCTCAGTGTGGGGCCACCGCTGCACGGGTGGTAATCGGCGCGCCTTCGCTCGGTGGCGGCTCGCCCGACGCGCGCGAAGAAAACCGGAGGCTATGGGATGCGGCATTTTGGTGGATGCTCCTGCTGCTGAGATGTCGGCACGCAATGTGCTATCTCCCGGTCATGAGCCAACATCCCGGAGAAAGAAATGCGACCAGGAGAATCCCGCTCAAGCGCGGATAGCATCGACACCGTTCCGCAGACGTCCAGCCCTGCCTACGCAGCGCGCAACCCCGTCACGCGCGCGTTCGACAACTTCGCGAGTTCGGTAACGCGGCTTGCCGGATCACCGATCGCGTTTGGTATCGCCGTCATCACGGTTATCGTTTGGGCCGTCACGGGACCATTCTTCCACTATTCCGACGCGTGGCAACTCGTCATTAATACCGGCACGACGATCATCACTTTTCTGATGGTCTTCATGATCCAGCAAAGTCAGAACAAGGACAGTGTTGCGATGCATCTGAAGCTCAATGAATTGCTGGCTTCGCATCGCGCGGCGAACAATCAGTTAATCGGTATTGAAGACGCATCCGAAGACGATCTTCGCCGTCTGGCAGAAGCGTATTTGCGGTTGGCGAGCAAGGTAGGCACGCAAGGCAAGCACACTGTCGACGTGGATGCTTGCGTGGAAAAAACCGGCGCCGGAAAGGGCAAGGAGCACGAACGCGCTTAATTCTGTGCATCGCCCGAATCGGCCGAGGCGCCTTGTACGCCAGCGTCGGACTCGACATAGCCAGGCAGGCCAAGCGCAGCCTGGCTTTTCGCCAGTTCAACCGCTCGTTGCACCAGTGCAGCGTATTCCGATGAGTCTGCGGGAAGCGGGAGCCTGTGGCGAAAGAAATCCGCCCAGCGGAATTCCGCCAAAGGCACACTCGTTCTCTGATAACCACCGGCATCGCGCACCGAAGCGGCGAGGCTGCGGAATTCGTCGTCTATCATTTCCCAGACGTGGAGCGGCATATCGGCAAAGGACACCCGCTGGCCACGCTGATCGTATGGAAATGTCCAACGATTGTTTTCGAGCGTGAGCCAGAATTCGGCCGGCGAAGACGTGGACAGATCCCGGATCAGCACGACAGGTACCGACGTTATATCGGCCTGCCAAAGAGCCGCGGCCACGTGGTGATGGTCGATCACGTACGGTTCTTCCTGGGGTCCAAGGACGATCGGGACGGGTTTCTCCGCAATGGCCATGTCAAGGTCATGACCGGACAGCGACTGATAGAAGCGCGTTTTTTCCTCTACCTCGCGCAATCCGTGCGTGACTTGCGTGGGGCGCAAACGATCGATGTCCAGTGACTTCATTGACGTCTCCATTGTTATTAGCGCAATGCGATGGCTCCCCGCCGATCGGGCGGATCAGTACTCCGGGTTCAGCAGGTCCGCCGCGACAACTTCGGCGCCTTTGCGCGCTGCGGCCTCACGTGCTTCAAGCGCGGTTTCGAACGGACCTATCATCGGCGCGCCGTCGTACGGAAATATCAGCCGGTCGTCTGTTGTGCGTACGACCTTCAGGTCGCCGGTAAACGTGCCGGTCACAGTACGCCGATACGTCGGGTAGATTCTGTAATCGCTGGCGGTAATGGTTATACCGTCGGGCGATGCCGGATGCCGCAGCGAACTATTATGAAAGTGCAACTTCCTTCTCACCATCTCGATTCCTGCAATTGCGAGTCGACTGTTTCAGGGGTCAGGAAATACGCGCATCGATGCGCCAAACGCAGGCGCGGCGCACATCGAATGCGCGCCGCGCCCTCTCCCGCGGAACGGGACATCAGCGCCGGATTTACGGCGCCGGTGAAACGTTCAGCGGCCGATCAGGGCTGACGTTGACCGCCCTGGTGCTGCGGCGTCTTCTGCTGATTCTGCTGTTGCTGCCCGCTCTGCTTGCCCGCATTCTTCGGATTACCCGGTTGCGTATTGGATTGCTTCGGATTCGCTCATTTTCAGCTCCTTCATTTACGAAGTAGTTCGTCGAAGTACTGCGCACTGCTCGCAAGACTAATGGGGACTTTCTTCCTCGTATTCGGTACGAACGCCCTGCGGCAGCCAGGGCTCTTTATGGCAGCACCATAATTCGTAAGTCGGCTCGTAAAGCCCGGCGCTATCGAACGCGCCTAGCGGTAAGTCGAGTTCATCGCTGTCCACGTACTCCATGAACGCAACCGATCCGCAGGTCTGGCAGAAATATCGCCTTCCTTCCGCCGAGCTTTGCCACATCTGGACCGGCCCGGACAACTGGACGGCGTCGCGCGCGAACATCGCATATGCGCCGAATGCACTGCCATGCACGCGACGGCAGGTCATGCAATGGCACAGAGAGACGCGCCTCGGCGCTGCACTCACCTCGAACCGCACGGCTCCGCATGCGCACCCACCGGTCTGCGCCGTCTTGCCGGCTGCCGAGCGCGGGGCGTCCTCAGTGTGCATATCGCTCTCCAATACGATGTTGCGGTACAGACTCGCGAGCCCGAATCAACGCAATGCCCGCCACCCGCCGAAGAGCGCAGCAGGCCGCGTGCCACGAGGCGCGCCACCCGCCACGCGCATGCCATTTCGTGTGCGATTCGAGCATTGACGTCGAGCCCGAATCGCAGATAACAACAGTTCTACTGGGTCACGCCCTTCTTCGCCGCAAGTTGTTGAGCCCGCTGGTAATGCTCCTTGATTGTCGGCAACGCCTTTTGCGCGGCCTTCTTCAGGTCGGCGTTCTGTCCTTCTGCAATTTCCTTTTCGAAGGCGGCAATCGCTTGCTTGTGGCCTTCAAGACCGACCTTCTGGATATACGCATGATCGAATTCCTTGCCCTTCAGCGGCTTCAATGCGTCGAGCACACTCGGGTCCGAATTGTCCTTCGGTACTTCCACGCCATGCGGCGCGGCCATTTTCAGCTGGACGGTCAGCTTCGTGTGATCGAGCATCATGTGATGGGCAAACGATTTCACGTCTTTATCACTGGAATTGCTAGTCGCGAGTTTTGCCGCGTCGATCTCCGTCGACGAAGACATTGAAGCTGCCTGAACAAAGTCTTTGTCCACCTGTGCGAGCGGATTGGCGGCGGTAGTGGAAGCGGCTTGTGTCTGTGCATTCGCGGCGACCGGAAGCAGGCTGAAACAACCGCACGCTACTGCAATTACTGTCATCTTTTTCATGCGTTTCCTCACTGATTTTCTAACGGGTAGCTCAAAGCGGCGCAATGTTCGTTGCGACACGAGAGACGCAGCAACCGCCATGCCGCCCCTGCGGCCGTGATGCGCATTACGTTGATTTTGGCCCGACCCGTGTTCGTGATCGCAGCATGCCCCAAGCAGAAATTGCGCGGTTTTATCGCAACGATTACAAGCATGCTTGACGAGAATCGGCGCCGTTTGAAGACGTCCTGGGATGCTAGCCGGGAGCGCCCCTTGCTCGACTCCCGTTGCCTTCCAACCAACCCACGGGAGAATGAAATGGCGACGAAACCGAATGACCAGGACGACACCGAGCAAAGCACGGGTAACGATCAATCTGGAGAAGGAACATTTGAAACCGATGTCTCCGAAACCGACGACGAGGGCACCACAGTCCGGCAAGCGGAAGTAAAAGAGGACGATCTGTCGGAAGTGAAGAAAGACAACTCCTGAAGCCTGCAACGATGGACGCGTTCGCACGTCGCGCGGACGCGGCTGCAACCCAACCTCAAGACACGACTGCCCCGTGAGAATCGCTCAAGTCGCCCCTCTCTACGAATGCGTCCCCCCCTTCGCTTACGGCGCCACCGAGCGCGTCGTGTCCTACCTCACCGAAGAACTCGTTCGGCGTGGCCACGATGTCACGCTGTTCGCTACCGCCGACTCCACCACGGCTGCACGTCTTGTGCCGATCTGCGAACGCGGACTATGGCGCGATACGACCGTGTGGGACACGCTCACGCACCACGTGAGGCAGCTGGCCCGTGTTGCGGATCTCGCGAACGAGTTCGACGTCGTGCATTTTCATGGCGATCCGCTGCACTTCCCGTTAGCAAGAGCGTTACCGTGCAAGTCGCTCACCACGCTTCATGGGCAATTGCTGCCTGTGGATCACGGGCCGCTTTTTCGCGAATTCGCGTCAGCGCCGCTCGTGTCGATTTCCAACGATCAGCGCAAGCCGGTGCCCTCCGCCAACTGGCAAGCAACGATCTATCACGGTCTGCCGCTCGACGAATTCGAGTTTCAGCCGGAGCCTGCGTCGTATCTGCTCTTTCTCGGCCGCTTGATGCCCGGCAAGCGGCCCGACCTCGCCGTTGAAATCGCAAGGCGCGCCGGACTGCCGTTGAAAATGGCCGGCAAAATCCATCCCGGCGAGCGGGAGTACTTCGCACAGCAAATCGAACCGCTGCTGGAAGATTCGCGCGACTTCACCGACTATCTCGGCGAAGTCGGCGGTGACCTACGCAGGCAACTCATCGCGAATGCGCGAGCGCTGCTGTTTCCAGTGGAATGGGCGGAGCCGTTCTGGATGGTGATGATCGAGGCAATGGCATGCGGCACGCCGGTCGTTGCATTTGGACGCGGCGCGGTGCCCGAAGTGCTGACGCATGGCGTGAACGGGTTCATCGTCGATAACGTCGAACAGGCTGTCAGCGCGGTCGCGCGCATCGGCGAAATAGATCGCGCAAAATGCCGCCGTTCGTTCGAGCAGCGCTTCACGGCTGCACGCATGGCGGGCGACTATCTGCGCGTGTATGAAAATCTTCTCGCGGGAACACCCGCACCGGTGCCGGCATCCGACACCGGCGCGGGCGCACGACTTTTCGGCTAGCAATCCGCCGGGCCGAATCAATCAGCCACGGCCCGCGGCGGGCCGTGGCAAACAGCATTAGCCGACGTTGACTTCAATGCGGCGTGGCCGCGCTTCTTCGCGTCGCGGAATGACGAGCTTCAGCACGCCATCCTGAAGGTTCGCCTCGATTTTCGACGTGTCGAATTCCGCACCCAGCGTGAACGAACGCGAGAAATGCGGCGCGCGGATTTCCGCGTTTTGCAGACGCAAGCCGGCGCGCGTCGGCACGCTCGCTTCGGCCTCGATGTGCAGATTGCCGTCGTGCACGCGCACCTCCAGCTTCTCTTTCGACACACCCGGCAGGTCGGCCCACAGCGTGACGCCGTGCGCGTTTTCGATCACATCGACGGGCGGCGTCAGCGTCGCGCGCTGCTCAGCCGGCTCGCGCTCGCCGCGCGCCACGGGTTGCTGCTCCTTTTGAACAACTTCGGTCGTATCGCTCATGATTCGCTCCATCATCGTGAGGTCATTGAATGGTGATTGCACGCGGTTTGGACGACTCGCGCTTGCCGACGCTAATCGACAGACAGCCGTTCGTGTAGCGCGCCTCGACCTTGTCGGGGTCGGCCTGCTGCGGCAGTTCGATCACGCGGCGGAAAGAGCCTGTAAAACGCTCCTGAGCATATTGGCGCGTGGACTCGTCCGCCTCCGGCGCGACGCGCTTGCGCTCGCCGGCCACCGTCAGCAAGCCTTTGTCGATGGATACGTCGAGTTGCGACGCATCGATACCGGGCGCAAACGCGACGATCTCGATCGAGTCGTCGGTGGTGCCGATATTGATTTGCGGAAAGGCCGACAGACGGCCAGAGCGGATGCTCGAAGGGAAACCGCCGAACACCGCCGACATCTGCTGCTGCAAACGGTCGAGCTGGCTGAACAGGTCGGTCGCGAAGTAAAGGTCACTCATGATCGTTTCCTCCTCGGTAGTACCGGGGCAAGGAGACGGACGGGCCTACGCGCTCCAGTCCGCCTGCCCGCACCCGCTGACAGACAAATCGAAACACGCAGCGCGCCGCCGGGACGGCGCGTCTGCCTGAGCGGAATCTAAAATAGATTCGGCTACGACGATTTCAAGACCCTTTTGCGCAAATTTTTGGCCTTGAAAAATACAACGGAAACCACATAGTCGTGCGAGATCAAAGTGTCGGAGAAACAGGCATGGAATTCGATTCGGACTGGCTAACTCTTGGACGGCATCGGGTCTACCTGCGCTCGCCAGGAGGCTTTCCAACGGAAACAATGCGAACCGCCGTGGACGTCATACGCATTGCGATAGAAAACAATATGAGTGCGCGCGCTAGGCTCGTGGATGTCACGGTGCGAGAGGAAAAATCGTACGACGTATCGGTCGGAACGACCTTCGCCGAAGACCGGCTTTGCGCCCCGCAACTCGAAGCGGCAATTGCCACGGTTCTCGGTTTGATGCCCTCGCAAGTGCGGATCTTCGTGACAGTCGTCACGCAGGAAGAGGTGGACTTGCACTTCGGCGTATACGAACGGATGCTGGCCGAGAAGATCAGTGGACTGGCGCCTATCGGGCGGATTGAGCAGGACAGCGCGCGCCTTTGCGCACAGACAGCGGCGCAAGACACCTTGGGCACGTTGGAGTTTTCCGACACCGTTGACGCTCTGCGCAGCAAAAGCTGAGCATGTTGACCGCAAAAGCCCTGCCTTAAGATTTCCTTCAGAATTGCGCGATAAATTTAATGAAAGCCTTTTGCCACGCGACACTGGCGAGCAACGCTCTCCGGACATCAAATAAAAATACGAGAGAACCCCTATGCCGAAGGGACCTTCAGCCGCCGCCACCGCGACTGCCCGTGTTACTTACGCGGTTGAACTCGCGCGGGGTGCCTCGCACATCAGCAGTACATTAAGTCCGGAAACCGAAAGGCGCGCAACCGTCGAGACGGTCGGCGAGTTTTGCGACCTGTACGGCGAAGCGAAGCTGCCCCTGTTCCAGAAGCTCCTCGCAGAAGAATTGCGACAACGCGGCAAGAGGGAAGCCGCGCTTGCGGTCGCTCAATTCAAGTTCGTCTGCAATTGCGCCGGGCGCTGACGCGCGGGGAGCCTACCCCGACTACTTGTCGAAACCACGCAGCATCGCACCCAATTCGTCCATGCTATAGGGCTTGCGCAGCGCTCCCCAGCGAAACGGCAGCTTGTCCACCGACGGCATCTCGTGACCCGAAGCAAAAATCACACGTAACGTGGGCCGAATCTGCGTAGCCCGCTGCGCGAGTTCGAGACCGGACATGACCGGCATGGACAGATCGGTGATCAACACGTCGAACGGTGTTCTGCGAGGAGCTGCAGCGCTTCTTGCGGCGAGCCGGTGACAGCGGGGTCGAGGCCCAGCAGCTTCAGCAGCTCGCCGATGGCCTCGGACGTATCGAGATCGTCGTCGACCAGCAGCAAGCGCATGCCCTTGTCAGCCGCTCCCCCCTGATTTTCGCCGGTGTCATCGTTACGCGCGAGCGGAGCGACGCCGAGTATCTGCCGGATCTTGTACGCCAATTGTTCGCGGCTGTATGGTTTGCTCAGCAATTCAACGCCGGGATCGAGCCGACCGCCATGCACGATCGCGTTCTGCGTATAGCCGGACGTGAACAGCACCTTCATGCGCGGCAACAACTGCACCGCCTGGGCGACCATCGCGGGGCTGCGCAGCGGGCCGGGCATCACCACGTCTGTAAAGAGAAGGTCGATGTGCACGCCGCTGCGCACCACCGCGAGCGCCTGCTCGGCGTCGTTGGCCTTCAGCACGCTATAGCCGAGACCCGACAGCGTGTCGACCACCGTCGATTGCACCTCCTGGTCGTCTTCCACCACCAGGATCGTTTCCGTCCCGCCGAGCAGCGTCAGCGTGACCGGCGGCGAGGTCGGCGCCTCGACCGCTTCTTCCATCGAGCGCGGCAGATAGATCTTCACGGTCGTGCCGTGTCCGACTTCGCTGTAGATCCTGATGTGGCCGCCGCTCTGTTTGACGAAGCCATACGCCGTGCTCAGGCCGAGGCCGGTGCCCTCGCCTTCGGGCTTGGTCGTGAAAAACGGATCGAACGCCCGCTGCACGATATCCGGCGCCATGCCCGTGCCGGTGTCGGTTACGGCGAGCATCACGTACTGGCCGGAGGGCACGTCCGGGAAGCCCGCGACGTACTGATCGTCGAGCATGGCGTTCGACACTTCCATCGTGAGCTTGCCGCCCTCCTTCATCGCGTCGCGTGCATTGATCGCGAGATTGAGGATCACGTTCTCCATCTGGTGTACGTCGACGAGGGTATTCCACAATCCACCCGACACGACGGTCTCGATCTCGACCGTTTCGCCGAGCGCACGGCGCAGCAGGTCGTCCATACCCCGAATCGCGGCCGCAAGATTGATGACGATAGGCCGCAACGGCTGCTGGCGCCCGAACGCGAGCAATTGCGACGCGAGCTTCGCGCCGCGCTCCACCGCGTCGATCGCCTTGTCGAGGCGTTCGCGTGTCCAGCCGTCGCGTTTGTGCCGGCTTTCCAGCAATTCGAGGTTGCCGCGCAAAATCTGCATGACGTTGTTGAAATCGTGCGCGACGCCGCCCGTCAGCTTGCCGATGGCTTCCATTTTCTGCGACTGCACGAGCGCGATGCGCGTCTCTTCCAGCAGACGATTCGCTTCCATGCGCTCGGTGATATCGCGCGTGATCTTCGCAAAGCCGACCAGCGCGCCGCCGTCGCGGATCGCGTCGATCACGACGTGTGCCCAGAAACGCGAGCCGTCCTTGCGCACGCGCCAGCCTTCTGCTTCGAAACGGCCGTCGCGTGCAGCGGCGGCGAGCCCGCGCTGCGGCAGTCCGCTGCCGGCGTCTTCAGGCGTATAGAAGCGCGAAAAATGCGAGCCGATGATTTCACTGGCCGTATAGCCCTTGATACGGCGCGCGCCCGAATTCCAGTTGGTCACCATGCCTTCCGGCGACAGCATGAAAATCGCGTAATCGGTCACGCCGTCCACCAGCAGGCGGAAACGGCGCTCGCTTTCGAGCACCGCGTCGTGCACCGTCTTTTTGTCGGTCATGTCGCGCACGATCTCGCCATAGCCGAGAAGCGTGCCGTCCTGCGAGCGCAGCGCCGTGAGCACGACGCTCGCCCAGAATGCTTTACCGTCCTTGCGCAGGCGCCACCCTTCGCTCTCGAAGCGCCCTTCGCTACGCGCCGTGTCGAGCGCCCTTTGCGGCGAGCCCTTCGCGCGCTCTTCAGCCGTGTAGAAGATATCTAGCGGCTTGCCGACGACCTCGTCCTCGCGGAAACCGTGAATGGCTTCACCGCCCGCATTCCACGAGCGGATCCGGCCGTCTTCGGACAAACCGATCACCGCGTAGTCGCGCAGGGATTGAACCCAGATGTTGGCCCAGTTCTGAACGATGTCATCGGGCTCGTATGCATGCGCCATTAACCTGCTCCATCGAGAATAGGCTGTGGACCTAATCTGCTTCTGGCGCGCCGCTGACGGCGCACCGCATGTTGTTTTCTACTGTTCTCTGTTGTTTTGCACGTAAAGCCCCAGGCAAGCCGGTCCTTTTGCGGCTTTATGCGCATCTGACATTTTATTAGCGAACGCCTGCGATATGAAGAGTGTTTCCGTAAGACCGCCACGACGGGCGTAAGCGAGTGTAAGCGGCCTGAGCCGCTCATGGTACGCCCCAACGCCTGATCCGGCCCGGTACAGGGATTGCTAAGCCACTCACAAACGCCCCACGAGCCAATGCGCCCAAGCATGAAAACCGGCCAAGCACCCCGAACCGATCTGCAGAGCGTTGCAGGCAGGCCGCCGCGCGGCGCGATTGCGCTCAGGGCCGCAGCCGCTTTCGCAGTCGCTCCGGCAGCTGCTCTATCCGGCGGCCTTGCGTTCGAAGCACAGGCCGCTCCGGCTCATGATGCGCTGCGCCCAGCAGGCGTGCAGGCCGCACACATCTTCTCACTCTGGACCGTTACGCTGACCGTTTGCTCGCTCGTGTTCGCGGCGGTGCTGATTGCGCTGCTCTTCGCCGTGGCGCGGGCGCCGCGTGTCAGCCGCGATGCGAGCCCGGATCTGGGCTCGCTCGAGCGCCCGGAGAGACGCGTGGGCCGCGTGGTGAGCGGGGCGTCGATTGCGTCCGTAGTGTTGCTGTTCGGGCTGCTGCTCGCCGATATCATGACCGATCGCGCGCTCTCCCGACTGCCCGTCGCCGACGCGGTTCATCTGGAGGTGACCGGGCATCAATGGTGGTGGGAAGCGCGCTACACGGACGACACGCCCGGCAGCGGATTCGCCGTCGCGAACGAACTGCACGTGCCAGTCGGGCGGCCCGTCGTCATTTCGCTCAAAGCCGACGATGTGATTCATACGTTCTGGGTGCCGAATCTGCACGGCAAGAAGGACATGATTCCGGGCCGCGAATCCACGATCGAATTCCGTGCCGACCGCGCCGGCACGTATCGCGGGCAATGTGCCGAATTCTGCGGTCTCGAACACGCGCTAATGGCATTCACGGTGGTTGCCGAGCCGCCCGCCCAGTACGACGCGTGGGTCGCGCGCCAGCGGACGCCTGCGCCGCAGCCGATCGACGCGCTACAGGCGCAAGGCGAGCGGCTCTTCACGACCGGCAACTGCGCCGGCTGCCATACCGTGCGGGGCACCTCCGCAAACGGGGTGATCGGCCCGGACCTCACCCACGTGATGAGCCGTCCGATGCTGGCCGCCGAAACATTCGAAAACACGCCCGCCAACCTAGAGTCCTGGATCAAGGCGCCCGGCAGCATGAAGCCCGGCACCACGATGCCGGCAAGCCAGCTGTCGGCGCAGGATCTGAATGCCCTTATCGCATGGATCAGAACTCTCCAATGAGCGAACGTCAATCTTCGCCCGCGCGGCCGGCCGCACATCTGGTGGACGGCCCCGCTGCCGGCCAGCAGGTCGCCGAAGCGCTTGCGCGCACATGGAGCGATTCCCCGGGCTGGCTGGGCCGGCTCTCCGCTGTCAACCACAAGACCGTGGCGCGGCGCTTCGTGATCACCACGTTCGTTTTCTTCCTGTTGGGCGGCCTCCTCGCGCTAGCCATGCGACTGCAGCTCGCGCGGCCCGGCAATCGTCTCGTCGGTCCCGAGCTATACAACCAGCTTTTCACGATTCACGGCACGACGATGATGTTCCTGTTCGCCGTGCCGGTCATGCAGGCCGTCGCCACCTGGCTCGTGCCGCTGATGATCGGCGCGCGCAGCGTCGCCTTCCCGCGGATGAATGCCTACGCCTACTGGGTCTTCCTGTTTGGCGGCGTGACGCTCTACGTGGCGTTCGTGCTCGGCGCCGGTCCGGATGCAGGCTGGTTCAGTTACGTGCCGCTCGCCGGGCCTGATTACTCGACGGGCAAGGGCGTCGACATATGGGCGCAGATGATCACCTTCACCGAACTCGCCTCGCTGCTCGAAGCGGTCGTGCTCATTACGACGATCTTCAAGATGCGCGCGCCCGGCATGTCGCTCAACCGCATGCCCTTGTTCGTGTGGGCCACGCTGATCACGCAATTCATGGTGCTGTTCGCGATGCCGGCGGTGATGCTCGGCAGCACCGCGCTGATTCTCGACCGTCTGGTCGGTACGCATTTTTACAACGCGGCGCGCGGCGGCGACGTATTGTTGTGGCAGCACCTATTCTGGTTCTTCGGGCATCCCGAGGTGTACTTGATCTTCATTCCTCCGCTCGGCTTTCTTTCTTCGATCATTCCAACCTTCGCGCGCCGCCCGATTTTCGGCTACCCGGTCATGGTGCTCGCGCTGATCATGACGGCCTTTCTCGCGTTCGGTCTCTGGGTGCATCACATGTTCGCAACGAGCATTCCGGCGCTCGGCAAGAGCTTTTTTACAGCTGCCAGCCTGATGATCGCCATCCCGTCAGGCGTACAGATCTTCTGCTGGATCGCGACGCTGTGGACCGGACGCCTCAATCTGAAGACGCCGCTATGGTTTGCCCTCGGCTTCTTCTTCATTCTCGTGCTGGGCGGCATGACCGGTGTGATGCTCGGATCGGTGGCGCTCGACTTGCAGGTACACGACACCTATTTCGTGGTCGCGCATTTGCATTACGTCTTGCTCGGCGGCGCGGTATTTCCGCTATTCGGCGCGTTCTACTACTGGTATCCAAAAGCAACTGGCCGGCTAATGAACGAGACGCTGGGGCGCCTGCAATTCTGGCTGTTCTTTATCGGCTTTAACGTCGCGTTCTTTCCGATGCACGTGCTCGGTCTGCACGGCATGCCGCGCCGCGTGTGGACCTATCCGCACGGCATGGGCTGGCACGGCATGAACCTGGCTGCCACGGTAGGCGCGCTAACGATAGGCGTCAGCGTGTTGCTGTTCATTACCAACGCGATGCACAGCTACCGGCATGGCGAAGTGGCAGGCGCCGATCCGTGGGGCGCGGGCACGCTCGAGTGGAGCACCACGAGTCCGCCGCCGCCGCACAACTTCGACGCGCTGCCCGTGGTTCACGGACGCGACCCGTTGTGGGAGCCGTCCGCGCAGCCTGCCTATGTCAGCGGCCTTGCTGCCGAAGCGCGTGAAGTGTTGTCTACTACTGCGCTCGACGCGTTGCCCGATTTGCGTCTGCTGTTTCCGGCGCCTTCCATCTGGCCGTTTATCAGTGCGGTGACGACCACCGTGCTGTTTATCGGCTCGATCTTTTCGCCGTGGGCTGTCGTGTGGGGCTCGGTGCCTGTCACGATCGCGTTGATCGGCTGGTTCTGGCCAAATCGCGGCCAGAACCAGCAAGCGGTCCAACTGGAGCAGCGGCCATGACGGAACTGCGCAAAGCGCCGGTAGACGCGATGCAAAACGATGCGAGCGCCACTCCCGTGCTGATGCTGGACGTGCGCCATCTGCCGAGCTTCGGCTTCGGGCATCGCAGCCTGATGTGGTGGAGCACCATCTGCCTGATGCTGATCGAGGGGACCGTTTTCGCCATCGCGGCAATGACGTACTTCTATCTGCGCGGGCTCACTGCAAAGTGGCCGCTCAACGCGGCGCCGCCCGACCTTCTGTGGGGCACCGCAAACACCGCGATTCTGCTCGTGAGCATGTGGCCAAACCAGCTTGCAAAGCGCGCTGCGGACCGCCAGCAGCGGGCCCGCGCGCGTCTGTGGCTCTGCGTATGCCTGGTTTTCTCTGTGGGCTTTCTGGTGGTGCGCGCCGTAGAGTTCGCCGCACTGAACGTGAGCTGGTACACGAACGCCTACGGCTCGGTCGTGTGGCTGCTTCTCGGCCTGCACACGACGCACCTCATTACGGACACACTGGACACCGCGGTGCTCGCCGTGCTGCTGTTCACCGGTCCGTTCGAAGGGAAACGTTTCGTCGACGTAAGCGAGAACGCGCTGTACTGGTACTTCGTCGTACTCAGCTGGTTGCCGATCTATGCGGTGATCTACCTCGCTCCCCGCTTGTGATGGAGGTTTGCCATGCGAACCTGGCTCGCGCTCCTCGGCGCGCCTTCCGCGGTACTGGCCGCGTTGAGCGCTGACTATGCGCTCGTTACGCCCTCCTGTGCGTGGCGAACGGTCCTGCCTCTGGGCAGTGTGACCGGCACTGCGCTGCTGTTTTCAATGATCGCGACGCTGCTGGCGTGGCGCCGCTGGCGCGAGGCCGGCATGATCGCCCCCGCGACTGCGACCGCGCTTCCCGCGCGCCCCGCAATGCTTGCGTGCGCGGCCACGTGGGTCGGCATGCTTTCGACGCTCGCACTCGTCGCAATGTGGATACCGCAATGGCTTATTTCCCCCTGCGTGCAATGAACAACTCAATGCGCCGCGCACTCGCGCTCGCCGCGTTGTGTATTCCGCCAGGCGTACACGCACATGTGTTGACTGCCGCGGAGAGAAGCGCGCCGCCCGTGCTGCGCTGGACTTTCGAACCATGGGTCGTCGCACTGCTGGTCGTGAGCCTCGGCCTCTATGCAGCCGGCTACCGGCGCCTGCGCGCGCGCAGCCGACGCGGGCGCGGCATTCGCACGCGTCAGCTATGCGCATTCGTAGCCGGATGGCTCGCGCTCGTCGCCGCGCTCAACTCGCCACTCGACGCATTGAGCGCGGCGCTCTTCTCCGCGCATATGGTTCAACATGAACTGATGATGATCGTGGCCGCTCCGCTGCTCGTGCTCGGCCGACCGCTCGCGGTATGGCTGTGGGCCTTTCCTCCGGCGGCACGGCACGCGATAGCCGCCGCCGTCCGCACGCCGATGCTGTACGGACTGTGGCGCGCGCTGTGTGCGCCGACCGTCGCATGGCTGCTGCACGCCGCTGCGTTGTGGGCCTGGCATATGCCGCGTTTTTTCGAAGCGGCGCTCGCGTCGCCCGCTATTCATACGCTTCAGCACGCGAGCTTCCTGCTAAGCGCGCTCCTGTTCTGGTGGGTCGTTTTCGGCGAAGGCGCGCGGCGCGATCAAAGCGGCTATGCGATGTTGTCGCTCTTCACGACGATGGTCCACACCGGCGCGCTGGGCGCATTGCTGACGCTTGCGCCGGGGCTCTGGTACCCGGCGTACATCGAGTCAACCTCGGCGCTCGGCTTCGATCCGTTGCAGGATCAACAACTCGGCGGCCTCGTGATGTGGGTGCCTGGCGGCCTGGCGTATCTGATCGCAGCGCTTCTGACTGGCGCGCGCTGGCTGATGCATCGCGCGCCAGTCACGCTCATACCCAACACGCTGGCCGCGCGTCGGGATACCACCTCATGATGCGGCGCTTCAAACTGATCGTGCTGGCCGGCACGGCGATGCTCGGCGTGTTCACGGCTCCGCGCGTCACAGCCGAGGCTGCCGGCGCATCGGACCCGGCGCTCGCGGCCCTCGTAGCGCGTGGAGAATATCTCGCCAAAGCGTCGGACTGCGCGGGTTGCCACACGGCCGTCGGCGGACAGGCTTATGGCGGCGGCTTGGGACTCACATCGCCATTCGGCACGATCATGAGCAGCAACATCACGCCGGACCGCCGATACGGCATTGGCGCCTACAGTTACGAAGATTTTGCACGCTCTGTGCGGGAGGGCGTGTCGCCGGATAACAAGCGGCTTTATCCGGCGATGCCGTATGCGTCCTTTTCAAAAATGTCCGACGACGACATGCGCGCGCTTTACGCGTATTTCATGCACGGAGTAAAACCGGCGCCCGAACCGGCTCCGCCCACCAAGCTGGCGTTCCCCTTCAATCAGCGCTGGGTGCTCTATTTCTGGCAACTCGCGTTCGCACCAACAGAACCCTATCGGCCGAAGGCCGGACGTGACGCGCAGTGGAATCGCGGGGCATTTCTCGTGCAAGGTCCGGGGCATTGCGGCGCATGTCACACACCTCGCGGGCCAGGCTTTCAGGAACGCGGCTACGACGAGTCGTCGCCCATGTATTTGACGGGTGGAGTCAATGACAACTGGTTCGGGCCGAATCTGACCGGCGATCCGGGCTCGGGACTCGGACGTATCGGCGAAAAAGATCTTGCCGCATTTCTGAAGACGGGACACGGTGCGGGTCTCGTCGCATTCGGTTCTATGGTCGAGCAAGTGGAAGACAGCACTCAATATCTGACCGACGAAGATGCGCTCGCCATGGCGCACTATCTCAAGTCACTGCCGGCGCAAAAGCCGTCCGGGAGCTATGAGCCGCATGCGCAGCCCGACTTGCCGACGCGCAACGGCAATCGGGTCGATGCGCCTCAATCGGTCGGCGCGCGGGTCTATATCTCGTTCTGCGCGCGCTGCCACGGTGTGCAAGGGGCGGGCGTGCCCAATGTATTTCCGCGGCTAGCAGGCAACCCGTCAGTGATCACCGAAGATACGACTTCGCTGATTCGCTTAATGGTGGAAGGCGGCAACAGTCCCGCGACTATCAGTGGACCGCCGCGTCAAGCAATGCCGGGCTTCGCTCAAACGCTCACCAATGCGCAAATGGCGAATGTGCTTTCATGGATCCGCACCTCATGGGGCAATGACGCGCGACCTGTAACGGCCAACGACATTCAGTCGTTGCGCGAGAAAATCCACAAGTAGCGCGGCTCGCAGCCCGCGCGATCCGATTGCATTACGCCCCGCGCGTGGTGGCTTTGCGCTGGTTGTCAGGCGCCTGTCCGTCGAGGCGCTTTTCGAAGCAGCACGAATCGTCTTTGCCCACATACGGTCCATACGGTTCGATGCGATGGAAACCGTGTCGCTCGTAGAACTTGATCGCGCGACGATTGTTCACGTGCATGCCGAGCCATAACGCCTGATAGCCTAGTTCTGCTGCTTCTTTCTCGAGTCGCGCGAGAATCGCACTGCCTGCACCCTCCGCGCCGGGCCGCGCATAGAGGCGCTTGATCTCGGCGATGTGCTCGCCTAACGGACGAAACGCGCCACAGCCAAGCGGCGTCGAAAAACCGGTCCTCGCAACGAGAAAGCGCGAGCGCTCAAGCGCGACGTCGTGAATCGAAAAGCGGCTCTGTCCGCCGTCGCCGGTAAACACGGCCAGCGTCGCGCTCAGTTCGTCGAGTAGCGTCTGCGCGTCGGTCGAGGACGGATCCTCGCGATTGATAACGATTGTTGGAAACATCATGTACGTCGCCTCCTTTGCCGTCGCATGCGAAGCAAAAAGAGCAAGCGCTGTACCGACGGTAAAGCAGCGCGCAAACGCTGAACATGGGGCGAAAAAAAAGAGGCTCTCCGTGTGGCGAGCCTAACCGAACAAACAACCATGGCGTCCCGGTGAAGGGACACGTTTATCGAGCAATCGCCGTGCCGCTCGATGAAGACGAATGCGCAACGGGTATTGCACTTGCTCGCTGACAACTGACTGGCTTATCGTGAACAAACAAGCCCGGATAAACGAGGACGCAAAATGAACATTCCCCGCAGCGTGGTCGGGTTTCTCTCGTCGCGCGGTCTTGTGATCGCCACCGCCGAATCGTGTACCGGCGGTCTCATTGCATCTCTGCTGGCAGACGTGCCGGACAGCGGCGCATGTCTCGACGTGGGCCTTGTCGTTTACTCGCCGACGGGTAAATGCGGTGTACTGAACGTGCGGTCGCAGACGATCGAAGAACATGGCCTGACGAGCGAGGCAGTCGCCCGGGAGATGGCCACAGGTGTACTCGCCCTCGAAGGGTGCTCGGCCAATATCGCAGTCTCGAATACGGGAATCGCGGGTCCGCCGCCGAAAGGCACGGATCTGCCGGCAGGCACACAATGCTTTGCGTGGCGTTACAAGCGCCGGGACGGTGAATTCATGTTTGCCGAAACGCGAGCGTTCGACGGAGATCGCACCACCATCCGGCGAAACGCAGCGCTTTACGCGCTTTCGCGAGTCGAGTATTACTTCAATCAGTTGCCGAACGTACGATACGCTCGACCCGGTTCGCCGCACTCCGCCTGAACGCGTCGCGAACGCCGCATCGGGCTGTGTTCAACACTGGTTGGAGCGGATAAGCTTCCGCTTCCGACCGGCTATTCATAGGCGCCGCACATCATGACGCAATCATTCTTCAATTTGTACAGTCACGAGTTTGCACGTGTCGCGGTTGCGGTGCCGGTGTGCCACGTGGCCGATCCGCAATTCAACGCGCAGCAGACGCTGCAACTGGCCCGCGAGGCCGCACAGAAGGGCGCACTGCTTGTAGTGTTTCCCGAACTCGGCATATCGGCCTATACGTGCGACGACCTCTTCCATCAGCGAGCACTGCTCGACGCGTGCGAATCGGCTATCGGCGAGATCGTTGCGGCCTCTACGAGTATTCCCGCGGTACTGGTCATCGGCGCGCCACTGAAGATCGAGCATAAGCTATTCAATTGCGCATTGGTGATTTCGAACGGCAAGCTGTGCGGTGTGGTGCCCAAAAGCTACCTGCCCAACTACGGCGAGTTTTACGAAGCCCGCCAGTTCAGTGCGGCGGAGAACGCGTCTAGCTCCGAAGTGACGTTATGCGGACAGCATGCGCCCTTCGGCGCGTCATTGCTGTTCGACGTCCCGCACGCGCCGCTCTTTCGCTTCCACGTAGAAATATGCGAGGACGTATGGGTTCCCGTGCCGCCGTCGTCGTTTGCGGCGCTCGCGGGTGCAACGGTGCTCGTCAATCTTTCGGCATCCAACATCGTGATCGGCAAGTCCGGTTATCGGCACCAACTGGTCGGGCAGCAATCCGCGCGATGCCTGTCCGCGTATCTATATTCGTCTGCGGGCCGCGGCGAATCTACAACCGACCTCGCATGGGACGGCCAGGCGCTGATCTACGAAAACGGCGAACTGCTCGCCGAATCGGAGCGTTTCGTCGACACGTCCCATGTGATTTACGGCGACATCGACCTCGAACGGCTGTCGCGCGAACGGATGAGGCAAACCACTTTCGGCCAGTCCACGCGCCGCCATGCAAACGAGGTCTGCAAATTCCAGGTGATCAGCGTGCCGGCTTCGCTTCCCGATGCGGAGCATTTGCCGCTCATGCGTTCAATCAACCGTTTCCCGTATGTGCCGTCAAATCCCGCGACACGCGATGAACGCTGCGCCGAGGTCTACAACATTCAGGTGCAGGGGCTGCTGCAAAGACTCGGCGCGGCCGGAATCTCGAAAGTGGTTATCGGTGTCTCGGGCGGCCTCGATTCCACGCAGGCGCTGCTCGTATGCGCAAAAGCCATGGACCGGTTGAAGCTGCCGCGCTCGAATATTCTCGGTTACACGATGCCGGGCTTTGCGACCAGCAGCCGCACACTCCAACAGGCGAAAGATCTGATGCAAGCCGTGGGCTGTTCGATGGAGGAAATCGACATACGCCCGAGCTGCATGCAAATGCTTCACGACTTGCACCATCCGTTTGCGTCGGGCGAAAAACAATACGATGTCACGTTCGAAAACGTTCAGGCGGGCGAGCGCACCAGCCACCTTTTCAGGCTCGCCAATTTCCATCAGGCAATTGTGATCGGCACAGGCGACCTGAGCGAACTGGCGCTCGGGTGGTGCACCTATGGCGTGGGCGATCACATGTCGCATTACAGCGTCAATGCGAGCGTGCCGAAGACGCTGATCACGCATCTGGTGCGCTGGGTCGCCGAGTCGGGCCAAGTCGGCGACGCGGGCTCGCATGTGCTGGAGCAGATCCTGGCGACCGAGATCAGCCCGGAACTGGTGCCCGGCAAGGTCGACAAAGTCATCGACCAGAAGACCGAAAGCATTATCGGTCCGTATGAGTTGCAGGACTTCAATCCCTATTACCTGTTGCGCTTCGGCTTTTCACCGTCGAAGGTCGCGTTCCTCGCGCATTGCGCATGGGCCGACCGCGAGCGCGGCGTCTGGCCTGCAGGTCCACATGTGGCGCGCAACGAATACACGCTTGGCGACATCAAGCACAATCTGGCGATCTTCGCCGAGCGCTTTTTTCACACCAGCCAGTTCAAGCGCTCCTGCATTCCGAATGCACCCAAGGTTGGATCGGGCGGCTCCTTGTCGCCGCGCGGCGACTGGCGTGCACCGAGCGACAGCGAGGCAACGGTCTGGCTGCGAGACATCGAAAGGATTCCCGCTTAGCGGGACGTTGCAGGTATGGCGAATGCGGTGTGTGGCGCATCCGCGAGCGCCCGCATGCCGGATTCGCGTGCTCATGTGCATGTCGACTTCGCGTGCAGACAATCCCCACAAACCGACGCGCGGCGCCGCGTCATTCTGGAGAACTGCCATGCCCGATAACAATTCGTCGATGTCTCCCACCATTACCGCGATGATCCGGCTCGATCATATGCATGTACTTGCCGCGTTTCATCGTTATCACACAGACACGCCGTGGTGGCGCAAGCGCGCAATCGTTAATTCCGTTTGTGCCGCACTCGAAATTCACGCACAACTGGAAGAAGAAATCTTTTATCCGGCATTGGCCGGTGTAATGAGCGAGGATAAAACGCTCGAAAAGAGCCAGCCCGAACACGACGAAATGCGCGCCACCATCGCAAAGCTACGTGCAAGCGGACCCGAGGATGCCGCATACGACGGTCTTTTTCAGCAACTGATGCGCGAGGTCATGCATCACGTGGCCGACGAAGAAACCGTACTGCTGCCTGCGGCCGAGCGGGCACTGAAAGGCGAGCTGCGTTCGCTCGGCTCGAAAATGACGCGCCGTAGAATGCAGCTTCTTGGTGAGCGTCCACGGGAAATTGCAGTGAATACCGCAGGTACATTCCCGATTGCGACTTTCCTGCTCGGATCTCTGCTCGTGATTGGCGCGACGCAATGCTTGCCGAAGTCGCGCAGATCGCGCTACGCCGATTGACCGCGCAGAAAGCGGCTCCGGAATCCGCCGCCGGGCAATCGTAGCCCGGCGGGTCTGTCATGCACCAGATGTAGCAACCGGCTTTTCGACAATCCGCACCGGAATGGACTTGGCGCCAGGCACTTTACTTTCTTCGGCGTAATGCCAGAGCGGCAGCAGCGGATTGCATTCCGGGTAGTAGCCGGCAATGCAGCCACGCGGAATGTCGTAAGCCTTGACGGTGAGTCCGCTTACGCGCCGGTCGAAGCCGTCGTCGGAAATGGTCTGCAAGCCGATCTTGTCGCCTTCGGTCAGACCGCTCGCCGCCATATCGTCTTCATTCATCAGCACAATCATGCGGTTACCCTTCACGCCGCGAAAGCGATCGTCCAGCGAGTAGATCGTCGTATCGGTGAGCCGCCCCGCTTCTTCCAGGTCATGGTCGTGCCATGACAGCAGTTCGGTCACGGTATGCAGCTGAAAGAACTCTGGCGTCATTCGCTTGGACGTCAGGTCCCAGGCAGTAGCCTTCGCGCCGCTCTCACAGAACTCGAATACGTGCGGGTCGGCCGGCTTGGCCCACGAACAGCTCACGCACATAAAGCCGTCCGGCTTGTTCTGCTTCGCGAGCACGGCACTGTCTTTCAGGCCGACATGCTCCTGCGCGAGGATTGTGGTGACTGCCTTCAGCGATCCCCATCCGCCCGATGCGTAGGGGTAATCTCGTGTCGTGTCCTTTTCTTTCATCACGGTCTCCGCGCGAACGTCAGTACAGAACGAGAGCAAAGTGTGTACCTGTTGGCGAAAAGAGCGCATGCTCCTGACAATAGGTTTACACGCCTTTCGCATGGTCTTGCACGGGTGCCCGCGCTATGCCGGCAGACACCGTCAGGCCACGCATTTGCATTTACATTGCTTATATTCAGAAGCATGCGCTGCGGCGCAAATTGCGAATCCGTCCATCAGGTCAGCCACGTCCTTATTCGAGGTACCGTAATGCCACCCTCGGTCGACGCACTGTTTCTTGCCCGAACGCAGTTCGGTTTCACCATCGCCTTTCACATTATTTTCCCGGCAATGTCCATCGGGCTCGCCAGCTACCTTGCAGTGCTCGAGGGCGCATGGCTTTTCACCGGCAAGCCGGTGTACCTGGCCGTATTCCGCTACTGGCTGACGATTTTCGCAGTGGTATTCGGCGTCGGCGTGGTGTCTGGCCTTGTCATGTCGTATGAGTTCGGCACCAATTGGGCGGGCTTTGCCTATCGGGCGGGACCTGTTGTCGGCCCGCTTATGGGTTACGAAGTACTAACCGCGTTCTTCCCTCGAATCGGGCTTTCTTGGTGTGATGCTGTTTGGCATGACCCGTGTCGGCCCCAAGCTGCATTTTCTTGCCACAGTGCTCGTCGCTATCGGCACTTTGCTAAGCGCCTTCTGGATTCTCGCTGCAAATTCATGGATGCAAACGCCGCAAGGATTCGAGATGGTCGACGGCCGCTTTGTGCCCACCGACTGGCTCAGCATCATCTTCAACCCTTCGTTCCCTTACCGGCTCGTGCATATGGTGCTCGCGGCCTATCTGAGCGTGGCGTTCATCGTCGGCGCGGTGGGTGCGTGGCACTTGCTGCGCGATCCCGGTAACGAGCCTGCGCGGCTCATGGCTTCCATGGCGCTATGGATGGCGTGCATCGTCGCGCCCATCCAGATTCTCGCCGGCGACGCGCACGGTGTGAACACGCTCAAGCATCAGCCCGCAAAGATCGCCGCACTCGAAGGCGACTGGGAGTCCAAACCGGGCCAACCGCTGATTTTGTTCGGCATGCCAAACATGAAGACCGAGACTACCGACTACGCCGTCGAGATCCCGCATCTGGGCGCGCTGATCCTCACACATACATGGAACGGCTCTATTAGAGGACTCAAGGAATTCGCGCGAGAAGACCGCCCCTTTTCGCCGCTTATTTTTTGGGCTTTTCGCGTCATGGTCGGCCTTGGCGTGCTGATGGCGCTGACCGGTTTCGCGAGTCTGGCACTTCGGGCGCGTCATTCGCTTTATCGCGCGCGCTGGCTGCACCGGCTGATGGTCGCAATGGGACCGTCCGGCCTCATTGCCCTGTTATGCGGCTGGACCGTGACCGAAGTGGGCCGTCAGCCTTACACCGTATATGGCCATTTGCGCACCGCCGACAGCGTGTCGCCCATCGCCGCGCCCGGCGTCGCGACATCGCTTGCGGCTTTCGGCGTCGTCTATCTGGTCGTCTTCGGCGCGGCGATGGTATTTGTACTGCGTCTCATGGCGAGGCCGCCATCGCTCGCGACAGAAGGGCCCGCCAAGGATAAGCCGCATCGCAGCGCGGGCATCACGCCCGGACCGGCGCAACGGCAGCCCGCATCGACCACCACTGGCAACACTTCTGCACGGGACGATCGCCATGACCGCCACGATTGATCTGCCGCTCGTCTGGGCGGCCATCCTAGCGTTTGCCGTGCTTGCCTACGTGCTGCTCGACGGATTCGATCTCGGCGTGGGCATCCTGTTCGCCGTCGAACGCAGCCGGGACGATCGCGACCTGATGGTGAACACCATCGCGCCCGTATGGGACGGCAATGAAACATGGCTCGTGCTCGGCGGCGGCGGACTTTTCGCCGTGTTTCCCCTCGCCTATTCGATCATCCTTCCAGCGCTCTATCCGCCGATCATCGCCATGCTGCTCGCACTCGTGTTTCGCGGCGTGGCCTTTGAATTCCGTTTTCGCGCAACGGGTTCTGGCCGCGCGTGGTGGGACGTCGCTTTCTTTTCGGGTTCCACCATGGCCGCTTTGTGCCAGGGACTCGTGCTGGGCGGACTGCTTCAGGGCATCCACGTGAAGGGAGTGTCGTATTCCGGCGGCTGGTGGGACTGGCTTACCGGCTTCACCGTGCTGTGCGGCCTCGCCGTGGTCGTCGGCTATACATTGCTTGGATCGTGCTGGCTGATCTGGCGCACCGAAGGACCGCTGCACGAGCGCTGCCGGCGTTATGCGCGCACCATGGCAGTGGCGGTGCTTGCGCTGATCGTCGTGGTTACGCTGTGGACGCCAATGTTGCAAGGCTCGCTCGCTGCACGCTGGTTCCGCTGGCCGGACATTGCATTCACCGCCGCCGTGCCGGTACTGCTGATTCTTCTCGCGGCCGGCTTCTGGCGCAGCCTTTCGGCGCGGCGCCAGGCGCTGCCTCTACTCTTCGCCTATGGCATTTTCATTCTTTGCTATGCAGGTCTTCTGATCAGTCTGTATCCGTATCTCGTGCCACCTGCCATTTCCTTCCGCGATGCCGCCGCGCCCCACGCAAGCCTCTTATTTCTGCTGGTGGGCGCAGCGATTACCGTTCCGATGATTCTCGGCTATACGGTGTATGCCTATTCGGTTTTCAAAGGCAAAATGCGTCCCGGTGAGGGATATCACTAACATGTGGCGACGATTCGCATGGTTTGTCGGCCTGTGGTTGCTGGGCGTTGCAACCGTCGCGCTTGTGGCAGGCATATTGAAAGCTGTATTACACGTCGCTACGCATTAAGCGATCTTCGAACGTTCTGCATGCGTCACGGCGGCTGGAATGTTTGCGCGCCGACGCGTAACGTTTTCAACCGGATGCACATTGGAGTGCATTCGCTTACTTGACGCAGAAACTCGCGCGCCTATCACAAGCGCGCGGCGGGCCTTAACCGCGACGCTCCTGCGGCGCCCGCTCGCGCGCGATCCTCAAACGCTCTTTCAGGGCAGCGTGTACGCGATCACGTAATCACCTTGCTTCGTGCCGAGCGAGCCGTGCCCGCCCGCGGTGACCAGCACATACTGCTTGCCGTTGCTGTCGGCGTAGGTCATTGGCGTTGCCTGCCCGCCTGCGGGCAAGCGGGCTTGCCACAGCCGGTCGCCAGTACGTACATCGTAAGCGCGCAGATAGTAATCAAGCGTACCGGAGAGGAATGCCACACCGCCAGCAGTCGTGATCATGCCACCCAGACTCGGCACGCCGAGCGGCATGGGAATGGGCAGCGGCGCGCTATCGCGGATCGTACCGTTCTTGTGTTCCCACACAATGTGCTTCGTGCGCAGATCGACGCCCGCGACATATCCCCACGGCGGCGCCTGGCATGGAATGCCGAGCGGCGAAAGGAACGCATTGAGCTCGAAACCGTAAGGCGTGCCGCGAGCGAGCTTGATGCCGCTTGTTTCACTGCCCTTCTTCTCTCCGTTATCGGACGGAATCTGCGAGCGCGGCACCAGCTTTGAAGTGAAAGCCATGTAACTCGGGTTCGCGATCAGTATCTGGCGAACCGGGTCCACCGCAATGCCGCCCCAATCGAACACTCCGAAATTGCCTGGAAATACGAGCGATCCCTGCTCGGACGGCGGCGTGAACATGCCGTCATATCGCAGCGATTTGAACTTGACGCGGCACCACAGCTGATCGAAAGGATTGGTGCCCCACATGTCGCGCTCGCGTACTTTCGGCGGTTTGAAGTTCAGTGCGGAGAACGGTTGAGTAGGCGAAGTGTGATCGCCGGTTCCTGCGCCCTGCGGTACGGGTTCTTCCGTGATCGGCACGATCGGCTTGCCGGTCTCGCGGTTCAGCACGTACAAACTGCCTTGTTTCGTCGATGCAATCAGCGCAGGTTGCACGCCACTGGGTGTCTGCAGGTCGATCAGCGAAGGTTGGCCGCCTACGTCCATGTCCCATAGATCGTGGTGAGTGAACTGGTAATTCCAGCGCATCTTGCCGGTTGCGAGATCCAGTGCAACGACGCCCGCCGCCACCTTCTCCGAGGCCGGCGTGCGCAGGCCGCCCCACTGGTCGGGTGTCTGATTGCCGAGCGGCAAATACACCATGCCGAGTTTTTCATCCACGCTGAAGACCGACCACATGTTCGGCGAATTGCGAACGTACGTCTGATTGCCTGTAATCGGCTGGGTCTCGTCTGGATTACCCGCATCCCAGTTCCACACGAGATGACCGTCGTGCACGTCGAACGCGCGGGTGACCCCCGAGGGCTCGTTGGTCGACTCGTTATCCGTGACGTGGCCGCTGATGATGACCAGATCGCGAGTTACCGCGGGCGGCGACGTCGAGTAATAACCGCCCGGCGTAAAGGGACCGATATTCGTGCGCAGGTCGATTTGACCGTTATTACCAAAATGCGTGCATGGCTGGCCCGTGTCGGCATTGAGCGCAATCAATCGTGCATCGGCGGTCGGCAGGAAAATGCGGCGCGGACATTCGGCGCTCACGGCAGCGGCGGCCGTCTGTTGGGTCGCAGCCGACGTATCGCTGGCGGCCGTGGCTGCGGATGCCGATTGCTCTGCTCCCGCCGCTGTGGAAGCACCGTTGGCCGCGTCAGTGGTCGCTGATGCGCCATCCGCCGCAGGCGCCGAAGCCGATGCTTGGGGATTCGAAGCGGCAGCGCTCGCATCAGTGCTTGCAGGCGCGCCTGCAGCCGCGCCTTCAGTAGGCGCTGATGCCGCCGCATTATCGGCCGCTGCTACCGCGGCGTTTGCCGGATACATCGCGTCGTCGTGATATGACACGCCGCGGCAAGTCATATGCTCCCAGTGCTTGAAGCCGACGGGACTCTGAATATGCGGATCATATCGCCAGAGTTCCTTGCCCGACGCCGGATCGAGCGCGATCACGATACTGTGCGGCGTGCAAAGGAAGAGCTTGTTGCCGACCTTGATCGGCGTGTTCTCATCGGTAGTTTCGGTGGGGTCGCCCGGGCCCGGCTTGTCGCCTGTTTCGAACTGCCAGGCCACTTTCAGTTGCCCCGCATTTTCCGGTGTGATTTGCGTAAGCGGCGAATAGCGCTGACCGAGCGGCGAGCCGCCGTAGTCGGTCCAGTCGGCCGCCTGCCGGTTCGCGTCACCGGCAATCGGTGTAGTGGGCGGAGCGGCAGTGGAAGCCAGGGTGCCCGCGCGATCATACGGATGATTGAACGCTGTGACGAGGCCGAGGAGTACGGTCAGGATCACGGCGGCAGTCAACGGCACGACGCCCTCGCGATGCGCGGCCGGTGGCCCGAACACCAGTTTGCGTGTGACGGGCGGCAGCAAAAGCCACAGAGCGAGTACAAGCCACACCCACAAACGCGGCAACAATTGCCAGAAGTCGAAGCGCGCTTCCACCACGGCCCAGATCGTCGAACCGAACAGAATCAGCGCGAATAACCATAGCGCCGAACGTCGGCGAATGCTGAGCAGCACGCCGGTCAGCGCAATCGCGATCCCAGTCACCACGTAATACCACGAACCACCCAGCGCGACGAGCGGGACTCCGCCCCCAGCTAGCGCCAGGCCAATGATGATAAAGACGACAGCGGGGACGGCAAGTGCGGGAGGAAACCGATGTGGCTTCGACATATTCACCACCTCTACGGACAATGATTCGAATTGGATTACACGAGAAAAACCGACCGTTTGGCCGAAAGCGCCGTTTGTGCAAGTAGCATTTACAGTTCCCGGTGGACTCATCGGCAAGGCATGCAACATGCAACGTGCGCCAAAGTCGCACTGATTACCCCGAAATGTCATGAAGCATCGAGCCACCATCCTTTGCCTGCGCGCTATTCACATCCTGCTGGTCGCAAGATCCAACGGACGATGGGCGCTGCCCGGCGGTCGATGCAAGATCGGTGAGCCCGCGTTCGACGCAGCCGCTCGCGAGCTTCTTGAAGAGACTCAAATGAGCGGCATCCCGCTCCAGTACATTTTCGAGTTCTGGGGCGCCCGCACTCGACACTATGTATTTGCCGCGCGTATTCCCGACAACGTCGAGCCGATACCGAGCAATGAAATCAGCCGATGCCGCTGGGTCAGCGTGAAAGACGTTCGTTCGGCATGGGTCAGCGTGTCGACTCGCGGCATCGTTCAGATACTTCTGGAAGAGAGCAGTCCCATGGGGCCCGCTCGGAGGTCGAGTCCATTGCGGGCGTTCTGAGCGCACCGGGAAGCGTGGCACGAGCGTTGCATGACGAAGGTTGTCGCTTACTTACCCACGGAGTTTCACAATGGCAGGAGATAACTCGTTCAAGCCCGGCGAAATCGTCAAGACCGCCGGCATCTATTCAGTCGTTCACGACGACGGCAAAGACACCTTCGAAGTAACGTGCGTAAAGGGAGAACATTTTCCGCCTACGCGCAGCGGCAAAGGCGCACACTTCGAGCTCAAATATGCGGCCACGCATGCGCATCGGCACGGTGAGCTGAAGGACAGTGAAGCAAGGCAAACCGTCTGACCGGCGACAATCGTCGAAACAGCGCGCCCGGCGAAGAGCACAAAACGATGCCTAAAACTTCCGCTTCGCCGTTCGCTCTTGCCGAGCGCGCAATCATCAGCCTGTACGACGGCGGCGTGCTATCGCCCGCTGTCCTCGAACGGCTATTGGCCGTTTTCGCACAAGAGAACACGGACTGGGACACGAGACCGTCTCAACGCACCGTCGACGGACGCTCGCTTCACGAAGTGGTCGTTCTCACCATGTTGCCAGGCGAATCGTTACGTTCGGCGAGCAAATCCTTCCTGTCGGTAATCGAGCACATAGCCGGCGTATCGCGAACTAAAAATCCTGCGAGCGCGGCGGAGGACGTAGACGAGCACGAAGAAGAATCCGCGGATCAGGACGACGACAGCGCAGAACTGGCGCAGCAATTGTCCGGGAGTGCTCGCGCTCCGCGGCGCGGCCGTGCCGCGAACGTGAAAGACAAAGCGAAAGACACCGCCAAAAACAAAGAGAGAAACTCCGACTCGCCCACGCGGCAGCCGAAGAGAACAGCAGCGTTCAATCCGCTGCTGAACGCTGCAGCACCGCGCAAGAGCAAAAACTAAACTGCGGCGCATGGGCACAGTGCTTGCGTTACCCCGTTCAAACCTGCCGCCAGGCGGCGTTTCAACACGGAGAGCGACATGCCCGAAAAACAACCGAACCCCAATACAGACGATGCACTCGAACTGCTGATCGCGGATCATCGCGCCGTCGAGCGACTATTCACTGCGTTCAAAGAAGCTAAAGAAGACGATCTGGAAGCGAAAGCCACGCTGGCGCAGCGCGCGTGCGAAGAGCTCACCATTCACACCATCATCGAAGAAGAACTGCTCTACCCCGCTGCGGCTCAAGCGCTGCCGTCAGGCGATGTGGTCGACGTGGAGGAAGCGTACGTCGAGCACTTTCTCGTGAAAACACTGATCAGCAAATTCGAAACGCTCAAGGCGGGCGATAAAGGCTTCGACGCGACGTTCAAAGTGATGAGCGAAATGGTGCAACATCACGTGGAGGAAGAAGAGAACGAACTGTTTCCGGAATTGCGAAAGGCCAATCTCAATGTGAAGGGACTGGGTCAGAAAATCGCGCAGCGCAAGATGGAACTGCAGGGCAAGCTCGACGCAGTCGGCAGCCGTGCGGTCGGCGACAAGACCTGACGCGCGAAGTTGTCGCGGGTCATGCGGCGCGCGTGGCTCGCAAAAAAACCGGCCCTTGAATGGGCCGGAGCACACGATCAAAACCGCTCTCTCAGTCCCGCGTCGCTTTTCAGCCGGCGGGACTTCCCCACTTACTTCTGCTGCTTCGCCTTTTCGTTGCCGGCTCGCTCCGCGAATTCGGTCAGCTTCAAATCCGTCGCCTTCTCTTCTTCCAGCGTTTCCTTCAGCAGATTGACGGCATCGGTGAAACCCAACTGCTTTCCGATCGCGCACAGGCTGCCGTATGCGGCGATTTCGTAGTGTTCCACCTTTTGCGCGGCAGCGACCAGGCCGGCATCGAGCACTGCGCCTTTCTCCATTTCGTCGATCAGCTCCTGCCCTTCCTCGATCAAGCCTTCCATCGCGACGCACTTCATTCTTTTCAACTTCACGCCACTCGTTTCTACAACCTTATCGATTCTTTCCACCTGTCCTTGCGTTTCCTCCAGGTGCATTTTGAGCGCCTCGCTCAATTGCGGATCGGACGCAGCACGCGAGAGTTTCGCCAATGCCTTGGTCAACTGCTTCTCGGCGCTATAGATATCCGACAGCATGTGAACGAACAGATCGTCGATGGCCTTTCGCTGTGTCATGTGCAACTCCCAAGGTAGTGGTTAGGAGCCCTGCAATCCGCAACGCGTGTGCCAGAACATCGGCAGGCGCGTTGTGACGATTTAATGGCTCAGGTATGCGGGATGCGCAAGGAAGCGTGCAGTCGAAAGTTTCCCAACCATACTTAGCGGAGAAACCAATGTTCGTCCACAACAAACGACTTCAATATACCGTGCGTGTCGCCGCCCCAAATCCGGGCCTCGCCAATCTGATGCTTGAGCAATTCGGCGGACCTCAAGGCGAGTTAGCGGCCGCGTGCCGGTACTTTACTCAGGCGGTCGCAGAAGACGACCCGGGCCGCAAGGATTTGCTGTTCGACATCGCTACTGAAGAACTGAGTCACCTTGAAGTAATCGGCTCCATCGTCGCTATGTTGAACAAGGGCGCGAAAGGCCAACTGGCCGAAGGGGTCGAGCAGGAAGCAGAGCTGTATCGCTCACTGACAGGCGGCGGCAACGACTCGCATACCACCGCGCTGCTGTATGGCGGCGGGCCTGCGCTCACGAACTCCGCGGGCGTACCGTGGACGGCTGCGTACATCGACACGATCGGCGAACCGACCGCCGACCTGCGCTCGAATATCGCTGCCGAAGCGCGCGCGAAGATCGTCTATGAGCGCCTGCTGAATGTCACGGACGACCCGGGCATCAAGGAAGCGCTTGGTTTCCTGATGACGCGCGAGATCGCTCACCAGAAGTCGTTCGAGAAAGCGCTGCACTCGATTCAGCCGAACTTCCCGCAAGGCAAGCTGCCGGGTGTTCCGGAATTTACAAACGTGTACTACAACATGTCGGCTGGCGAAGGCGACGCACGCGGTCCGTGGAACGAGGGCCCGGAGTGGGAATTCGTCGAGGCGCCGCAGCCGGCAGTGGATGGTGGCGACGGTCTGCCATCGGTCAACGTGACGCAAGCTGATGTCGAAGTGCTAGGCGCGCTGGCCGAGAGGACCGCATCTGATACGGAATCGGATCCGATGACGGGCGCCGATCTTGGCTCGGGTAAGCAGCCGGGCTAAGCGTTTATCCACGGCGGGCTGCCCCGCGATCAAGAAGAAAAAATGCCGCGAAGCGCATTGCGCTTCGCGGCATTCGAACATCAGTTCCACGCTAGTTGAAGATCAGAGTTGACCGCAGCGAGGATTACCTCGCGGTCGCGATGTGCGTATTCACCTTGACTGGCGGCGGGTGGTCGAAAGGTGGTTGCGGCACGAAACTGCTGATGACACCCGGCTCGAAGACGAGACAGCAGGTCGAGCCGCCGTACTGGAAAAAACCTATTTCATCGCCCTTGGCGACGCGCTGGCCAGGCAACGCCTCTATCATGCACGATGACACATCGGCCATGCCGACGAAAAGACAGCCGACCTGACCGATCGCAGGATCGTCGCTTTCGATAACGATCACGGCGCGCGCCGCCACCGCGGTAATGTAGCCCTGCGAATCGTTCAGACCGCCGGCGTCGCGGCCTTCCGAATCGGCGTCGGAATAATAGGTGCCGTCCAGCGCGTACGCTTTCTTGATGACGCCACTTATCGGCGCATGCCACCGGTGGTAATTGAATGCACTGAGAAAGGACTGATAGATCGAGCCGCCGACAAAGCGCTGTGCAATTTCGCGCTGGCTAGCAGAAAACATATCCAGTAGCGAATAAGGCTGTGCCTTGATCCAGAAAGTATCGGTCAGCTTGACGCCTGTCTGGATGTTATACGGAGCCGCCTCGCAGGCACTGACAATGATCTTGTCGTTATCCGGCTGATCGACTGGCCGTACGCCCTCGCGGAACCGGCGCGTGAAGAAGTCGTTCCATGACGAAAAGCCCCAATACGGCTTGTCGGTATCGCAGACGAACTGCGACATGCCGATCCGCTCATCGGCCTCGGGCGAAAACCATCCATTCGGCGCCGACGTATTCAGGTGTTCCCGCGAATGCGGCCCACTCAGGAACCCGCACCAGCAATTGAGCACGCGTTTAAGCCGCTGGTTCAATGCCGGGTCGCGGAACAATGCGTAGCCGGACGGCATGCACATCGGCCAGTCCAGCACCGCATTCAATGGGCAGTGAATCAGACTGGTCTCGCTGAACGGCGGCGCATAAGTCATTACGTAATCGATGATCACCATCAACTCGTCTATTGACGAATAGCCGAGCACATAACCCGCGTCGCGGGCCTGATCGATTGCACGCGTCATATCCATGCGAAGAACTGGGTCGCCGTTCAGAAGCGCGGCCAGATCTTCTACCGCCGACGTTCGCGGCGCATGCGCGCGAGCGCGGGCTTTTTCCGCGAGGTCGGTGCGATATCGCGCGAGATGCTCTTCGTTCGATGGCAGCCAGCCGCCGAGCCTGCGCCGCTCGGTGGCGGTTTTGTCGTTGTCTGTCATGCTGATCCTTTCGGCTCATCGGAAACAATACTCCCACCGGTTTGCAAAGGTCATTCCTGTTAGCTTTCAGATCATGTTTCAGAACCAGGCCCGCTATTTGCAAGCCAGCTGTTCCTGTCGTCTTTAAGCAAGTCCATCACAAAATGATGCAATCGCGCGCCCGTCTCCTCGTCGTTTCTCCACATCTCGACGACGCCGTTCTGAGTTGCGGGTTGTTGCTCGCAGCTAATCCATCGGCCATTGTTTGCACGGTGTTCACCGCGCCGCCGCCGGAGAACATGTCCACTGACTGGGACCGACAATCCGGTTTCACGGATGCGTTTGAGGCAATGCAGACGCGCAAGCAGGAGGACATTCGGGCGTTGCAAAAGCTGGGCGCACAACCGGTACATCTGTCCTTCTGCGATGCGCAATACCTGTTGACACCGAGCCCCGATGATCTGACCGGAACGCTTCGCCGCACGCTCAACGAGCACAGTCCAGAGAACGTGTTCTTCCCGCTGGGCATCTTCCATTCCGACCACACTTTAGTGTCGGACGCATGTCTCGCGCTGATCGACGTTATGCCTGACACCGCATTTCACGCCTACGAAGACGTGCCATATAGGCAGAGGCAAGAAGCGGTATCGGAGCGCATTGAAGAACTGACCAAACGCGGCTACGCGCTGTCCCCCACTACCGACGTGAGGGCACCGGTCAATGCATTCAGCGCGCATGAGCAGACCAAACGAGAAGCTATTGCCGCATACGCGAGCCAGTTGCGCGCGTTCGGCCCACAGGGGCAAAGCTCGCTTTATTCGACCGAAAAGTATTGGCGGCTGCAAAGAGCCTCAAGCTAATTGAAAGCGGACGGCACAGCGTTTGCTTGAACGGGGCATCGCCTCGTCAAGAATAACGAACCGCATGGAAAAAAAATCGCTTTCCCGGCGCATTTCGGTCGTCGTTCTGACGTACAACCGCGCCGACGAGCTTGTGGCCACCCTCGAGCGCCTACTCGCCCTTCCCGAAAACCCACCCATTTTTGTCGCGGACAACGGCTCCAGCGATAACACCGTCGCGCTCGTGAAGGCGCTGTTTCCCACTGTATGCATCGTCGAATGCGGGGCGAATCTCGGCGCGGCCGGACGTAATCGCGCCGCCGCGTACGTCGGTACAGACTACGTGGCCTTCTGCGACGACGACACGTGGTGGGAGCCAGGCTCCCTCGATCGTGCGGTGCAATTGCTCGATGCGTGGCCGAATGCGGGCGTACTGAGCGCGCGCGTGGTGGTCGGCGAGGACAACCTCACGGACCCGACCTGCTCGGTCATGCGTGCAAGTCCGCTTGGCAGCGAAGGGCTGCCGGGCCCCGCGTTGATCGGCTATATGGCAGGCGCATGCGTTTTTCGCACGTCGCTGTTTCGCCAACTGGGCGGCTACGACCCGCGCCTTTTTATCGGCGGCGAAGAAGAACTCGTCGCGCTGGACGTGCTGGCAGCCGGACACGCGATTGTCTATTGCGATCAATTGACCGTGCACCATCATCCGTCGCCGTCACGCGATAGCGGCATGCGGCGCCGCACACTTGCGCGTAATGCCGCGTGGATCGCGTGCCTGCGCCTGCCCTGGCCCGAAGCGAGCCGCGCGACCATGCATGCGCTTGCGACGTTCTCACGTGAAGGCACCCTCGCGCGCGACGCGGTTCCGCTGTTGCGCGGGCTCGCATGGGCATTGAGACACCGCAAGCCAGTGCCGGCTCAGGTGCTAAGCATGCTCGAACGAGTGCGCACGGGCGAGCGTCAAATGGCGGCGCCGGTGCCAGCCACTGCTCGCGCAAAACCAACGGTAAGCAAAGTCGACGCGCGTACCTGAGCCGCAGGACGTGGAGAGGCGCACATGCGCGCGGCGAACGCGCACCGCCTCCCGCTTTATACGCCCGTGCGTGCGGACGCCATCGCTAGATTGCGAATTTCGCCTATCAGCTTCTCCGGTGCAACCGGCTTCGAAAGATGCGCCTGGAAACCGGCCATCTCCGCTTTCATACGGTCTTCCCCCTCCGCGTAGCCGGTGATCGCGATCGCCGGCACGCGGTCCTGCAACGTCAGTTGCCGATCGGCTTCCAGACGTCGCAAACGGCGCAGTACGTCATAACCGTCTTCGTCCGCGAGCACGATGTCGCATAGCAACGCGTGCGGCCATTGTGTGGTCGGTGTGGCAGCGAACCACTCCAGGGCCTCCTTGCCCGACGACGCAGTTCGCACGCGCGCGCCACTCGACACAAGCACCGCTTCTAATGCGTCGAGCGCGTCTTCCTGGTCGTCGATAGCCATGACAAAGAGACCTTCTAGCGGCGCCGCGCCGTCCACTTCCGAGGTCAACGGCATTGCCGCCGAACCGGCACGTGAATCAGCGTCGGCCACCGGACGCAAAGGCAGCATGGCGACATAGGCGAGCCGCCCGTTGAGCGTCATTAGCGTGAAGCTGCCGCCCGCCGCAGCCAGCGCTTCCTCCATATAACGAGCAGCCGCTTGCGACAGTTCAGCGGGCTTTTCGCCCATGCCGAGTACCGTGACCCACACCTGATTGTTATGCCGCTCGACGCGAAGCTCGATGCGCTGCCCCGGCCTCGCGTGCACGATCTCGTTGCGGCACAGCTCGGCGATCAGCGGTTGCAGCACGCTCGGGTCGCCGGTCACACGCAGATCGTTGTCGCTGATTTGCGGATACAGCGTCACCCGTTGCGCGGCAATTTCGTCGTGCAACGCGTCGATCACGCCGGCCATCAGCGCCGCGAGGCTGACAGACTGCGCGGTGAGCTTGCGTTGCGCGTGCTCGAGTTCGCCCTGCTGCCATTGCAGGGACCACATCTTCGCGTACACGCCTTCACGCGTGAGCAACTCGCGGTGCGTGCCCTGCTCGACCACGCGGCCATGCTCCATCACCAGAATCCAGTTGGCGTCGACCACGGTCGATAACCGGTGCGCGATCACGATCGACGTGCGGCCTTGCGCGAGCCGCGTCAACTCGGTCTGGATCGCGCGTTCCGAACGCGTGTCGAGCGCGGAGGTTGCCTCGTCAAATACGATGATGCGCGGGTCCTTCAGAATGGCGCGTGCAATGGCAATGCGCTGGCGCTCGCCGCCCGAGAGCCGCACACCGCGCTCGCCGACGCGGGTGTCGTAATGATCGGGCAGACGTTCAATAAATTCGTCGAGTTGCGCCGCGCGCGCCGCCCGCACCACGTCCGCGCGCGTTGCCGAAGGCCTGCCGTACGCGATGTTATAGGCAATGGTTTCGTTAAACAGCACCGTGTCTTGCGGCACGATGCCGATTGCTTCGCGCAGGCTCTTTTGCGTAACGTGACCGATGTCCTGTCCGTCTATAAGAATCCTGCCGCTGTTTGGCTGATAAAGACGAAAGAGCAGCTTCACGAGTGTCGACTTGCCCGACCCGCTGCCGCCGACAATCGCCAGAGTCTTGCCAGGATACGCATGAAAGTCCACGTCGCGCAGAATCTGCCGAGCCGGGTCGTAGCCGAAGTCCACGTGCTCGAATGAGATGTGCCCTGCGCTCACCACTAGCGGTTTCGCGGCCGGTTCGTCGATATCCTCGCCAACGCGCCCACGCGCGGCCAAGATTTCGAACATGCGCTCGACATTGACCATTGCGTCGTTCGTCTCACGAAATACGAAGCCGAGCGTATTCAACGGCATGCAGATCTGGATGATGTACGCATTCACCAGAATCAGATCGCCGACAGTCATGCTTCCGGCCACCACGTGCTGCGCCGCGAGCAGCATGATTGCGCCAATGCCGAACGCGATCACCGCGCTCTGCCCTACGTGCAGCGCCGTCAGCGCGCGCTGATTCGCCGTTCTGGCGTGCACCCACTTGTCGAGCACGACCGACAACCGCTTCGTTTCCGTGTCTTCGGTGGCGAAGTATTTGACCGTGTCGTAGTTAAGCAGACTGTCGACGAGCCGGCCATCCGATTGCGCCTCCAGAGCATTCACCGCGCGCTGGAACGCAACGCGCCGCCGGGTGAACACGAATGTATACGCCGCATAGCAAACGAAGGTTGCCGCAATCGCGATCATGAATTCGCGCGCGTAATTGTGGACCATGATCGCGACGATGGTCGCAATCTCGAACGCGGTCGGCACGATCGTAAATAGCGCGACGCCGAGCAGAAAGCCGATGCCGTCGGCGCCCTTTTGCACATCGCGAACTATTGCGCCGGTCTCGCGTTTCGTGTGAAAGCGCGCACTCATGCGATGCAGATGCGCGAAAGTCCGCTCGGTAAATGCTGCGACGGTGCGCTGCGTGACGATGCTGAACACCACGTCGCGCGCTTCGTTCAATGCATCGCCGAGAAAACGCAGTAATGCATAAGCCAACACGAGGAACACCGGGAACAGCGCCTGCGCGACCGGGTGCCCCAGTTCGTCCACCACATGCTTGAGCACGAGCGGGATCAGAACAGTGGAGAGCTTCGCGGCAACCATCAGCAGCAAGGCAGCGACGGTCTGGTTGCGATAACGCCAGACTGCGCGCATCAGGTCGGCGGCAATGCGGCGGGTCAACTGGGAACGGGGCAGCGTTGCGGAGTTCGGCATGGTGTCCTGAGAAGGCCGCGGCAGCGCGTGAACTGCAGCCCGGCATTAGATTCCACGAAGCGGATTCGCAAAGCGGCGGCGCGACGAGTAGCGTGCATGTCGGGCACGTGCGCCTGAGGCAGTAATGCCCACACAGCGGAGCACACCTCGCAGCAAACCCTGCGCCCGCCGCCGGACAAAACTTAGCATAGACGACACATTAGCGGCACGCGATGAAAGCAGCACGTTGAAGAAAATATTTTCGTCTACGTTGATGACGGTGATCGAACTTACATGGCCGCTTGTAGAAAAAGGGAACGCCACACCGTTTCCTTGCGCGAAAAAAGGGAACGCTACAGCGCTTCTCCGCACCCAACGCCGCATTGCGCTTCGCGCGTCACTCGCAGCGCTAGGCACAGCGCATGCTGATGCCGGATAACAGCGTTGTATTGCGTGAAATTGCATAAGAGTGCTCAGCAAAACGCGCCATGGACGCCCCCGCTAATGCCAATCTCCGCGAAGGAATCTCAATGAAGATCGCCCTCATCAGTGAACACGCCTCGCCCCTTGCCGTCGCCGGAGGCGTCGACAGCGGAGGACAAAACATCTATGTCGCGAATGTTGCGCGTGAACTGACAGAGATGGGCCATCAGGTGGACGTGTTCACGCGGCGCGACCGCGCGTTGCTACCGCTCATATCCGACATGGAGGGCGTCCGCGTGATCCACGTCCCCGCAGGGCCGCCTATGCAGTTGCCGAAAGAACTGCTGCTGCCCTTCATGGATGAGTTCGCCGCGTTCCTGATTGAGTTCTTCCGCCGCGAGAAAACGCCGTACGACGTGATGCACGCGAACTTCTTCATGTCGGGGCTCGCGGCATTGAAGGTCAAGGCGGCGCTCGGCGTGCCGCTCGTCACGACGTTTCATGCGCTCGGCCGCGTTCGGCGGATACACCAGGGCGCGAGCGACGGCTTTCCTGACGAGCGCTTCGCAATCGAAGACGACCTTGTCGCGCAGTCCGACGTGGTGGTCGCGGAATGCCCGCAGGATGAAGCAGACCTGATTGAGCTTTACCACGCCGACCCCGCGCGCATCGAGATCGTGCCGTGCGGTTTCGACGCCGACGAGTTTCACCCGATGGACCGTGCAGCCGCTCGCGACGCACTCGGCTGGCAGCAAAACCAGTTCACCGTGCTTCAGCTCGGGCGGCTCGTGCAGCGTAAGGGTATCGACAACGTGGTTCGCGGCGTGGGTGTACTGAAGAAAGCCTTCCGGACCTCTGCGCAACTCTACGTGGTGGGCGGCAATTCCGACGCGCCGAATGAAAAGGCCACGCCGGAAATCGCGCGCCTTCGCGGCATCGCGCGCGAATGCGGCGTAGCTGAACAAACCATTTTCGTGGGACGGCGCGGGCGCGCGCAATTGCGCTACTACTACAGCGCGGCAGACGTGTTCGTGACGACGCCCTGGTACGAGCCGTTCGGTATCACACCGGTCGAGGCCATGGCTTGCGGCACGCCGGTGATCGGCGCCGATGTCGGCGGCATCCGCTATTCGGTTGCAGACGGCATCACCGGCTTTCTCGTGCCGCCGCGCGATCCGGCCGCGCTCGCCGCGCGCCTGAACCAGTTGCGGCGCGACCCCGCGCTCGCTCGGAGGATGGGCGAAGCAGGCGTCGAACGCGCGCGCAAGGAGTTCACATGGCGCGGTGTGGGCGAATCGCTCGCGCAGATCTATATGCGCACCGCGCGGCTCGTGCCCGCCAAAGCCACGGAAGACCGCGTGGAAGTTCCGCTGCGAGCAGCGGCCGGCGCATCGTTCCGTTAGGCGCCGCGCAGCATTGCAGCGCTGCTAGCGCAGCCAGTTGTGCCGAGCCGGTGCGGACGCATGGTCCGCTTGCGGCGATTCCGCCCACATTTTTCTACACCGCCTTCGTCATGCTGCGACCCGCTGTATTTCTCGACAAAGACGGCACGTTGCTCGAGGACGTGCCCTACAACGTAGACCCTTCGCTGATGCGCCTCGCACCGGGCGCGCGCGAAGCGTTGACGCTGCTCGCGACCCAGCCGTTCGAGCTGTTCGTGATCAGCAATCAGTCAGGCGTCGCACTCGGGAAATTCCCGCGAGCGGCGTTAAAGAACGTGGAAGCCGAACTCACGCACATGTTCGCCGAATCCGGCGCGATGTTCTCCGGCGCGTACTGGTGCCCGCATCATCCGGACGGCACCGTTGCGCCTTATTCGACCGCCTGCGATTGCCGCAAGCCGGCGCCAGGCCTATTGCTGCGCGCAGCCCGCGAGCATCGGCTGGACCTCGCGCGCAGCTGGTTCATCGGCGACATTCTCGACGATGTCGAAGCGGGCAATCGCGCCGGATGCCGCACGATTCTGCTCGACAACGGCCATGAGACCGAGTGGATAGAAGGACCTCAGCGCGTTCCTACCGCGCGCGCCGCGGATCTGCACGAGGCTGCCCGGATCATCGCAAACGCTCTGGAAGCAGCGGCGCCGCCCGCGCCCGCCGGCGAGGAAACCGCTCAATGAATGCGCCGCTGCTGATCACCCAGCCGACACTCGCTCACGCTCGCGTGCCCGACAGCCCGCAGCTTGAGCATTGGGGCGAGGAGATCAAGCGCATTCTGTGCGTGCGGCTCGACAATCTCGGCGACGTGCTGATGACCACGCCCGCGCTGCACGCACTGCGCGAGTCCTCACCCGGCCGCCACATCACGCTGCTTGCGTCGCGCAGCGGCGCTGCACTCGCGCCGTTTCTCGACGATGTGGATGACGTGATCGAATACGAAGCGCCGTGGGTTGCGAATCCGCCGACGAGCGCGCGTTCGCTCGCCGACGATCAGCGCATGCAGGAACGATTGCGGCGCGGCGGCTTCGATGCCGCCGTGATCTTCACGGTCTATAGCCAGAGCCCGTTGCCCGCGGCGATGCTGTGCCATCTGGCGGGCATTCCGCGGCGGCTCGCGCATTGCCGTGAGAACCCGTATGAGTTGCTGACAGACTGGCTGCGTGAACCAGAGCCGCAGCAGCGCACCCGTCATGAGGTGGAACGGCAACTGGACCTCGTGCGCCAGGTCGGCGCAGAAGCCCCCGACACGCGTATGCGCTTCACGGTTCATGAGTCGGACCGGCGAACGCTTGCAAAGCAGTTGACCGCGAGAGGCGTGCACGGCGGCGCAACAACCGGCACGCCGTGCATCGTGTTGCACCCCGGTGCAACCGCCGCATCGCGACGCTATCCGCCCGAGCGCTTCGGTCAGATCGCGACGCGCCTTGCCACCGAAACCGGAGCCCCGCTTCTGATCACCGGCAGTGCGAGCGAGCGTCCTCTCGTCGACGCGGTGATCGCCGCCGCCGCGCCCCGAGTTCGCTCACAACTGCACGATATGAGCGGCGCGCTCACGCTCGGCGAACTGGCAGCGCTGATCGAACAAGCGAGCGTGCTGGTGTCGAACAACAGCGGGCCCGTGCATCTCGCGTCCGCGCTCGGCACGCCGGTCGTCGATCTGTATGCGTTAACCAATCCGCAGCACACGCCGTGGCAGACGCCGAATCGCGTGCTGTTTCGCGATGTCGAATGCCGCTGGTGCTACCGCAGCGTGTGTCCTCAGCACCATCATGCGTGCCTGCTGGGCGTCACGCCCGGCGAGGTCGTGAAAGCGGCGCTCGAGTTGCGTGCCGAAGCACGAACTCGCGCAGCCTCCGTCGACTCCGACGCTCACCGCTCGAACGCTATCGAATTCAACGCCCACCACAGCGACGCGGCGCCGCCGCTCGCCGATGAACCCGTGGCTCCCTGAAACGCACTCCTACTGCGAACGCCCATGTACACACTCGGAATCAATGCCGTCTATCACGACAGCGCCGCAGCCCTGCTGCGCGACGGTGTGGTGCTCGCCGCCGCCGAAGACGAACGCTTCACGCACGTCAAGCATGCGAAGCGCCCCGTGCCCTTCTCGACCTGGCAACTGCCGTTCGACGCGATCGACTACTGCCTGAAAGCCGCCGGCATCACGCTCGCCGACGTCGATCATGTGGCCTATTCATACGATCCGAGCCGCTTTAGCGGCATGCCGAAGCGTCCCGGCGCGACTATCGAGTTGCCCTTCGATCCCGCGAACACGCGTCTGTCCGACCCGTCTGCATCGCCGTGGGACCCGCTCTTTCTCAGCTATATCGCGAACGCCAAGGGCCAGTTGCTCGACGGCGCGCCGCATCATTTGCGCAAGCGCTTTCAGGGTGTGGACCGCGACAACGGCTTCAAGTGGCATTTCGTCGACCATCACCTCGCGCACGAGGCCAGCGCGTTTCTCGCCGCTCCTTTCGAGAATACGGCGGTGCTCACCATGGACGGCCGCGGCGAAGGCGTGACGACCAGCATGGGCCAGTTCGTCGACGGGAAATACACGCGGCTCAAGCAGGTCGAACTGCCGCACTCGCTCGGACTGCTTTATGAAGCGGTAACGGACTGGCTCGGCTTCCTGCATTCGTCCGACGAGTACAAGGTGATGGCGCTGGCGTCGTACGGCAAGCCGGAATACCTCGACGTGTTCCGCGATATCGTGCGTTATCGCGGCGACGGCAGCTATACGGTCGACGCCCCGCGCCTCGTCCAACGCTTCGGCCCGGCACGCGAACGCGGCGGCCCGCTCGAACAGCGCCACTTCGATATCGCTCATTCGTTGCAGCGCGTGCTCGAAGAAACGGTACTGCAACTTGCGGGCTGGCTGCATGAGAAAACCCGCTTGAGCAAGCTCAGCATGGCAGGCGGCGTCGCATTGAACTGCGTGATGAATTCGAAGCTGCGCGACGCAGGTCCATTCGACGAAGTGTGGGTTCAGCCCGCAGCGGGCGACGCGGGCACCGCGCTTGGCGCAGCGTTGTGGATCGATTCGCGCGAACGCGGCGAGCGCGGCGATCGCAAGCGTCATTGGGTAATGGACCACGCGTACCTCGGTCCCGAATATCCGGAACAGGAAATCGAACAGTTCCTGCAATGGTCGAAGGTGCCGTACCGGCGGCTCAGCGACATTGCCGGCGAGACCGCCGACCTGCTCGCGAGCGGCAAGGTGATCGGCTGGTATCAGGGCCGCACCGAGTTCGGTCCGCGGGCACTCGGGGCGCGTTCGATCCTCGCTTCGCCGGTCGATCCGCACATGCAGGCGAAGCTCAACGAGATCAAGGATCGCGAGGACTTCCGCCCGGTCGCGCCGGTCGTCATGGAAGAACATGCGAGCGAATGGTTCGTGAACGGCCAGGTCGCGCCGTTCATGCTGTTCGTGTTCGACGTGCGCGCCGACAAGGCCGAGCGCATTCCGGCAGTGCGTCACGTGGACGGCACCGCACGCGTGCAGACTGTGAACCGTTCGCAGCATCCGCTCTACTACGATCTCCTGTCCGCGTTCAACGAGCGCACCGGGGTGCCGATTCTCGTCAACACGTCATTCAATACGCGCGGCGAGCCGATGGTCAATTCGCCCCGCGATGCGGTGGAGTCGTTCTGGACTTCGCCGCTCGATGCGCTCGTGATCGGCCCCTTCGTCGTCGAGAAAGCGGGGGGCGGCGCATGAGCCCATCCGCTACGCGACCGATCGACGTAGGAGGCAGCTTCGGCAATCCGCATAGCGAAGCCGAGCCGATTGCGGCCGGGTATCCGGGCGTGCTGCTGGCGCACCTCGACGTGTCGGTGGTCGTGCCGACTTATCGGCGGCCCGACATGCTCGCGTCGTGTCTTCGCGCATTGACGGAACAGGACTTTCCAGCAGATCGCTACGAGATCGTGGTCTGCGACGACGGTCCCGACGAAGCGACCCGCGCATGCGTCGCGCGCATTGCCGGCGAGCAGGCAGAGCGCGGCCTCGCCGTGCGCTACGTGCCGGTGACTCGCACGCAGGGCCCCGCGGGCGCGCGCAATGCCGGTTGGCAACACGCGCGCTCGCCGGTGATCGCCTTTACCGACGACGACACGCTGCCCGATCCGCAATGGCTGCAAGAAGGGCTTGCGGCGATTCGCCAGGGGGCGGCCGCCGCCGCGGGCCGGATCGTCGTGCCGCTGCCCTCGTCGCCGACCGACTACGAGGCGGATGCGAGCGGCCTCGAGCGTGCGGAATTCGCGACCGCAAACGTATTCGTAGCGCGCAGCTTTCTGACGATGACAGGGGGCTTCGACGAGCGTTTCACCTCGGCGTGGCGCGAAGACTCCGATTTGCAGTTCACGCTGCTGCAAGCGGGCGGCAAGATCGTGCGCGCAAGCGATGCGGTGGTCGTGCACCCGGTGCGCCCCGCGCGCTGGGGCGTCAGCATCTCGCAGCAGAAAAAGAGTCAGTTCGACGCGCTGCTCTACAAGAAGCATCCCGAACTGTTCAAAACGCGGATTCGCTCGTCGCCTCCGTTGCTGTACTACCTCATTCTCTGCGCCGCATTGGCCGCGCTGATCGGCGTTTTCGTGGGCGATGGCAATAGCGTGATGCTCGCGCTGTTCGCGTGGTTCGCATTGACGGCTTATTTCTGCGCAATGCGTTTGCGCGGGAAAGACCGCAGCTTGCGCCACGTTGCCGAAATGGCGTGGACGTCCATCCCGATTCCCTTCCTGTCGATCTTCTGGCGGCTCTACGGCGCTGTACGTTACAAGGTGTTCTTCTTATGAATGCAGACTCGTTCATCGCCTCCGCCGCGCCGCGCCGCATAGCGATCTTCCGTGCGTTGCAACTGGGCGACATGCTCTGCTCGGTGCCCGCGCTGCGAGCGCTGCGCGCGGCCGCGCCGCAAGCGCATATCGCGCTGATCGGCTTGCCGTGGGCGCAGTCGTTTGTCGAGCGCTACGCCGATCTCGTCGACGAACTGATCGTCTTTCCTGGAGCCGCAGGCTTTCCCGAGCAACCCGAGACGGACGAAGGGCTGCCCGCATTCCGTGAATGGATGCGCGCCCAACGCTTCGATCTCGCAATCCAGCTGCATGGCAGCGGCGGCATTGCGAACGATCTGCTGCTTGAGTTCGGTGCCAACGCTTACGCGGGCTTCGTACAACCTGACGAGCGGCCGCGTGAAGGCGTGTTTATCGACTGGCCAGACGACCTGCCCGAACCCGAGCGCTACCTTGCATTGATGAGCGCGCTCGGCGCCGAAACCACCGAGCGGCAATTGTCGTTCCCTCTTTGCGAGCGGGATGGCGACGAGTACGCGTCGTTAGTGGCCGCGCATGGCATCGAAGCAGAGCGCCTCGTGCTGGTTCATCCAGGTGCGCAATTGCCCTCGCGCCGCTGGCCGGTCGAGCGTTTCGCGGAAGTCGCCGACCGCCTCGCCGCCGACGGCTGGCAGATCGCCATCACCGGCACGGCGGCGGAAGCGTCGCTGACCGGCGCAGTGCTCGGCGCGATGACCGCGCCCGCGTTGCACCTCGCCGGTTCGACATCGCTTGGCGGACTGGCTGCGCTCGTCGCGCACGCGCGACTCGTCGTCTGCAACGACACGGGCATTTCGCATATCGCCGCGGCCATGGCGACCGCGTCCGTCGTCGTCGCGTCGGGCAGCGACACGCGCCGATGGGCGCCGCTCGATCACGAGCGGCACCGCGTGCTTGCCGACTATCCGCCGTGCCGCCCGTGCATGTTCCGCGAGTGTCCTTACGGCCACCCTTGTGCTCTGAACATCGGCGTGGACCGCGTCGTCGAGACGGCGCGCGCGCAACTGGCCGAAGTTCGCGGCGCGCATCCGGCCAGTGCCTGCGCATTGCATACGCATGCCGAAACCGGATCCTTCGAGGAGTTGCACCATGCTGCGTAACTGCCGCCGTCTCCGTGTGCTGACATGGCACGTGCACGGCAACTACCTGTACTACCTCACACAGGCGCCGCACGATTTTTATCTGGTGACGAAGCCGGGTCATCCGCCTGGCTATGCGGGCAAAGTCGGCGTGTTGCCGTGGGGCGACAACGTCCACGAAATCAATGCGGACGACGTGCCGGATCAGGAGTTCGACGTGATCCTGTATCAGCACAAGACGCATTGGGAATACGACCGCGAGCATGTGTTGAGCGACGCGCAGCGCCGCTTGCCGCGCGTGTATATCGAACACGATCCGCCGCAGGAAAACCCGTTCCAGCAATGGCATTGGGTCGACGACCCGGACACGCTGCTGGTTCACGTCGCGCACTTCAATCAGTTGATGTGGGATTGCGGCGTGACGCCGACGCGCGTAATCGAACATGGCGTGGTGGTGCCGGAAGGCGTGCACTATACCGGTGAACTGGAGCGCGGCATTGTCGTTGTGAATCATCTCGCTCAGCGCGGCCGGCGCCTCGGTGCCGACGTATTCGCCGACGTGCGCACGCGCGTGCCGCTCGACCTGGTCGGCATGGACGCCGAGCGGCTCGACGGCATTGGTGAAGTCGGCAATCTGGATCTCGCCGCGTTCACCGCGCGCTATCGCTTCTTCTTCAATCCGATTCGCTGGACCAGTCTCGGCCTCGCCATCGTAGAGGCGATGACGATCGGCATGCCGATCGTGGGCCTCGCGACTACCGAACTGGCGACGGTGATCCGCAATGGCGAAAACGGTTTCGTGCATACAGACGTGAATGCGCTTGTCGACGCAATGCACGAACTGCTGCGCGATCCTGCGGAAGCCAGGCGCCTCGGCGAGGGCGCGCGACGCACGGCGCAGGAGCGGTTCCACATCGACCGTTTCGCGCAGGACTGGCACGACGCGCTGCTGCAAGTGACCGCTTAGGCCACAGGTCGGCGCGGCTTGCGCCGAACAAACGTAAGACGACTAGGACCACGCAACATGAAAGAACTTACTCGCAAGCGGATTCTGGTCACAGGCGGCGCCGGCTTTCTCGGCTCACACCTGTGCGAGCGGCTCGTGACGCAAGGCCACGACGTGCTGTGCGTCGACAACTTCTATACGGGCACGAAGGACAACATCGCGCATCTTCTCGATTGCCCGAACTTCGAGCTGATGCGTCACGACGTGACATTTCCGCTCTATGTGGAAGTCGACGAAATTTATAACCTCGCCTGCCCTGCGTCGCCGATTCACTATCAGCATGATCCGGTACAAACCACCAAGACGAGCGTGCACGGTGCGATCAACATGCTCGGACTCGCCAAGCGCGTGAAAGCAAGAATCTTCCAGGCATCGACGAGCGAAGTGTATGGCGATGCGCTCGTGCATCCGCAGAAAGAAGACTACTGGGGCCACGTGAATCCGATCGGACCGCGCTCCTGCTACGACGAAGGCAAGCGGTGCGCGGAAACGCTCTTCATGGACTACCGCCGTCAACATGGGCTTTCTATTCGCATTGCGCGGATCTTCAACACGTATGGACCGCGCATGCATCCCGCCGATGGCCGCGTGGTGTCGAACTTCATGATGCAGGCGCTGCGCGGCGAGCCGATCACGCTCTATGGCGACGGCTCCCAGACGCGTTCGTTCTGCTACGTGGAGGACATGATCGACGCGTTCATCCGTTTGATGAACACCGCCGAAGATCCCGGCGGCCCGGTCAATCTCGGCAATCCGCACGAAGTGAGCATGCGCGAAATCGCGCAACGGATTGTGGCGATTACGGGCTCCAGTTCGCCGCTTGAATTGCATCCGCTGCCGACCGACGATCCGTGGCATCGTCAGCCGGACATTTCACGCGCGCGCGAGCTGCTCGGCTGGCAGCCAAAAACCTCACTCGACGACGGACTTAAACAGACCGCGCGCTACTTCCGCGCGCGGATCGAGGCATCGTCGGAAGCGACTGCCGACGTTGCCTCGATTGGAGCGCATGCGGATCAGCGCCCCGCCCTCACGTAACTCGCCAGAAACGTGCGGGTGCTGCCGTCGGGGAACTGCACGGCCACCTGCTCGCCGCTCGCCAGCGCGACCTCACCGGCGCCATAGCGCGGCACGCGCACGGCATCGCCCGGAGTCCAGACGCGCGGTTTGCGCGACTCCTCACGCTTGCGTTGTGCAACTTCATTCGCGTGCGTCTCCGGTGCAACGATAGCGTCGGACGCCATGTCGATCTGCGGCGGATTCACGCAGTTATCGCAGACGCCGCAGCGCTCCGCGGCAGGCGAGTCGCCGTAATAGTCGAGAATCGCGCGCCACCGGCATTGACCCGTTTGCGCGTAGTCGATCATCTGCTGCAGCGTTTCCCTGTCGTGCGCGCTCATCTGCTCGAATTGCGCCGCGGCATTGGCAACCGCGTCGCGCGCGGATTCCTTCGCGCCCTCGCGGCTTCGCAGACGATAGCGACGCTGCCGGTCGCGGCCGGCCACGCGGGCGTCGACCAGCATGTTCAACGCGGTTTCCAGCTTGCCCGCACCGACATCCGGCAATGCCTGCTTGAGCGCGGCCAGCGTGACGCCCTTAGGTTCGTCGGCAATACGCGCGACAAGCGTGTCATAGACACGCTGCGCGAGTTCGACACTCGGATAGCGTCCCGCAAGGAAGAATTGCTGGATGCGCCGGTCGTTCAGATCGAATAGCAGCACGCAATCGGCGGGCTCACCGTCGCGACCCGCGCGTCCCGTTTCCTGATAGTAAGCGTCGAGGCTGCCGGGAATCTGGTAATGGATCACGAAGCGTATGTCCGCCTTGTCGATGCCCATGCCGAACGCGTTGGTTGCGATCATCAAACGGGTGGCGCCAGACATGAACTGCTCCTGCGCCTCTTCGCGAGCGTCAGCCGCCATTCGACCGTGATAGCGCGAGACCGACTCGCCTGCCTCCGTGAGCCAGCGGTAAATGCGATCGACGTCGCGCACAGTCGCCGCGTAGACGATGCCGGTCCCGCTGAGCGATGCAATCAGCTTCGACAATTGCTCGCGCTTGGCGGTCACGGCGCGCGCTGCGCCGTCTTTGCCTCCCGCCGTGCTGACCTGCACGACGCGGTAGCGCAGATTCTCGCGATACGTGCCAGTGCGAACCACACGCGGTTCGCGCAATGCCAGCGAGTGCACGATGTCGTCGAGCACGCGCGGCGTGGCCGTAGCAGTCAACGCAAGCACCGGCGGCTGCCCGAGCGACTTCACCGCAGCCGCGATCTGCAGGAACGCGGGGCGAAAGTCGTGTCCCCATTGCGATACGCAATGCGCCTCGTCGACCACCACTAGTCCAACGCGGTTTTCGGGGCGCGCGCGCAACGTTTCGACGAAGGCCGGTTGCGCCAGGCGCTCCGGCGTCACGAACACAATGCCGCTCTCGCCTGTCGCAATCCGCTCCAGTGCTTCGCGCTCGGCGCGACTACGCAGCGTGCTGTTCACGAGCGTGCAGTCGATTTTAGCGGCCAGCAGTTTGTCGGCCTGGTCTTTCATGAGCGCGATCAGCGGCGACACGACGAGCGTGGTGCCCTCGAGATGCAGCGCCGGCAACTGATAGCAAAGCGACTTGCCCGCGCCCGTTGGCATCGTGGCAAGCGTGTCCTTGTGTTGCAATACGCTGCGGATAATGTCCTCCTGACCGGCGCGCAAGCGCACGATACCGAACATGTCACGCATGGTCTTGCGCATGCTGCGAAGCCGTTGGTCGACTGTCATAGTTGGAAACAAGCGTCCTTGCGGGCGTTTTCGCCCGCGGTTGTAGTGAGATGAGTGTGAAAGACGATGTGAAAGACGAATTCCCGCGCGTAGCGGCGTGACCCGCCGCTCACAGCTGCAGCTTGACCTTGATCCAGCCCGGCTCGCGATTGTCGAACGCGCGATAGGCCTCGATCGCGTCGGTAATCGGCTCGCGCTGCGTCAGCACGGCAAGCGGATCGAACGAGCCGTTACGCACGATCTCAACGAGATGCGGCGTAATCGCGCGGTGATTGCAGTTGCCCATGCGCACGACGAGATTGCGATTCATTGCTTCGCCGATCGGGAAAACGCGGTCGTTCGGCGGATACACGCCGATGATCGACACGGTGCCCGCTTTGGCCACCGCTCTCACAGACCACGTCAATACTTGCGACGGTCCGCTGCCCGGACGCCAGTTATCGCCATCGGGGTTCGTATCGGGCGCAACCTCCTTCACTTCCTTGTCGAAAGCCTGTTGCTGGTCGCGCTCTTTCTGCGCAGCCGGGCCGTGCTCGGCACGCACCGCGTCCACGCCCACTGCATCGATCACGCGATCCACCCCGATGCCGCCGGTCAGTTGCAAGATCATGTCGACCGGATCTTCCTCGTCGAAATTGATCACTTCTGCGCCTTGCGTGCGAGCCATGTCCAGCCGCGACGCTATGCGATCCACCGCAATCACACGGCCCGCGCCCATCAGCTTCGCGCTCGCAATGGCAAATTGGCCCACCGGACCCGCTCCGAACACCGCGACCGTATCGCCGGTGCGAACGCCCGCCAGCTGGGCGCCAAAATAGCCGGTGGGAAAGATATCGGAGAGCAGGATCGCGCGATCGTCGTCGATTTCGTCGGGCAAGCGGATCAGGCTCGCGTACGCCAGCGGCGTGCGCGCGTATTGCGCCTGCAGACCCTGGAACGGGCCGGTCGTTTTCGGGCCGCCGAAGAATGCAGTGCCGGCGCTTGCGCCATTCGGATTTGCGTTGTCGCATTGGGCCGTGTAGCCCGAGCGGCAATACGAGCAATATCCGCACGAGATAGTCGACGGAATCAGCACGCGATCGCCTTGGCGCAAATTGCGCACACTGCGGCCCACTTCCTCGACGATGCCGATTCCCTCATGACCGAGAATCGTGCCCGGCACCATGCCGCCCAACGTGCCACGCACCATATGCAGATCGGTGCCGCAAATCGCGCTGGACGTGAGACGTACGAGCGCGCCGGTCGGTTGCTCGAGTTTGGGATCGGGAACATTGTCGAGACGGATGTCCCCTATGCCGTGAAATACCACTGCTTTCATCTGCACTCTCCTTCTCTCAGGTCTGGCAGCGTCGCGGCTTATGGCTGCCTGCATCGACAGCCCGCGTCGATTCCGCGGGCCTTGTTACGGCACAGCAATCCGCGTGCAACGCTTCGTGTGAAGCGTCGGCAGCGAAGCGGGTATCGCTTTTGCTCGATTTCGATGTGCGTGACGAAGCGACAATCAACCAGAGAGGAGAAAAGCATGAACCAGGAACCGTCCGATCCCGTGGAACGCGCGGACCAGCGGCGCGAGAAGCTGGGTGATGGAGACGTCAAGATCAAATCCGACGGCACAGTGGAAGAGCGGGAGCATGGAAGCATCGACCCGACTCTGGTTCCGAAGGGAAAAGAACACCCGTCTGAAGGGCCGTACACCCCTGAGCACGATCACGTGGACCCCGATCTCGAACCGGGTGGCGCCGAAGGCCATCCAACCAGCAAGGGTGATTTGTCGGCGTGACGTTGTGCGCGCGTTGCTCGCCTTACGAGACGGTTTGCAAAGACACCGTGCAAGACAAGCCGATATAGCGCGCAAACTCAACGCTAAATGAAGCGTACCCGCCGTCCGGAGGGTACGCTTTCTGCACCGATGCGAAGGCTTATGCGGCGCTCGTCGCGCTCCCCGCACGCAGGCGCTGACCCGTCGTCGACGACTGATCGCCGCGCGTATAGGGCGCAAGCGCATCCGGCGTGCGCATGTCGCGTGGCGTTTCAAAGTCCGCGAGCGCGGCACCGCGCATCTGCTCGGGCGAGCTGGAAAAACCGGTGCGGTCGCTATAGTCCGCCGACGGCAAACGCGGCGCACTCTCCGCACAACTGGCGGCATACACGTCGAGCGCCGTGACGCAGACCACGTTCACGGCCGCGGCTGCCGCCCGTTGCCGGTCGCGTGCGTTCCACTTGTTCGACGACACCGCGAGCGTGCCAAGGTCGAGTGCATCGCCGCCTACGCGTGCCCACAGGAACGGCCGCGGATCGCGCGACGCCAGTATGCCGACGCCGCACGCAAGTTCGCGCAAACCGTAAAAGCGCATGGTGCCGGGTCCTGTCTCGACGCCTGCCACGCGAGCCATCATGCGCGGCGCGACCAGTTCTGCAAGGCCGAGCGCAATGCTGTACCACCCAAGGCCGCGCGCGATCGAATCCGGTTGCGGCAGTCGTTCCTTCAGAGCGCGAGCGCTCTCTTGCTTCGGTTCAGTACGGGAATCCATTTACATCACCTTCATTCTGGGGAGCCACGTCAGCGCAGCTCACATGAAATAACAAACAGCGCCTGTGCCGCGACGATTACTGCCCGACGCGTCAAGGTTTGAGCACGACCTTGATGCAGCCGTCTTCCTTGTCGCGGAACGTCTTGTACATGCGCGGGCCTTCATCGAGCGAAACCGTGTGCGTGATAACGAACGACGGGTCGATCTGCCCTTCCTGGATTCGCCGCAACAGATCGTCGGTCCAGCGGTTGACGTGCGTCTGTCCCATGCGCCATGTCAGGCCCTTGTTCATCGACGCACCGAACGGAATCTTGTCTACCAGACCGCCGTAGACGCCCGGCACCGACAACGTTCCCGCAGGACGGCAAACGTAGATCATCTCGCGCAGCACGTGCGGCCGGTCGGTTTCGAGCATCACGGCCTGCTTTGCGCGGTCGTACATGGAGTCGACCGAACGTGTTGCGTGCGATTCCATGCCAACGGCGTCGATACATTTTTCCGGCCCCTTGCCGCCCGTCAGTTCCTTCAACCGTTCGAGGACGCTCTCTTCCTTGAAATCGATCGTGACGGCGCCGCCCGCGCGCGCCATCGAAAGGCGCTCGGGTACGCGGTCGATCGCAATCACCTGCTTTGCGCCGAGCAGTACGGCGCTGCGAATCGCCATTTGCCCGACCGGGCCGGCGCCCCAGATCGCGACCGTATCGGTAGGCTCGATATCGCATTGCACCGCAGCCTGCCAGCCGGTCGGAAAAATGTCGCCGAGGAAAAGCCGGACTTCACGATTTAAGGTATGGCCGCCATTTCCGGAACTGCCGGAAAAAGCTGTCGCTCACGTAAATCAGGTAAGGAATCTGCCAGTGGACGTATATCGTTGACCCCGGTTCGTTGAATCCAGTCCGTCGACCATTGTCAGATCTGGAGCGATGCCGGTGGAATTCGCGCATGTCGTTAAATCCCAGGGCCAGGTGCGGCCTCGCGCGGCACACGCACAGTGTCATCGGTTTCATGACACTCCCCATCGGGGGCCCTGAAACGACCGGCGCCGCGCCCGCTCTTCGTTAAAGTCGATGACGGCGGCAGAAGGCATGATGAGTTCGCGCCTACCGCCCGGGCCGCTACGCAACCCGGGCTGTCGCCGGCCTCCGCGGACCAGATACCAACCGCCCAGCGCGAGCAGCACTGGAAGAATGCCCAGCATCCGCGCGTGTGATTGAATGTCAGTGATAGTGACCATGATCGAATATTCCCTCTGTGACGATCATATCGCCCTCATCCCGCATCAAATGGGTTTTTTTCGCGCGTCGGCATCCCGGCGGACTGACTGCCGCTGGGTTCGTTATCCTTTCCAAAAAGCGGCAATGTGTCTGTACAAGCCAATGGAAAAATTAAATTTTTACCTTCGCTCCGTACGCATTTTATCGCATTACTCTTCACGGCAAATCACCGGCATATGTCCCTTCGGGATGCGTCGCAACCGACATACCCGCGGTCTCCGACGGCCCGCGACGACCGTCGTCGACCGACCTGGTTCTGCCTCGTCACAGTCTCCGCAGGGTGCACTCCCACCTCGAGCAGCGCCGGGCCATGGGAACGCAGCAGCGCGTCGATTGCCGACCGTAGTAGGCGCTGTCTCAGTCGAAATTTATCTTGCGCTGGCTACTCCGTAATGCCCTTCTTGTTGGCCAATTGCTGTGCCATCTGATAATGCTCCTTGATGGTCGGCAGCGCTTTTTGCGCGGCCTTCTTCAGGTCGGCATTCTGACCGTCGGAGATTTCTTTCTCGAACGCCGCGATTGCCTCCTTGTGGCCCTCCAGCCCGACCTTTGAGATATACGCTTTGTCGAAGGCGGGTCCTTTCAGCGGCTTCAGCGAGTCCAGCAATGTCGTATCTGAATTGTCTTTTGGTACCGCAACGCCACGCGGGGCCGCCATCTTTAGCTGCAACGTCAGCTTCGTATGGTCGAGAATCATGTGATGCGCGAAGGACTTCACGTCTTTGTCTGTCGAGTTCGAGGTTGCGAGCTTGGACGCGTCGATCTCCGTCGACGACGCCATGGAGGCGGACTGCACAAACTCGCTGTCCACATGGGGTAACGCATTGGCAGCGGTCGTCGATGCCGCCTGTGTTTGTGCAATTGCATCGATAGAAATCACGCAGGCGCTTGCAAGGACGACAGTAATCATAGTGGATCTGTTCAGAGCGTATTTCATAACTTTACTCATCGATGGCTTATTTTCGAGCTTCGCTTGGCGCTGCGCAACACGCATGCCAGATGTTGGATTTATCTCTGAAGACACGACCCGCTCCGGGTAGAAGCTCCGGGCACAGCGCATGCGATGACGCTGTCGCAGGTCCTCCGTTGCGTCACTGCGCGCACACCACGCCAGGGCGTTCGCCCTGAGACCGGGTCGGCGTCATCCCGCACATGCGATCGTCATCGCCCACCAGCCGGCTTTTCTGACAAACCGTCGTCCGTTGCGTAATGCTTCATTCACGAGAGCATGCCGCTACGGACCCGACTACATTTTTTTGGAGAAATGCGATGTTTGTGCACAACAAGCGACTGCAATACACCGTCCGCGTAGCGGCGCCCAACCCCGGACTGGCCAATCTGCTACTTGAGCAGTTTGGAGGACCGCAAGGTGAACTGGCGGCAGCGTGCAGGTATTTCACTCAGGCGGTAAGCGAGGATGACCCGGGACGACGCGATATGCTGTTTGACATTGCGACCGAAGAACTCAGCCACCTTGAAATCATCGGCTCGATCGTCGCGATGCTTAACAAGGGCGCAAAGGGTCAACTCGCTGAGGGAGTAGAGTCCGAAGCGGAGCTTTACCGTTCGCTCACGGCAGGCGGCAACGATTCGCATATCACGTCACTCCTGTACGGTGGCGGTCCTTCCTTGACCAATTCTGCCGGGGTGCCATGGACAGCCGCGTACATCGACACCATCGGTGAGCCAACTGCGGATCTTCGCTCGAATATCGCGGCTGAGGCTCGAGCGAAGATCGTCTACGAGCGACTGATGAACGTAACCGACGATCCCGGCATCTCGGAGGCGCTTGGATTCCTGATGACCCGCGAAATCGCACATCAGAAATCGTTCGAGAAAGCGTTGCATTCGATCCAGCCGAACTTCCCGCAGGGAAAATTGCCAGGGGTCCCGCAGTACACCAACGTTTATTACAACATGTCGAGCGGAGACGACGCTCCGCGCGGCCCCTGGAACGACGGGCCAAATTGGGAGTACGTGGAGAATCCGGAACCGGCGGTTGACGGCGGCGATGGTCTCGCTACGGTTCAGGTATCTGAACAGGATGTCGAACTGCTCAGCGCCATGGCATCGAGAACTGCATCCGCGGCCGAGTCGGATCCGGTCACTGGGGCCGACCTTGGCGCTGGGCAGGAAGCCGCATCGCAGAAGTAAGGGGCCAGCAGGTCGCCGATCGCAAGACCGGCGGCCTGCCTTGGCGGCCCCCGCGCAGTGCGAACTGAGCTTAACCCCCAACCATCCACCTAAAACCAATGTTCCGAAATACCCTTCCTGAGACCGACGTTCCCACCGATGCCACGCTCGCGTGTGCCGTTGAAATTTTTTCTGCATTCGAGAAAATGACTGCGTTGAACTTGCAGGCCATAATAACCGCGCTGCGCGAACAGCATTCTCTGTTGGGCGCGATGATTACTGCCCCTTCTGTGGCTGACGCCATCGGAATTCAGTCCCTCCATCTCCAGACGACAAGCCAGAAAGTCCATGTGTACTGGCGTCGCGTAGAGGAGATTACCGTAGAGACGTTTATCGGGCTTTTCGTGCCAATACGCGGGGCTTTCACCGATCCCGGGAATCGCGCGCGGCGAGGACTGAGCCTCGCTCTGGATTTGCAGTAAAAGGGACCCGGCCGCTATAAGTCTTTTGCCGAAGCGGCCGCCGCCGGTGTTTCCCCGTTATCCGGCGGTCGCGATGTCCTAGTGCCAGAAAAGCGCGATCAGGATGATGATAGGGATGGGTACTCCGAGCATGTAAAGAAGAATCGAACGCATGATTACCTCCGTGGTTATTGGACTGGGGTTCCACTTATATTTGGCGTACCCGACCGCCATGAGTCGCAAACAGGCTCGCGGAAAATGCGCCCATCAGAAGAGACACAAATAGCCACAGCGACGCGCCGATTGTCACTTTGCGTGCCTTGTCAGCGGCGGCCTTCGTGGCGTCCTCGAGCGCGGCGAGCTTCTGCAAAAGATTTGAGTATGCGGCCTTTACCCGAGCCTGTGCGGCCTCCGGCGAAAGTCCTGTGCGTTGCGCTACCATGCGGCCCAGATAGGCGGAATCCTCTGGCGATAGTTGAGCGCCGGTTGCCGCGCTATTCAGAAAGATGCGTGCCGCTTCCTGGCGTGCCGACCCAGTATTATCGACCGGCGCGTTCGCCGCAGGCGGTGAGCCCGCTGGCGAGCGGAACAGAGAATCGATAAGGTAACCGAGGGGCCAGGTCTTAAGCGCCGCGTCCGCATTGCCACGCATCATCGTCGTCATCGCGCCGTAATTGCTCTCACCTCCAGATGCCACGGCCTGAGTACCCGCACGCAGCGCATCAGAAACGGCTGAAGTAAGGATGGCGGCGGTCAGTAGCGTCGCTACGGCCCAGCTCAGAAAACCATGCGCGGTGTCACGGAAATGCAACTCGTCGGCGCTGATCGCTACCCACCGTCGACGCAAACGTCCGGCTAGATATCCGCCTAGTCCAGACGTGAGGATCGAGGTGACGCAGACCCACAATACTGCGGCAAAGCCGAAAGCTTTCGCGTTGGAACTACTCGAGGACCAGGGCGAGAGCGCGGTGAGGCCCAAGCCTGTTCCAAGCGTGAGCAAAATGAGGGCGAATGCGGCGGCACTGACACCCCCTGCGAAGACTGCTCCCCATGAAACCGCACCATCGTGCTGATGGGTAAACAATATGGGGCTATCCGCTTCCAGCGGATAGCCCGCGTGCTCCTTGATGTGGCTCATTGTCAGTCTCCATTACCTTTGTCGATGCTACTGCCTCAATGTATCGACCCGGCTAGACAGGTGCCGGGGCGGGCAAAACCGCATCAAACGACAGCATTTTCCGTTCCTCCGCCCGGATTACCTATTTACCCTCGTAGTTCGGCCGGTCCCGCGAGCGACGGCCGCAGGCCCACTTCATGCGTAGCCGCAAACAAACCCGAGAAACCTAAACTGCTGTCGACGGTGGTTGTGTCCAAGTCGCGTCGTACCGGGAAGAATATCGCCGGCACTGAAGGCCGCAGGGCATTCCCCACAGCGCTTCGCGACAGCAGGCTGGCGCGCTTATCGCGGGTGTTCGTGTGCCGCAAGACAGTCCATGAGTGGCTCCCGATCAGCGACGGCAAGGCCACTGTCCGATGGTCCGCCTGATGAACACGAGCGAGCAGCGCCTGCCCGAAAGAGCTACGACGAATCGCTCGAAAACCACCGATACACCGTCGTGGATGCCAAGCAGCGTCGTGGAGTTCGTCAAAAGTTTCGAGGTTCTTTTTCGAAGGATGGCCGCCGCTATGCACGCCGCGCGTCCAGTACAACCACGGCACGGCGATCTGCCAGCCGTGGTGGATAAACCCTCAACTGATTGGACCGATCGGGTCTGGAGAACAGGAGACACCATGCTTGCCGTCATCATTCCCGCTCACAACGAGGCTCACCTGATCGGCCGCTGCGTGCGCTCGGTTGTTGCAGCGAGCAGACATCCAGCGCTCGGGGCGGAGGAGGTCGCGATTTTCGTGGTCGCGGATACCTGCGCCGACGGAACCGCGCAGATCGCAGCCTCGCTAGGTGCGGCGGTGCTGACCGTCGAGCTGCGGAACGTCGGATCGGCCCGCGCGGCCGGGGCACAGCGGGCTCTCGATCAAGGCGCCCGGTGGCTCGCGTTCACAGACGCCGATACAACCGTCCCGGCCGACTGGCTCGTGCAGCAGCTTCACTGTAGCGCAGACGCGGTGTGCGGGGTCGTCAGCGTTGAAAACTGGACCGGCCATAGCACTGCGGTCCAAACGGACTTCATCGCGACCTATCGGGATCGAGATGGTCACCGACATATTCACGGGGCGAACCTGGGCGTGTCCGCCTCGGCTTACCGGGCGGTGGGCGGTTTCGGAGCGCTTGCATCGGACGAGGACGTCGCACTGGTCGACGCGCTCATGGCCGCCGACGCGACCATTGCATGGAGCGCCAAGGTGCGGGTCGTCACGAGCGCACGTCTGGACTCACGGGCGCCGGCGGGTTTCGGCGCGGCATTGCGCGCTGCAGGTCAGCGACTCGCGGCCGCGCCTACGACGCAGGAAGTCGTCGTGACACCGCCGCCACAGAGAGCGTAAGTCCATGAGAGACCGTCACCGACGGGCTGCGCGCGCCTGCTTATTTCAAAGGAGACTTGCCATGATCAGGGCCGCCATTTTTGATATCGACGGAACTCTGGTCGATCCTGTCGACCTGCATACGACCGCTAAGCAGGAAGTTCGCGAGGTTTGGTCACGACGTCACGTTCCAGGAGGCGAGAAGCCTGATAGGAAAAGGTGGAGACAAGCTAGTGCCAATGTTTCTCAGCGCTCATCAGCAGCGCGATTACGGCGGTGCGCTGGAGCAATGGCGCGGCGAGCGGTTCAAATCGAGATACCTGCCTATGGCGCGTCCGTTTGCCGCAGTGCCAGAATTGCTACAGCGGGTGCCCGATGCCGGCCTCAGGGTGGCGGTGGCATCGTCCGCCAGAAGGGACGAGCTTGATAACTATTTTGAAATCGCGGGAATTGGGATGTTGGTCGGCCGGAGGATGCGCTGCTGTGTATCCGGGCTCGGGTGCGCTCTTGGCCTGCTTCGATGATTCACCGCTCGCGGGGTGACGCTAGGGAGACGATCGAAGCCGGGCAACCGTCGGACCATCGTTGTACCGGGCGGCACGATGTTTGCGCAACATTGTCGGCGGCACGACCGCCGTAGTCGATGTCCGGCGCGACGTTTTTAGAAAGGCGGCGCTGAGCGGTGCGGTTCCTTTGAATCTGAACTGTCGACACCGAGTATCGCGCAGATAAGTCAACTATCTTCCGGAGCAAATTTTCATGGAAACCACAACGAGCGAGACAAAGTCGGGATCCACCTCCCGCGACGCGTTAGCATTCCTTGAGGCGGAGCATCGCGCAGTAGAGAAGCTGTTCGCCGCGTTCAGAAAGTCCTCGGACCACGACCTCGAACGGAAGGCGGCGCTCGCACAGCGGGCCTGTGAAGAACTGTCGATCCATACGATTCTCGAAGAAGAGTTGCTATACCCAGCGGCCGAGAAAGCGCTGCCTGACAGCGACAAGGTCGACGTCGATGAAGCATACGTCGAGCACTTTCTAGTCAAGACCCTGATCGCGAAGTTTGAGACGCTCAAGGCAGGCGACAAGGGATTTGATGCGACTTTCAAGGTGATGAGCGAGATGGTTGGACACCATGTCGAAGAGGAAGAGCAGGAGCTTTTCCCGGAGTTGCGCAAGTCAAACTGCGATCTGCGCGCCTTGGGGGAAAAGATCGCGAAACGCAAGGCAGAGTTGCAGGCGAGGCTGGATGCGGTGGGGAGCAGATCGGTAGGTGACAAGACTGGATCGCTTTGATCGAGCCCTTTGCCGCGAGTGAGAAGCCCGATTGGACGGAGGATTGCACATGAACGATAGCCTCTAACGACGTGCACTTCTTCTACGCCTTGGCGACGTGTTCGAGGCGATCGCATGCGTGATGAGGTGCGCAGACAGGTCCAACACGGTAGGAGAGGCGGTCGCTCAGGAAGATACCCTGACGGCGTTCCCGATTCTGCGCACAGTCGACGCTGAAATGACGCCGTTGGAATTCGCAAGGAGTGCTGCCAGCGCATTCTTTTTGTGGCCAAAGGCGCTTCTGGACGAGCACCTTAACCGGCGTCTTCTGGCCAACCTTGTGCAGCACGACCTGTTCAGCGGCAACCAGAGCGGTTGGGATGCCTATGTGGCTGAACGCAGGCAACAGGTGCCGTGGTTCGGAGAAACTCTGGATAAGGTATCGGAGCCACATCTCGGGCCCGGCAATGCTGGAAGGCCACCGTCGGGATACTGACGGCGCCTGCAGTACCGGCCCGGATAATGAAACGCCAATGTGCTAAATCTCAAGATAGCGACTTTTAACATCAACGGGATCCGTTCCCGGCTGCCCACACTGCTCACCTGGCTACGGGAAGTGTCGCCAGACATCGTCTGCCTGCAGGAACTCAAAGCCACCGATTCAGCTTTTCCGGTCGCGGCGATCAACGACGCCGGATACGGAGCCATCTGGCACGGCCAAAGCGGATGGAATGGCGTGGCCATCCTTGCAAGAGACGCTGAGCCCATAGAAGGTCGCCGCGGTCTGCCGGGAGATCAGTCCGACAGGCAAAGCCGCTACCTCGAGGCGGCCGTCTCCGGTTTGCTGGTCGGTTGCCTCTATCTACCAAATGGCAATCCACAACCGGGCCCGAAGTTTGATTACAAGCTGGCGTGGTTCGCGCGGCTGATTGAATATGCGCAGCTGCTTGCTGACAGCGGGCACCCGGTCATTCTCGCCGGTGACTATAACGTTGTCCCGACGGATGGGGATATCTACAACCCGCGCTCATGGGCCGACAACGCGCTGCTGCAACCACAAAGCCGTGAATGCTTCAGCGAACTTTTGGGGCAGGGATGGACGGATGCTATCCGCCACGTCTATCCTGACCAGCGGATCTACACTTATTGGGACTATCTCCGGCGCCGCCGGGGAACGGGATTTGGCCTGCGCATTGACCATCTGCTGCTGAGCGACGTTGTTGTGCCGCGCCTTCGGGACGCAGGTGTCGACGCGTGGGTCAGGGACTTGCCCATTGCGAGCGATCACGCGCCCACGTGGATCGAACTCTCTCCGCCGAAGAAAACAAGCCGGCGCGCCAGCTGATCGCGAAAAGACATCGACACTCGCGCAGTGCAAGGGCGCCTAGCCGCACGACGGCATTGAACCACGCTCGCTACCGCTACCTGGGGTAAGCGAGCGTGGTTGAGACCAGCCGACGAACCTGCCGTGTTACCCAGCCCGCACTTCGATGCGACGTGGCCGCGCTTCCTCGCGCCGGGGAATGCTGAGTTTCAGCACACCGCCCTGCAGATTGGCATCGACCTTTGACGTGTCGAAGTCTTCGCTGAGGGTAAAGGCCCGCGCGAAGAACGGCGCGCGTATCTCTGCGTGATGCAGTCGCAGATCCCCCGGCGTCGGTACAACGGCTTCCGCCTCGATATATAACCGTCCATCGTGGACCTTGACATCGAGCCTGTCGCGCGGGACACCGGGCAGGTCAGCCCACAGCGTAATGCCATGGCTGTCCTCAACAATATCCACTGCGGGCGTGATTGAGACACGGCGAGCGCTTTCCGGGGTGCGGCGTTCCACTTCGCCCTTGTTCGGGTTTGCGATCTGGGTGGTGTCGTTCATGGCATCCTCCTCGTTTTACTGGACGGTAATAGCACGCGGCTTTGACGCTTCGCGCTTGCCGATGCGCACGGTCAGGCAGCCGTTCGAGTAGGCCGCCTCAACCTTGTCGGGATCGGCATTCTGCGGAAGCTCGATCACGCGTCGAAACGTTCCGAAAAACCGTTCGCTTGCGTAGGACCGGGTTTCGTTACCCGAGGCCAGTTCAGGCGCCTTCCGTTCGCCCGCGATGGTCAGTGTGCCCTTGTCCACGGTCACTTCAAGCGCGGCCGGGTCAATGCCCGGTGCGAACGCGACGACGTCGATGGAATCATCCGTGCTGCCGATGTTCAGGGGCGGAAATGCGTCGGTACGGCTTGACCGGATGCTGGACGGAAGGTTGCCGAAAAGCGTCGACATCTGCCGTTGCAGACGATCAAGTTCTCCAAACAGGCCGTTGCTAAAGTAGAAGTCACTCATGATTCAGGTCTCCGATGATGCGAAGTGATCAGAAGCTCTCGCCCGCTGCTGCGGGACCACAACTGCGCACTAGCAGGCTATTGCGAGGCAGAAATAGGCTCTGAAGATGAAGTTTCAACATTGCCGAAGCGAATATTGAGCGACTCCGGTTATAAAGAGTCAGTTATGTTGAAACCCGGGCGTTGACCTCTATTTAAAGCGCGCGGTGATTTTACTGATGGAGGAATAAATGGAGTTCGACACTGACTGGGTTACGCTCGGAAAGCACCGTGTGCGCTTTCATGCGACCTGTGGTTTCCCGGCCGAGCGCCTGCGGGTGGTTGCGGAGGTCGCGCGGGTGGCAATCGAGAGCAACATGAGCGCGCGTGCGCGACTGGTCGAGGTGGTGTTCCGCGATCCGGATAGCGCGTATGAGATATCCGTGGGGACCACAATGAACGAGGACCGGGCGTGTGCCGGACCGGTTGAAGCGGCCCTCGCGACGGTTCTCGGTCTCACATCCGACCAGCTCACGCTGACAGTGAAGGTCGTGTCCCAAGATGAGGTGGACCTTAGCTTCGGCACGTACGAACGGCTCCTGGCGCAGAAGATAGGGGCCACGGCGCCAATCCAGTAAGTCAACGCTTCTCCGCAATTTTCCGCCCTTGCTTCAAGGGATCGATGCGTACTTGCTGCCGCGAGCGGCGGTGAGCAGACCAATAGGAAGCGTGTTTTGCGGGAGCATCAGAATGTCTCCTCGTCGGGATCGGGCCCGCGCGTCGGTCCGGGCGGTTGCGCGATCCTCACGGCGCGTCCCGAGCGCGCGGACTCGTAGATGGCCTCTACGATGCGCTGATCCTGCAATCCTTCCTCTCCCGGAGTATGGGGTGTCTGATTGCGTGCCACGCATAACGACATGTGGTCAATCTCACGAGCAAACTGGTTTTCAGGATCAATCGTTATGTCGATCGTCGCGTTCTTTCCCTCGACCAGCGTCCCCTTGCGCATCTGCAAGCCGTTATAGCCAAACGCCGGATTCATTTCCGCCCATCCCTGCGCACCCTGCAGCCGGAAAAACCGCGATTCATGGCTCGCATAGCTGGCCATGCACGTCGCCGACCACCCGCTCGGGAAACGTAAAACGAAATGCACAGACTGCTCGACCTCCCGAAAACGCGGATCATCGGCAGGACGGAAGACTGAGGCGATCACCTCGTGGGGTTCTTCCCCGCTCAGAAAGCGTGCGGCGTTCAGGCAATAGATGCCCACATCCGGCAGCGGGCCGCCGCCAGCCAGAGCGAGATTCAGCCGCCACTGCGCCGGGTCTCCCACGTTCTGCGAATTGCCGGCAATGAACTCGCGCAGCGGCCCAAGTTGCTTTTCCTTTACCCGTCTGGCAATCATCCGATCCATCGCCTCATACTGACTACGATAGGCAATCATCAAGAAGCGCTGCGCTTTTCTGCAGGCATCAATCATCCGCTGACATTCGACGCTGCTCACAGCCATAGGCTTTTCGCACAGCACGTGCTTGCCGATCGCTGCAGCGCGCACCGTGTACTCAGCATGCATTCCATTTGGCAACACTACGTACATCACCTGCACCTCGCGGTTATCAGCCATACGCTCGTACGTGTGGTAGTCATAGATGGCATCCTCCCGCACCCCGTACTGACGCCCGACCTTGCGGGCCTTATCCGAATCGCCGCTTACCAGCGCGACGACCTTCGAATACTTGCATTGCGACATAGCCGGGAGGATCTGGTTGAGCGACAGCCGGCCCAACCCGACGATGGCGTATCCGACGCGCTGATCCGGGGCAGCGGCCGGATCAGGTGTGCTCTCGGCCTGTTCGGTCTGCGGGTCCTGAATCAGGGACAGCTTTACTCTATTCGGGTCGCCAGGCGTTGGCGCTGCTGCGAGCACTTTGCCAGTGACGCCGGCCAGCAGCAGTGCTGCGGCGCCGGTGCCGGTTCGCTGAAGAAAGCCACGACGAGCGACACCGCCTCCGACCGGCTTCGCGGCTATTGCCGCGCCGGCATGTGACTGATTCAGGTCGTCGGGTAGCGTGTGCTCGCCAGGTTGACCCTGCGGAATGAGTTGCGTCATCTGATTTCTCCAGCGGGAACGTCGTCGAAGGAAAAGGCATCTGCATACAGCGAGCAACTCTTATTCCTCCTGCGCTGCATGGCGGAATATGGAGCGGAGAAGAGGCAGGCAATAACCGAAGAACGATTCGTCTTGCGGTGGCGATGGGCCTCATGGCGATGCGATAGCGCGCACGAGCGCATCAAAACGTGCGTCAGAATGAATGGCGAATGCCGGCCATCACGCCTAGCTGGCCGATACCGGCAGCGGGCGTCGAACCAGGACCGCCCTGGCTGAGCGTGTAGTGCGCCTTCGCGCTGTTGCACAGATAGCCGCTCTGCAGATAGACGGCTGTACGCTTCGACAGCAGATACGTCCCGCGCAACGCTGCCAGCGTGGCGCGCGTGTCCTGCTGTCGATCGATCGTGCGATACACGCCTCCATCGACGATCAACGCCGGCGTCACGAAGTACGTGGCGGTCAGATAGTAGATATTGCTGCGCACGTTCGGTAGCGCGGGCGACGCGGTCTCCACCCAACGGCCCAGCCAGCCGCCGCCGACTTTTAACTGCCCCACGTTGAAGTAGCCGTTCAGTTGCGTGTGGGCGTCCTTGTCGCCGCTGCTGGCCAACGCGATCGGCGCGGCTCCGTTGAAAAAACTGGCGGCCGCGCCGGGGCCGCCGTGCTGTTCGTCGTACGACGCCGCGACGCCGAACACACTGGCGTCATAGCGCAGCATCGCCGACCATTGGCGACACGCCTGCGCGTTACCCGGAATCGAACCCGCACACGTGCCCTGCCCCGGCGAATTGCCCGTGCCCGCCGAGTCTCGTCCGAACGAATAGGTCGCGCCCGCTGTCACGCCACCCAAGCTGCCCTTGTACGCGATCGTGTTGTCGCTGCGTGCGTTGGGAATGTAGGCATCGAGCGAGCCGACTCCACCGTAAATGTCCGGACCGAGCGCATCCGCGTCGGCAATCGCCCAGAACGACATGGTGTACTGGCGCCCGAACGTCAACGTGCCGTAGGGGCTCGACAAGCCCACCCATGCCTGCCGTCCGAACAGCCGGCCGCCCTGGTTTGTGTCGCCGCCGCGCACATTGAAACCATCCTCCAGCGTGAACACCGCGGCGAGGCCCCCGCCCAGATCCTCCTGGCCGCGCAGCCCCCAACGCGACGGCATCGAACCGGTGATGCCCGGCATCCGCACGAGCTTGTCGCCGGCCGCATCGGCATGCGTGACAAGTTCGATACCGGTATCGAGAATCCCGTACAGCGTCACGCTGCTTTGTGCGAATGCTGAACCGCTCAGGACAAGCGCGGCGGCCGCCGCAATGGTTTTATGTTTCATGTCTCCACCCATATGTCGTTTTGTGTTTTGGGTCGACGGCGCGGCAGAGGCGCCGGCGATCTTCGTGATACCTGTTTCACGGCTGCCCGCTCAGGCGCGAGTCGTCATGCGTCGGCGGGACTGCCGTTGCGATACAGCCGGCCGGTCACGAGCATGGCGATGCAGGCAATCACCACCGGCGCGGCAAAGAAAGCGAAGGTGGTCTCGACGCGGTGAAACGCGACCAGCAGAACGCCTCCCGTCATCGAACCGATGATCGAGCCGATGCGACCCACGCCGAGCGCCCAGCTCACGCCCGTGGCTCGCGCCGCCGTCATGTAGAAACCGGCTACCAGTACGTTCGCGGCGGTCTGTGCACCCGACAGGCCGAATCCGGCCATGAACACCGACACGTACACCCACATCGGCTCGTGAATCGAGAAGCCGATCAATGCCGTCGAGACAGCCGCGATCGCATAGGAGCCGGCCAGCACGAAGAACGGATTCGCGCGATCCATCAGCCGCGCGTTAAGCAGCGAACCGAGCGTGCCGCCGAGCGGCATCATCGCGCCCACCCGGGCCGCATGAGACGCGTCGATACCCGCGCCGGCAATCACCGACGGCAGCCAGCTGCTGACCTGGTAGTACACCCACAGCGTGCAGAAGAACGCGAGCCACAGCAGCAGCGTGCCCGCGCGGTAGCGTTGGCTGAACAGCGTGCCGATCGCCGTCTCGCGGACCACGCCCGCCTGCGCGTCTTCAGGCGCGATCTGCTCGACCGGCGTATTCGCGTCGCCCGTCAGGCGCTTCATCACACGCCGCACTTCCGCCTGATAGCGCGGCTTACGCGCCATGAAACGCAGCGATTCCGGCATCCAGATCCAGACGATGGGCGTCAGCACCAGCGGGAACAGCCCACCGAACAAGAAGACGCCTTTCCAGCCGAAGCGCGGAATCAGCAACGCGGCCACGGCGCCGCCGAACGCGAGGCCGAGGGTGAAGCCGCAGAACATCAGTGTGACTCTCAGAGCGCGACTGCGCGCCGGGCTGAATTCGGACGCCAACGTGATCGCATTCGGCATGGCGCCGCCCAGACCCGCGCCGGTGGCGAAGCGCAGCGCGACCAGCCAGAGCGGCGACGGGGCATACGCGCACGCCAGGCTGCCGATGCCGAACAGCACCAGCGAAATCGTGATGACGCGCTTGCGTCCGATGCGGTCGGCGAGCGGCCCGAACAGAAAGCTGCCGACCGTGAGCCCGAACAGGCCCGCGCCGAAGATCGGCCCGAGTTGCGCCGGACTCAGCGCCCACGACTGCTTCAGTAACGGGGCCACGTAACCCACCGACGCCACGTCGAAGCCATCGGCGCCGACGACCAGAAAACAAAGGAACAAGGTAAGGACCTGCAGCGCGGAGGTGTTCTTGCCGCCCTCGACGCGATCCGGCGTCATTGTCTGAACCTGCATTGCCTGTCTCCAAAGGATGGTTCGCTTGCGTGCGAAACTAGTTGTGATCGCAGGTCGCCGGATAAGCCCGGGACGCTGTTGCCCGACAGCGCGTCGTGACGATGAGCCGGGTACGTTCAGGCAACCGACGGACACGCCCGCCACGTCGACTGGCCCGCTTCCTGAGGCTGACGCCCGAGCGTGCACAGCACGGCGGCATCGAATTCGTCGTTCAGAACGTTGCCCCGCCACGCGACATGCTGGTCGGGACGGATCAGCACGAAGGCCGCCTTGTAAAGCGCCGCCACCGCCGCTTCGTTGGTTCGCACGGCGCTCAGGTGCGGCAGCGTCGCCGCGGCCCGCCGATAGGCGTCGTCGCGTTCCACGTCGACGCCGGCTTCGCCGATGCACAGCAGCGTGAATCCGGCGCCGAACGCGTCGTACAGCGAAGCGCCGCCGGCAAGCCACGCATGCGGCGCGCGATGCCCCGGCCGTGCACAGGGCACGTAGAGATTCGCGGTATCCGGCGCCGCGGCACCGGGCTCCGCGCGAAGTAGCGGCGACGCTTCGTAACGGGTGCCGAGATGCACGCCTGGAATCACAAACTCGGCGGTCGCGTGGAACTTCAGGTAGTCGCCGACCGCGGCACGCGCGGCGTCGCCGGCACCGCCTGGCTCATAAGCTGCGGCAGGCACCTGCACGTGACCGATGCTGTCCGCGAAGCCGCGCGCGAACGCGGTGTTGCGCAACGCCGCGGGGCGACGTTCCGCTTCGTAACTCGCGCCGAGCGCCGCGCCCGCCGCGCCCTTGACCATGGCCTCGAGCTTCCAGGCGAGATTGGCCGCGTCGTCGATGCCGGTGTTGTAGCCAAGGCCGCCGGTCGGTGTGAAGAGATGCGCGGCATCGCCGGCAAGGAACACCCGTTGTTCCGAGAACTTTTCCGCCACCAGCGCGAAGCCCGCCGTCCATCGCGAACGGCTCCTGACGACGAACGGAATGTCCGCGCCGATCGCTTCGGCAATGCGCAGCCTGACATCGTCCGTGGCGGCGGATTCGCCGTTGCGCGCCTGCACGTTCATGATGAAATGCCCCTTACCGTCAACCGCAATCAGCAGCGCGCGCTGCGTTGGGCTGAAGGTCCAGTATTGCCACGCGGGAGCATGCGGGCTCACACGGTAAAGATCGGGCGCATAGAAATAAACGGCATCCATCTGGCCGCCCATGAACTCGCGTTTTTCACCGGCGACCCCTTCGTAGCCGATACCAAGTGTTTTGCGCACCAGACTCCGCGGTCCGTCGCAACCAACCAGGTAACGCGCCGTGACGGTCCGTATCGGCGCGTCGCGCCCGGCGGTCGCGTCCGTTTCGACGGTCGCGCTGACGCCCTCGCCGCTCTGGGTGAAACCGGTCACCCGTGCGTTGAAATGAACGTTGCAATGCGTATGACGGCGCGCCGCCGCAAGCAAAACCGGCTCGACATACAACTGCGAGCAACGGTGCGGCGGCTCGGGCGTCGCCCAGGTGAACGAATGGGCTTGGGCCCAAGCCTCGGCGTCCTGTGAAGCCGGTTGCGCGAGTCGCGCCAACTCGTGGCCGCCGATCGACGTGAAGTACGCGACATCCGGCGCGTAGTCGCGCGGCAGACCCAACGCACGCACGGAAGTGGCAATACCGATGCGGCGGAAATGCTCCATGGTGCGTGCGCTATTGGCATTCGAGGCAGGATGCGTGCAAGTGCTGGCCTTCGCATCGAACAGTTCGACGCTAACGCCACGCTGGCCGAGCTCCGCCGCGAGAAAAAGACCTACCGGGCCACCGCCCACGATGATGACGTCGCAATCCACTGCTGTCTCCTGAACCTTCTTATTGACCGTGGATGCGAAGTTAAAGGCGACAGGCGTATAAATCTATACAATGAATTTCATACCGATAATGAATCTGGTGCATACATGCCCATGCCGGATCTGAACTTCTTGTATGTCCTTCAGGCGCTGGGCGAGGAGCGCAGCGTGTCGCGCGCGGCCGAACGCCTCGGTCTCACCCAGCCCGCGGTCAGCCACGCATTAGGGAAACTCCGGACGCTGTTTCAGGACGATCTGTTCGTACGGGCCGGACCTTTGATGGCGCCCACGCCGGTCGGCGAGCGCCTGATCGAGGGTGTCGGGAAGGTGCTGGCTCTGGTTCAGCAGGAAATCTGGAGTGCCAAGTCATTCGATGCGGCGACCACCACGCGCACCTTCTCCGTCTGTCTGAGCGACATGGGTGTGATCGTCCTTCTGCCGCGCCTGCTGGCCGCGGTGCGCGAGCGCGCTCCGTTCGCCACACTCAAGCCGATTCAGGTGCCGTCGCTGGAACTCGCGAGCGCGCTGCAGGATGGCGCGGTCGATCTCGCCATCGGCTACCTGGGCAAACTGGGCGACAACCTTCATCAGCAACGGCTGTTCCGCCGTTCGCTGGTCGGCATCATCAAGGGCGGCACCACGCGCAGGAAAGTGAGGTTGACGCTCGAGACCTTCCTCGCGAAAAAGCACGTGGTGGCCGGCACGCTGGCACTGACCAATCAGTTGCTCGAGAAGGAAATGCGCGTGCATGGCGCGCGTTTGAAGGTCGGCGTCGAGGTGCCTTATCTGCTGGCGGTGCCGAGTCTCGTCGCGAATTCGGACTTTATCGCGGCGGTGCCCGACGAGCTTGCGGAACTGTTCTCGCGCCTGTCGGACGTCGACGTGTTCCCGCTACCCATCAGGCTGCCGGATCTGATCGTGCAGCAGTTCTGGCATGCCCGTTATCACAACGATTCCGGGCACCGCTGGTTTCGCGCGTTGGTCGCGCAGACGCTGCGTCAGGACTGACGCCCCGCCCTGTTGCCAAGCCGTGCGGAGGCGCCGCTTCGTCACCTCCCTGCACAGCGCCCTGGCTGAACCTCAAACTTCGTCAGCGGGAGCGGACGGTAGCCCGACCCGGTCGAATATCGGACCGTGTGGGCTCGGGCACTCGGCGATCGGCGCATAGGCGAGCGTTTTCGCCTCCACCGGATCGACGCCGAAAGCGCGGAGCATCGCGTACATCGACTGTTCCATGTAGTCCAACGGGGCCGATGTGGAAAGCAGCGTTTCGATGCCGTACCGTATCGCGCCCAACGCGATATCCCGCGCCACCAATACGTCGACGTCGCTGAACCGTTCACCGTCGATGGCCAGTTGCAGATCGCGGGTCAGGTATTCATCGAGCAGTCGTCCGCGCGAGCCGCGCTTTGTTCCAACACGGGTGATGAATGCGCCCCACAGCGGGTAGCGCGTTGCCATCTGCATGTACAACCGCGAACCGACTACGACCCGTTGGGCGGGGTCGTCTATCTGTCGGACCAACGGATCGATCACGCCGAGTACTTCGTCGCTACTCTCGCCCGCAACGGCCGACAGCAACTCGCCGGTCGTGCGGAAGTAGTTGTAGAACGTGCCGCGCGCAACGCCGGCCGCAGCGATGAAATCATCGATAATGGGGGCGTCGGGCCCCTTTTGTGCAAAAACAATCAGCGCGCTCTCGATGAGGCGATTGCGCGTTTTTTCGCGCCGCAGCGCGCCCACGCGGGTCTGGTAATTCTCTGATGCCTCGAGGTCGCCCATTCTCTTCTCGTTGATCCGTCTAGTTAGTCGAACAGTTCGCGTGCGGGTTTGTCCTGGACGCAATCTAGTTGACGATTTTATCAAATCGACTAGAATGCAAATTGACAAATGTGTCAATTCAATAAGTTCAGGCTTTGAGGCCCCCTGCTGGCGGTCCTTGAAATTTACAGGAGACAGAGATGCGATTGGTCAGTTTCGAACGACAGGGCAAGCCGGTGTTGGGCATTCGGGAAGGCGAGCAGGTCCGTGTGATCGGCGGCGAAACGCTCGAGGCACTGCTCGCGCGCGGCGTCGACCTGCTTCAGCATGCACAGGCAAACGCGAGCGATGAGTTGCTCTCCGCCGCCGACCTCAAATTGCTGCCGCCGCTGCAACGTCCTCCCAAGATCATCTGCGTCGGCCTGAACTTTGCGGACCACACCTCGGAGAGCAAGTACGAGCAGCCGGACTATCCGACGCTGTTCTTCCGCGTCCACACGAGTCTCATCGCGCACGAGCAACCCATGATCCGCCCCGCCGTCGCCGATTCCGAAGGCCTCGATTTCGAGGGCGAGATTGCGGTCGTGCTCGGCAAGGGCGGCCGCCACATCGCGAAAAACGACGCGCTGTCGCACGTGGCCGGCTACTCGGTCTTCAACGACGGTTCCGTGCGCGAATACCAGTTCAAAACACCGCAATGGACCGTCGGCAAGAATTTCGACGGCACCGGCGCCTTCGGCCCCGACCTCGTCACCGCCGACGAACTGCCGCCCGGCGTGAAAGGCCTGCTGCTCGAAACGCGTCTGAACGGCAAAGTCGTCCAGTCCGCCAGCACCGATGAAATGGTCTTCGACGTCGCGAGCCTCATCAGCATCATCAGTGAAGCCATCACGCTCGAGGCTGGTGATGTCATCGTGTCCGGCACACCGTCGGGCATCGGCTGGGCGCGCACGCCCAGGCTACTGATGAAAGCGGGCGACGTATGCGAAGTGACGGTCGAGAAAATCGGCACGCTTCGCAACGTCATTGCCGACGAAGAAGTGGCCGGATAGATGCGACCTATCCTTGCCTAAAGGCCGGCCAGAGAGCCGCCACGACCCGATAGATGGAGACACCCTCATGGTTCCCGCAGCAGCCAGCCACACTTGCGCAAGCGTCCATTCGATAGACCATTTCACTCTCAATGTGCCGTCCGTCGACGAAGCCGAACGCTTTTTCACGGCCTTCGGCTTACGGGTCACGCGGGCCGGAAGCGAGCGTCAGGAGCTGGAGCTGCGCGCGGCCGACGATCATCGCTGGGCGCGCATTGTTCCGGCGGCAAGCAAGTCGCTGGCCTATCTGAGCTTCAACTGTTTCGAGCGCGACCTTGACGCCATCCGCAAGCAGGTCGAGATGGCGGGAAGCGCCATCAAGCCTTCCGCCGATGGCGTTGCCTTCTGGTTCCACGATCCGGACGGCAATCTGATTGAGGTCAAGGCCGGCCCGAAAACCAGCCCTTCCGCGAAGACACCCTGCGTCGTCTCGGGGAGTGCCGCCGATGAACGCGGCTCCCACACGCGTTCGCAAGCGCAGGCCGTGAAGCCCCGGCGCCTGTCCCATGTCCTGCTGTTCACACCGGACGTGCAGCGCGCCGTCGAGTTCTACAAGGCAGCGCTTGGGCTGAGACTCTCCGACAAATCGGTCGACATCATCGCGTTCACGCACGCGCCGCATGGCAGCGACCACCACCTCGTCGCCTTCGCGAAGAGCAGCGCGCGAGGCTGGCATCACGCCGCGTGGGATGTGGAAAACGTCAACCAGGTTGGCCAGGGCGCGTCGCAGATGGCGAATGCGGGCTACGTGAAGGGCTGGGGTACCGGCCGCCATGTGCTTGGGTCGAACTACTTCCACTACGTGGAGGACCCATGGGGTTCGTTCTGCGAGTACTCGGCCGACATCGACTTCGTATCGGCCGGGCATGAATGGCCAGCCGGCGATTTTCCGCCGGAAGATTCGCTGTATCTCTGGGGGCCCGCGGTCCCCGGCAACTTCATTCACAACACCGAAGCGCCCGCCGACGCCGCCGGCCTCACTCCCGAAGACTAACGCCCCGCTTCACCCGGTAACGATTCGATGGCAGCCAGTTCATCTGGCGCCAGGGTGCAACTCGCTTTTTTGCAGGTGAAATCAAATGGCTGACCAGAACATTCTTGATGTCGCGATCGTGGGTTACGGCCCGGTTGGGCAGACTCTATCCATTCTGCTGGGCGAGCGCGGTTACAACGTCGCGGCATTCGACCGCTGGCCCGCACTGTATCCGCTGCCCCGTGCGGTATTTCACGATCACGAGATCCGCCGCGTGTTTCACGCCATGGGTATCGGTAAAGAGGTGGAGAACATCTCCCAGCCCTCCGCCACCTATCAATGGTTCAACGCTGCGTGGGAGACGCTGGTTGAAATCGACTGGTCGGCGGAATCCATCAGCGACGGTCCGGTCGGTTATCTCTTCAATCAACCGGCGCTCGAAGCGCTACTCGACGCGAAAGCCAGGTCGCTGCCGGGCGTGTCGGTCCAGCAGGGCTGGGAAGCGATCGACTTCCGGCAACTACCGGACTGCTGCGAAGTAACGCTTCGCAAAGGAACCATGGACAGAGGCGCCTGGGTACCCACCGGCGAGACACAGACGATACGCGCGCGCTACGTGGTCGGCGCCGATGGCGCGAACAGTTTCGTCCGTAAATCGCTGGGCGTTCCGTTCGAAGACCTCGGGTTTCAGGAGGACTGGCTGGTCATCGATCTCGAACCCAACGAAGGCGTCGTGCTCGACGTGCCGGATATCGGTCAATGGTGCAACCCCGCGCGTCCGACGACGATGGTGCCAGGCGGTCCGGGTTACCGCCGCTGGGAATTCATGCGCCTGCCCAACGAATCCATCGAGGATCTGCAGAAGCCGGAGAAAGTCTGGGAATTGCTCGCGCCATGGGTCACACCCGCGAACGCGACGTTGATTCGCCATGCCGTCTACAAGTTTCGCTCATTGATCGCGGAAAACTGGCATAGCGGCCGCGCCGTTCTCGCGGGCGATGCCGCTCACCAGATGCCCCCGTTCATGGGCCAAGGCATGTGTTCCGGCATCCGCGACGCGTGGAATCTCGCGTGGCGATTCGATTTGATTCTGAAGGGCATCGCGTCGGACGAACTGCTCGACGGGTACACGGCGGAGCGACGCCCGCAGGTGCATGCCGTCATCGACGCTTCCATTGCAATGGGTCAGGTCGTCTGTATCTCGGACCCCGAACAGGCCGCCCGCCGCGACCAGGCCTATCTATCCGGCCAGGTCCCGCCGCTGCCGCCCTTTCCCGGCCTCACCGGCGGTCTTGTCAGCGCAAGAAAGGAACTGGCCTGCGACGCGGCAGCCGGCCTGCTGAGTGTGCACGGACAGGTGATAAACGACGGTGAGCCGCTGCGGTACGACGACGCCATGCAGAACGGCTTTCACGTCATCGCCCTCGATGCCGACCCGGAGCAGTTCCTCGACGCGGCTTCGAAGACGGCGCTGGCACGGCTAGGTGGCAGCGTGATCGGCGTTACCGCGGATAAGGAAAAAACCGTTGCGGGTCGCATTCTGTTCGACGTGAGCGGCAAGTATGCGCAGTTCTTCGTGGAGCACGGCGCTCGCGCGATCATCGTCAGGCCCGACTATTACGTGTTCGGCGCGGTAGCGCAACTGGCGGAATTGCCGGCCCTCGTCGGCGAACTCGCCGCCGGGCTTTCGCTCATCGACTCACCCGCCGACGACAGGCATATCGCGCCGGTGAAAGCGGCGTAGTACCCGGAGCATTGGAGGCGGCGCCATGCCGCTTCCCGCTCGCGGCCGGAGCAGCGGAGACAGTCGGCCGACATAACTAAAGGCATCCTTAAAACTTAGGAACACCAATGAAAAAGGCGATGTTAGGTTGGGTAATTCCATTTTCAATCGCGTCCGGCGCACACGCCCAGAGCAGCGTGACTTTATTCGGACTGCTAGACGTTGGTGTCAGTTACGTATCGAACGAGCAGGGCGGACACAGCCTCAAAGCAGACGACTCCATCTGGACCCCGAGCTTGTGGGGCATCCGCGGCGTCGAGGACCTCGGCGGAGGCTACAAAACCCTGTTCGACCTCGAATCGCAATTCGCGATCAACACGGGCGCCGGCATCCCGGGGCCGAACGCCGACTTCAACCGGCAGGCTTTTGTCGGGATCGAAAAAGACGGCATGGGGCGCCTTACGTTCGGCCAGCAATACAACCTGATGGCTGATTTCCTCTTCTTTCCGCCCGCGAAGCTCGACGCTTCATTCATGTACGGCGGGCTGTACAACATGCGTCAGGGGCCGTTCAGCGCGCTAGGCATTCCGCAGAATCCGACAGGGTCGTTCGACTTTGACCAGATGGCCGGCACGTCGCGCGTATCGAACTCGGCAAAGTTCGTCTCGGCCACGTTTAGCGGCCTGCGGCTCGGCGCGCTGTACGGCTTCGGCAATACGGCGGGATCGTTCTCCTCGAACAACACGGTCGGCTTCGGCGTGGACTATGCAATCGGCAGCTTCGGCATCGGTGCCGCTTACAACGAGACCCAATATCAGGCGCTCGACAATGGCCACGACGGTATCCGCAATTTTGGCGGCGGTATCAGCCAGGCGATCGGCGACCTCTACCTGAGCGCGTTGTACACGAACACCAAGAACACGCTGACCGGCGGAATGGTTCAGGTGGTTCAGGCCGGCGGCCTCTATGCCTTTAATCCATTCTGGCGACTAGGCGCGAACTACCAGTACATGAAAGGCAACGCCGCGCTGAGCCATAACCGCGCCCAGCAGATCACTTCCGCCCTTCAGTATTCCCTGTCCAAACGCACGACCGTTTACACGGAAGGCGTATTTCAATGGACCGGCGGCGATGTCGAGGGCAGCCACAACGCGTGGATAAATGGCGCGGGCCAGTCGCGTTCCGACCATCAGTTCATTGCCCGACTCGGCCTGCAGACGATCTTCTGATGTCTTATCTCCTCCCGACCAACAAAAACAATCACCCTTTACGGAGACACAACATGGCAAATCAAGCCAATTCCTGTTGGGACACGACATACGAGTGGAAGGCTGTGCTGTTGCTTGCGCTTGGATTTGGTCTTGTCGGTATAGACCGCTTCATGATCATGCCGCTTTTCCCGGTGATGATGGCGGACCTGCATCTGGACTATCAGGACCTCGGCCACATTACCGGCGCCCTGTCGGTTGCGTGGGGGGTATCGGCGATGTTCATGGGTAACCTCTCCGACCGCATCGGTCATCGCAAGGTCATCATCCCGGCGATCGTCGTATTTTCGCTGCTCGCCGGCCTGAGTGGCCTCGCGACAGGTGTCGGAACGCTGCTCCTGATTCGTGCCGTGATGGGCTTCGCGGAAGGCGCCTATACCCCTGCCAGCATCGTTGCTACGCTGGAGGCGTCCAGGCCCACCCGTCATGGCCGCAACATCGGAATCCAGCAGATGGCACTCCCGCTCTTTGGACTCGGCCTCGCACCCATTCTGGTGACGCAGTTGTTGAAGTTCCTGCCGTGGCATTCGATCTTTGCTGTCGTCTCGATTCCCGGGCTCGTCGTCGCATTTCTGCTGTGGAAAGTGCTGCGCAACACCAGGGCTTCCGTCGCCGCGGCGCACACGGCGACGCACGACAGCGCCGCGCACAAATGGACGGACGTGTTTCGCTACCGCAACATCAGACTGAACATCGTTGGGATGCTCTGCTGGCTCACCTGCCTGGTCGTGCTGAGTGCGCTCTTTCCGAGCTACCTGATCGACTATCTGCATCTGAGCATGCAGCAGATGGGTTATGTGCTCTCCGCAATCGGCTTTGGCGGCACAGTGGGTACAGTACTCATGCCGACACTGTCCGACCGCCTTGGGCGTAAACCCGTCATGATTCTGTCGGTGATCGGCGCGGCCGTATTCCTTGTTCTGCTAAGCCGCACCGGGCCGAGTCCGACCTTGTTGTTCACGTATCTCATGCTGACGCTGCTCTTCGTGTTCAGCATGATCACGCTCACGGTCGGCCCCTTAAGCGCGGAATCCGTACCGGCGAAGCTTATGTCGACCGCGTCGGGGCTGGTGGTCGGTATCGGCGAGGTATTCGGCGGTGGTCTGGCACCGGCCATTGCCGGTTACGTGGCCAAGCACTTCGGCATCCAGTACATCATGTATCTCGGCTTCGTCGCCCTTGCCATCGGCTTCGTGGTCGTCATCAACCTGAAGGAAACGGCGCCTTCGCGGTTGCAGTCGCGAAAGCCTGTCCCGGTCCGTTGAGGATATCCGGTTGAACTCGGTGCCGCCGTTTCGTTGAATGGGATACCGCAAGCTCCCGCGACGATCAAGCTCCACGTTTTTTGATGCCTTCCCGGGCGAGCGAGAGAAACGCGTTGACCGCGCCGCCTGATTCGTCGACGCGGCTCAATAAAGTCAGATCGGCGGTCAACGAGGAAGCGTCCAGCGGCCGGTAGACGAGATCGGGAATCGCGACGTTCGCGAGCGGCTGAGGCACCAGTGCGAGTCCGAGTCCGGAGGCAGCGAGCGCGAGTACGCCAAGCGTGCTCGCCGCCCGGTGCGCGATGCGCGGTTCATGCCCTAGCTCAGCGCGCAGTGCGGGAAGCAGGCTGTCTTCCGTGTCGGGGGCGGCGTACAGGATCAACGGCTCGGTGGCCAGCAGCGGCACGCTGATACGCTTACGTTTTGCGAGCGTATGGCCGGACGGCATCGCAACGACAAAGCGCCACACGCCGGCCGTCTCGGCGACCAGCGCCGCCGACAGCGTGGCGCCGTGACCCGGTGCATAACCGATATCGAGCTGACCGCCGAGGATCGCTTCTATCTGCGCCTGCGAGGCCATTTCGTGGACCACCAGTTCGGCATCCGGATAGCTGAGATGGAAGCCGCGCAGATCGCCCATCAGTTTGCCGCTCAACACCGCGTTTCCCGCGTAGCCGACGCGCACGCGCCCGGTCTCGCCGCGCATCGCGCGCTGCACGGCTTGTTTGGCGTACTCGGCCTGGTCGAGCGCCCGGCGCGCCTCGATCTGAAATAGCCTGCCGGCCTTGGTCAACTCGACACGCCGGCTGGTGCGCGTGAGCAGTGAGCCGCCCAATTCGTCTTCGAGCGCGCGGATTTGCATGCTGAGAGCAGGCTGCACAATATGCAGCCGCTCAGCCGCGCGACCGAAATGCGCTTCTTGTGCGACCGCGAGGAAATAACGCAGCTGGCGGAGGTCCATAAGTTTTTAATCGATCAGTTTTAGTGATGAATCGGTCAAATCAATCTATTTGATTGTAGATCGATTTGGCGCGATTCTATGAGTCATCGGCGCGCAACGAGCGCGCACTACTCGAGGAACTGAATATGAACGCCCGCGTTGAAGACAGAATGCAGATCACCGACCTGATCACTGGCTGGCTGTATCGCGATCTGGGGGACTGGGACCGCTTGCGCGGGCTGTTTCACCTGGACGGTACGATCGAAGTGACGTGGTTCGAAGGCAATTTCGGCGATTTCGTCGACGGTTCGATGGCCATGGGCGCCTCGGATCTGCGAACCAAACATCTGATCGGCACACCGGTGGTCACGTTCAACGGCAGCAAGGCCATCGTCGAGACAAACGCCGTGATCGTTGCGGAGAACAGCCGGCTCGAACTGGGCGGCGTCGCGCATAACCGTTTCTACGATATGGCAGAGCAACGCGACGGTGTCTGGAAGCTGCTGCGGCGGCAAAGCGTCTACGACTTCGGTTCGTTCACGTTTCCGCTCGGCGTGGTCGACATCGACCGCGCAGTGGCAGCGAAGTATCCGCGCGAATATGCGGCGTTGGGTTATCTGCTGGAGAAGAGCGGCTTCCCGGTCAAACGCGTATTCGCGACGCGCGGAAGCCAGCTCGAGCGGGAGATGAAGGAACACGCGGCGGACTGGCTAGCGGCTTGATGTTCAGGTTGTCGATATACTCCGTAGACGTCAGTAGCCCGGGTGGCTCCATCCGCAAAAACCGCGTGGCCGCCCATTGCTTACAAGCTGTCTACGGAGACAAGTTTGAATTTGAATCGACCGTCCATCATCTGGCGGGCGATCGCCGGCTCCGGTGCAAATGGCCAGTCCGGCCGAGATTTTTTCTATCGATATGGATACCTTATCGATTGAACAGGACGTTATTCCAGACAGCGAGCGCAGCGGTATCTTTCAGCCCGAGCATGGTGAAGTTGAACTGCCCCTTGCGAATGCGATGCATCAATTCGATGCCTGAAATCGTAGTCACGGCATTCCCGAATCGTTTGAAGCCGAGCACCACGTTCGTTCTGGACTTGATGTTTCGATGGTCCTGCTCGATCAGAATGTTCAGCTACTTCGAGGACCGGATCTTCGTGTCCTCACGCAGCAGGCCATCGGCCTTCATTTCGCGCAGTGCCCGGTGTGAGGCGGCATACCCATCGAGCGTGATCGTCTCCGGCGGCTGCCCCTGATGTTTGATTGCCTTGCTGAAAAAGGCTTTGGCCGCGGCCACGTCGCGCTTCGCTCTGAGCATGAAGTCTACCGTCTGGCCGGCTCGATCTACCGCACCGTACAGATAAGCCCATTTGCCACGAACCTTCAGGTAGGTTTCGTCAACACGCCATGACCGCCCTGTGGGTATGCCAAAACGATTCCAGCGCTTGACGAACTCCGGCGTGAAGGCTTCACCCAACGCATAATCGTGGTGTGCGCCAGCGACAAACCGCGCTCGGCCATCATCTCGACCAGATCGCGCAGGCTGAGCTTGTAGCGGAGGTTCCAGCGCACGCAGAGAATGATGATCTCCCGATCAAAATGTCGCCCATCAAACAATGCCTCAAGGCCTTTGCGCTTGCTCATCACCGACCACCAGATTGTTGGGCTGAATACCTTAACCGATTCGCCTAGCCTATTTGCACCAGAACCGTCTATGGCACGTACACCCCATCGGACTTCCGCGACCGCGCCTTGGACGGCAGCCAATGAGCTAGGCTCGGCAACCAATGGCGATCGGCCACCTGACGCCTGCGGATCGGGGCGACGACAGAGCGGCGTGGCGCCGTCGCCAAAAAGAAACGCACCGCCAGTACCTAGGTTCATAGCTACTGGCGCTGGCTCGCCGAGATGTTATGTAAAGTCCGGGCCGCCAGGCCACGTCCCGTAAGGGCTCACCTTTCTCGGCACCGCCGTACAGACTCTGAATAGGACGAAATACTATATTGCATTCCTCACGATGTTAGACCGCGTGATACTCCTAGCGGCTTTTCCCGGAGCGACCATTGCAACCCGAACAGATGACGCCCGCCGAGCGGCAGGCCCTCGAAAACCTCCTGAAACACGCACAGGGCGACACTGGCCAGAGCCGACGCGTCGACGATTTCCTGCTCGCGTGGTAGAACCCCAGCGCCTGCGGCAAGTACGACATCACAACCGGCTGGGGACTCGACGAGGACTGCCGATGATTTGTGCGTGGTCTTTCGCCTCGCGACGCGGGCGAACAGCTACCCCGACACGCTGGGCTATAGCCCGCAGTTCGGTGCCGTCGTGCGCGCATGGCGACCTGAACTCATCACAGACTAAAGGAGGTTCAATGCGCCGTGCCAGTTTTGACCTCTCGCAGGCCAGCGCCGCCGTTAAGGCGGGCGGTGTGCTGTCAGCGATCCTGCGTGCCGACAAGGGCGCGTTTTACATCGAGCTTGAAACCCGCGAATCCGGCGCGGCCGAACTGGTCACATCGAACGGCCGCGAGCGGCGCTCATTCCGTGACCCCGGCCAGGCGCTGAAAGTCGCGCGCGAGCTTGGCGTACCCACCGGGCGTTTCGCGCTCGAGGAGTGGGATACGCGTGCGCCGAAGGCGAAGGCCTGGAGCCGGCCCGACCAGGCCGCGCACATGAACGCGACACACCGGCGCGCAGATGAAGCCGCCGAGTTCGAGGCCGACGTGTTGCAGGCGCTGGCCGAAGCTGACAATCCGAACGTGACCAAGATTCCGCACGCTGACGTGATGGCGCTGCTCGATGCGAAGGTCGCGCAGATCAAGAAGAAGACCAGACGCAAGGCCAGCGCATGATCGTCGTGTGGTTGCCGCGTGCCGTTGAGCAATTGCTGTGGTTCTGTCGCAGTAAGAGTGACGAGACGAAAAATTCCAATATAATCAGCATCGCTTATAACATAAGAGAGTAGAACTGCTGCGCGGCAGACAACGTGGCTTTGCCCGCACAATTCATCTGTCCTTTCCTGATCATGTGCATGACCTCGATCCCGCCAAGAATGACCTTCGCACAATGGAAGTCCTTGAGGCCAAGCATTGGCCGGGTCCGGCGTTTGATAGCCCGATGGTCATGTTCTACGATGTTGTTCAGGTATTTGACCTGTCGGACCTTGATGGGCGTTTCCCGCTCAGCGTTGACGGCTTGCAGGGCGGCCAGATTGGAGGCGCTTTTGTCGCTGGTCACCGTCTCTGGCTCGCCATTGTGGGCGATCGCCTTTTCAAAGAAGCGCCGAGCCGCAACCTTGTCCCGCCTGGCCCTGAGCAGAAAGTCGACCGTGTCGCCCGCCTTGTCCACTGCCCGATAAAGATATTTCCACTCGCCTTTGATCTTGATATAGCTCTCGTCCATTCACCAGCTTTTTCCTACCGGACGCTTGCACTTGCTGAACGTCTTTTCCAATAGCGGCAACAACTTCATTACGCCACCCTTTGCATCGGCGGTGGCGAAGCCACTGCCATGGCCATCGAGATGATTTAACGTAAGCGTCGGTCAGCCGGCGGACACTGTCGCGCCTGCAAAGGGATGTAGCGATAAATGGTGTATCGCGCTTCGCCGGTTGGACTCGCATCGGGAGCTCTGCATCTACATACTCCAAGACATGCGCGTCTTTGTGCGCGTCGTCGAAACCGGGAGCTTCACGGCGGCGGCGAACGGCATGGACACCACTCTGGCAAAACCTCACGCGCCGTTTCGGATCTGGAAGCACACTTTCGAACCCGACTGCTCAACAGGACTACACGACGCATCGCGCTAACTGAAGCTGGTGAGCGATATTACGATCATTGCATGCAGATCTGGCACTGATCGAACAGGCTGAGGCGGAGGCTGGTGACGCACATGCGCGTCCGTTTGGGAAACTGAGGGTTCGCACTCCCGTCGGGTTTGGACAGCACTACCTCATCAAGAAGATCGGCGCGTATCAAAAGCTATATCCGGAAGTGAAAGTCCGGCTGACGCTCGCCAATGGCACGCCGGATTTCATCGAAGACGGCTGCGACGTTGCAATTATCGGGGCATTGGCATTATCAGAGTCAGAGTTCATTTCACAGAAAGTCGGCAGTGCATTCAGCATTGTTTGTGCATCACGCACCTACATCAAGGCCCATGGCGTTCCGCACAAACCAGACGATCTCGAAGCGCATTCGTGCATCCACCTGAACACACCTGAATTTCCAATGAACGTGTGGACATTCGATGGGCCAAACGGAAAGGAGTCCGTTCGATTCCGGCCAGCCGTGCTGGAAGTCAATACACCGGAGGCTCTTGCCACTGGAGTACGGGAAGGACTAGGAATCGGCCTGATTCCGATCTACTCGGCAATCACCGGATTGCGCAACGGTGAACTTGCCTGGGTACTACCCGAATACAGGCCGCAGGAGATGGGTCTGTGCGCGATGTATCCATCGCGATAATACGTTGACGCGAAGATTCGCACCTGGGTGGACTATCTGAGGGATACGATGCAGGCGACACTGGCGGCTGATCAGGAGGCCGCTCGCAGATTTATTCAGCGTTGATTGACTTCACGCACGTTTCTCCTCGATCTCCCTGGATACCGGTCATTCAGCAGTGCTATTGCGGGGGAGACTCGATTGGCCGTAAAGGCACGGATTGCTGGTCGGCCAGCTTGATTGGTCGAATGGCGGTTGCACCTTCGAAGCAGCCGTTGCGGTGGCGCGATCTCGAACGGCAGTTCAGGGTCGACATGGGACTGCCGACCCGAAGAGTCGGGTAGCCGACGGGTGTCCAGCACTCTAGCTTCCAAGGCGGCTATCTTCACCCGTTTGACGGCCACCCACAGTTAGATGCCCGGTTATCCAGGCATCCCTCCACCTGTTCTTGCGCGCCGGTTACTGACGAAGTTCAGGCGAATCCTGCATCGCCGACTGCATCTTCTGAACGGCGTCGAGGGTGGCGCGCTGAGCGGCCAGTCCAAAGTTGCGCTTGAACTCGCTGAACTCGGCATGACCGGAGCCGGTTACAGCCTTCTTCGTGATGAGCTTGCCGCTCGGGTCCGTCACCGTGCATTCGAGTGTCACGGTGAAATCGGTCGGCGGCCAGGTGAGCAGGCTAGGCGAAGACGAGGTCGTCGTGATCGTCGGCGTCACGATATAGCTCAAATTCTTGGTCTGCGAGGTCGCGGCGTCGGGCGCCGAGTTCAGTTTGACGACATCCTTGAAGAGATTGCTGAGTTCGAGGTAGATCGGCAATTCGAGGTCGTGATAGGGCTTATACGCGACCTTGTCGCCGCCGCCGCCCGGAGAGACGACTTCCTTGTTGCGCTCTTCATCGGTAATGATTAGACCGACCGTCTTGTTGATCGGCGGACTCGTTTTCGAAACGAGCGCGGTGTTGTCACCGGAGATCGTGATGTCGTGTGCGCAGCCAGAAAGAAACGCGATTACGCCAGCGGCGCACGCCGCGCGCAGTACATTGCTGAGTTTCATAACAGAAGTTCCTGATTAAAGTAGCGTGTGGATTTAGCGGATGGCGCTGATGAACGCCGGATCTGAATACAGTGAGCCGAGCAGCTTTTGCACGACGAGCGGATACTGTTGAGTCGCTTTCGGCACGGCGATCGCTGCCGCGAATGACGAATCCCATTCACTGCGTGCGGTTTTCACCTGGTCGTAGCGCACAGTGCCGTCGCGCTTGACGACGAAACGCGCCGATATCGTTCCCACACCCGTGCCTACGCCGGCATCGACGTTGTTCTGCAGCAGCACGCCGCCGATCTCCACCGATGCCGACGATGAGAGCGTGCCGGCGAGTGTGAGCTCCTGCGTAACGGCGTTCGAGAGATAATCCGGGAAGGAGGTGCCAACAGGAGAGCGCATTACGTTTGCGCGCACCTGCAATGGGTAATGGTTGTCGCCGACATCCTGATTGCGAAAGTCACTAATACGCGCTTGCACAGGGGAAGCGTCCTTGAGCGTCTGGATGTTTTCGACCGATGGGGAGTAAGGCGTCGCGACGACCGAGCATGCAGCAAGCATGGTCAGTGGAGCGAGGATCGAAAGTCTTCTCGAATAGGTCATATCGTTCTGGTCGTTATGATAGTTAATGTAGGGGGTTAGTAAGCGTGGCCTGGCGCCCCCTTCGTTATATATCGGCAGCGAGTCTGGAAATTTAAGTGTCGGCTGGGGATGTTGTCGAGCGGCCGCTATCGAGCGTGAAATTTCATGAAGCGTGGATAGATGTGGTCAGTAGCCGTAAGACGTATGACGCTATGTCGTCCACGCCAGCATTCGTTCTTCTAAAAGGCGGCTGACACGCGTATAAAGTATCCCGCGCAGAGTTCATTGAACGGGCGGAGCGGATGCCGTTGTCGCGAGAGGCGCGAGACACTGATCGATTTTGTTCGCAGTGGACGGCAATCAGAACCGGTGGGCGTGGGGCTCAGTTCGGCTAGGAACGGACGACCAACACCGCCCACCAAATCGATGACAATCGACGAGGTAGGAACCGAGTTTATCGCAAGCTTGGCGTGTAATCTTGCGAATTCTTTGCACCATCGATTACTGCATGGCCGTTGTAATTAATCCATCTTTGATCGCAGTGAATTGGCTGAGATAGGCCCATGAATGCATCCTCGGGAACAGTGCATACGCGGAAAGCAACGCTTGCTGGATTGGATATATTTTCCATCCAGGCGTCGACATTTGAGCCGCTGGTATCAATCGACCCAACGACGAGGTTGCCAAGCTCGAACTCCAGCCTGAGCCACGTGTTGCCCGTCTTATCGACGCCATGATCCGATATTCGTAATATGGCGGTCTTGCGATCAGGCAGAAGGCAGGAAAACGGAGTCCGACGGAAGCGATTGACGAAGGCGCCAGCCTCGTAGACGCCTTGCGATCCCAGCGATCGCAGGTTTTCGCAGCTAACGTCTGAGCAAGCGTTCCATTCCGTAAAAGTGTCGACCGTAACTTTACCTAAAGCGGGCAGGCATTGAATCCTGATCATCTGGTAGGCTGCATCGGCTTGGGCTGCGCTGGGCAGAAAAACGGCTGCCACAATAGCCAACGCCTGCGCTACACGACTTACTCGGGGATGCAATAAGCTGATACGGACGGACACACAGCCCCCTTCTTTGGTCAATTAGACGGTATATCGACGGTGGCGCTGATGACTTTAGGATTCAATTTGCCATATCGATACGATCGCTACCCAGTGCTTCGTCGGCGGCTTGTCTTCCGGCTCACGGCGGCCATGAGCAGCCGATCGAAAGATGGGGGCGACCGACCGTTGATGCCTGTCGAGCTGCCCTTTACCGACTCTGCCCTGCTAGAAAAGTAAATTATTGACAGATTCAATCGGCAAACATACGATCACTGTCATGATCTCAACCATGCACATCCTCTGCGCATATTACGCATCGTTCATTCCAGAGCGGCGCTGTTGAGTCATGAATAGAAAACGCCGCCGACAAGGCGGCGTTTTTACATCAGTCCACCTTGCGGCATGTTCCAAGGACAGGACTATGACCCAGATTTCTCCCACGTTACCCGACGATCCGATCTCCAGATCACAAGCGCTGCGGGTTCTAACCGAGCGTGGATATATCAATCAATGCACCAATATAGAGGGTTTGAGCTCCCTGCTTAATCAGCGCAGCGCTCCGGCATATCTCGGGTTCGACGCCACGGCGGATAGTTTGCACGTAGGCCACCTGATGGCGATCATGGCGCTTAGGTGTTTGCAACAGCACGGGCATCGGCCGGTAATTCTAGTCGGCGGCGGCACCACAAGAATTGGCGATCCAAGCTTTCGTTCCGAAGCGCGCCCGATACTGACGGACGAGCAAATAGCGACCAACATCGCCGGAATTCGAAAAGCCTTTGGCCAGTTTCTCGAATTCGGCGACGGCCCCACAGATGCCATCATGTTCAACAATGCCGACTGGCTGGATTCGCTGTCCTATGTGAAGACCAGCAGCGCAGCCGCGAGGTGGGATTCGATGATCATCTGGTCAAGCCGGTCGACCATGCCGCGCTATCCCTGACTCTCGCAGCATTAAATCGCAAGGACGCCGGCGCCGACAAACCCTAGTGGACAGCAGGCATGTAAATCGAGCATTGCGAAGTGCGCTGACGGCTTCATCCGACGTCTGGGCCGCTTCCGTCAACGGCATCGGATCAAAGAAAAACACCCCCGAATCGCCTGACCAGGGGGCACCGTTTTTGTGTCTGGAGCCAAGCCTGGCATCGCGGGCTTGCACGCTGTTTCCTAACGTTGGCTGGAAACATTAAGTCACATCCCAGTTACGGACGCACCGCGATTTATGAGCTGATGGTCACCCTTGTCTTTCGTCAAAGTACTGCCATGGGGACACTAGCTTCTGGACAGGCGACTTGCGGTAGGCAAATTGCGAACCTCGCGGTGCCAGCCCGGACAAGGACATCGTCGCGCCTGGGGGCGTCCTATCGGGAACACCTCATGCTCAACAACGGGATCATTTGTTTTCATTTGCTGAATGAGGTGAGTTTATGCCTGATCCCGTCATTCCAGATATTGCACCGACGGTACCGGAACCGTCAAACGCCGACGCGGAGCCCGACCGTCCTGACGTTGGGACGCCCGAAACCGCGCGTGACCAGCCTCACCCGCCTGATGAATCGGGAGTGCTCTAGCTATGACATCCATAAGCGGGGAAACCATGTCTGCCGTTGCACAGCCCAAGATTCCCGACAAGGCGGAGCTTGAACCGGGCGCTACTTCGTCGCCACGACTTCCCGATAATGAACCCGGACCCGGACCCGGCGCGCCTGGCGGACCGCCAGATGACGAACCCGACAACGAACCCGGCCTTGAACCGGGCCGCCTCGGCGGCCCGCCTGCCAAGGCTTCGACGGAACGTGACGAACGCTGAAAAGACGCATTGTTTGTCACAAAGCTCGCGGAAGTGCCTAATGTCAATGGCAGCAGACAGGCAATCAAGTTTAGCGCTTATGAAATCCGGATCACGTGGCGGCTGTCTTCGGAAAGACCGGCGACGATAAGATGATGCAAGTCCCGGATGGCAAACGGTTTCGAGAGAATTGGCACACCCACCCGTTGTGCCCGCTCAAGTTCGTCTGCATAGCCTGTCATCAACGCCATTCTTAGCGTCGGGTACTGCGCACGCAACCGCTCCGCCAGATCGATGCCGTTCAACCGGCCCGGCATCTGGATATCCGATAGCACGAAGTCAAAGCTGACACCGGAGTCAAGCAGCGACAGCGCGCTGTCCGCGCCTGTTTCGTGGTGCACCTGCAGGTCAAGGAAGCCGAGTGCCGCCGCAAGTCCGGCGGCGACCTCCAGATTGTCCTCCACAATCAGTACCGAAGGCCGCGATGCACTGGTAGCTTCAACACTCGCGGTGGCCGCCAATACAGGGTCGTCGACCGCGTCTCGATAGCGCGGCAGATAAAGACGCACCGTCGTACCCGCTCCCCACTCACTATTCAGCCGCGCCGTGCCGCCATTTCTTTCACATGCTGCGAGCACCTGACTCAGTCCCAGGCCCACGCGCGCAACGCGCCGGCGCGTTGTGAAGAGCGGTTCAAACGCACGCCTGACGACCTCGTCAGGCATCCCCTCTCCATTGTCAGAAAGCTCGACCAGAACATAGTCGCCCGCCGGAAGATCCGGATCATCGCCGGCCATTTGCAAATTCTGGACTTGGACGACAAAGCGTCCTCCGTGAGGCATCGCATCACCTGCGTTCGTAGCGACATTGATAATCGTCAGCTTGAGTTCTGAGACATCGACGAGAACCGGCCACGGATCGGATGGGACCTCCACCGAGACCTTCACCGTGTCGGTCTCAAAAACGCGCCGGATGGCCTCTTCGACTGACGGCAACCAGCTATCGAGCCGGACAATCGCCTGCCTTGCAGGGAGTTTTCCTGTGACGCTGAGCAGCCCCCGGGCGAGAGCGCTCGCGCCTTCAACAACGCGTTCCACCGCGCCCACCTCCGCGTCTACGTCTTTGCATTCCTTGCTGCGCGCGATCGCCATGTTTGTTGAGACAGCCAGCAGCAGATTGTTGAATTCGTGTGCGACATTGCCTACCAGATTCCCGAGCGCGCCCATCCGCTGGAGACGTCTGCCTGAGGCTTCCGCTGACGCACGTCGCATCGCCTCCGCATGCCAGCTTCGCCATGCCCGCTCCTCGGCTGAAACCTGGCGAAACGAATAGAGGACAAGCAGCCAGACGGCGATACTGGGGACGCCGATCAAAATTCCTATCAACGCACAATGCTTCCACCATTGCATCCAGACGGTGGCAGGCTCATATCCGACGGCGACGTACAGCGGGTAGTCACCCACACGCCGGAACGCCGTGATGGTCGCAAGATCGTCATCGCCGGAGACGATTCTCGTCATGCCGGACGCAGGCTTGTCGCGCAACACCTCGGCAAGAACCGGTTCCGGCCGCTGCTGGCTGAGCCTGGCCTTACCAGGCGCGGGTCGACCGAAGTAACGAACCAGGGTAGCGCCATCGCGCCGATACAGGCCGACAGCGACGGGTAGTCCCTCCTCCGATAGCTCCCCGTAGAAACGCTCGAAATAGTCGAGGCGCAGCGCAACAGCAATGGCGCCGAGAAAGCGTCCGTCGGGCGTTAAACGGGCGGTGGTCATGTTGAAAACGGGCAAGCCGGAAACCGCGCCGCGCATCGGCAATGCGATATAGGGCTGCGGCGACAATGCCCGGGCGGCCTTGAAGTCCTCTCGACCTGCGATAGAAATAGGGGGAGACGGGTAGTAGCGGCTGCTCACGAGGAGCCTGCCGCCAGTCCCGAATACGGCGATTGAGGCGACCTGCGGATAGCCGCCGCCAATCCGGTCGAGCTGCTCATGCAGACTTTCTTCTTTCTCGTCAATTTGACGATCGTCCCGTGCGCCGAGCACATCGGTCACACGGGTGGACATGTCACCGTTCAGGTCCATGACTTTCAGCGCGTGCTCCTGTGCAACGCGCGCCAGGCGCGTTACTGCGCCGTTGGCAGCCGACACCCGACTGACATAGTCGCGATAGCAATATGCGCTGAAACAGACGAGTGGAACGACGATGGATGTCGCCAGCACTACCGAGAGTGCCCGCCGGCTGGTCGCGAAGTTGCGCGGGGAAGGCGGGAGGTCTGACCATTCGTCCGGGCTTCCAGACGAAGTAATTTCTTCAACCATTTTGTAACTTTTTGTTATGCGGGGAAGTCTCCGCTATTGGTCCAGATTGCCGCACACCCAAGTCCCCGCACTACTGGATGGCATGCAGCAATTTTTGGGCCTGGCGTCATTCGCCATCCTTCTCGCAGCACCATAAACCCCTTTCCAGTTCGGCGAAGCAAACATATCTTTAGGGGTAGATTTCCACCTTTCCTGAAGTTCAGCGCGCTGCTTCCTACTGCCATTAACACCAAGGACGCCAATCGTGAAACCGGGCCACAAGGATCCATTGCACGAACTTGCCGTTTATCTTGAGACCCGGCGCGGCACCGTGCTCGATCGCTGGCTGACCGAGCTCATGAAAGATCCGCTGATGACGCAGGTATCGCGGCTGCCCCGCGATGCTCTCATTGATCATCTCCCGCCAGTCTACGCCGGAATCTGTGCCGCTCTGACGCAGCGCCCCGCCAACACTATCCGGGAGCGTATTGACGCCGACGCGCGCGCGCACGGAAACACCCGCTGGGCTCAGGGATTTCAGCTCGATGAACTGTTAAAAGAGCTCGACCTGCTCCGCCGATGCCTTCAGGACGCAACGTCGGCCTATTTTGCCTCGGCTCAGGGCGTTTCGCGGCGGCTCGAGGCGCCTGCGCACCGCGCGCTGGAAGACCTGTTCAGCCTGAGCATCAATTGCGCAATCCGGCAGTTTTCCGACGAGCAGGCGGCCCGCGTGGCGGATGCAATTGCGCAACGCGATCGCGCGCTGGCGACCCAGCAGGAAAGCGAGGAGCGACTGCGTATTGCGGCAGCAGCAGCGGGCCTGGGTATCTTCGAATGGGATGTCGCCGGGCAACAGGCGGTCTGGGAAAATCCGAGGATGTTCGAAATTACTGGCCAGCGTCCTCAGGATGGTCCGCTCTCGGGCGACGAATTCAGGCGGTCCGTCGTTCATCCGGAGGATCTGGAACCCCTTTCTCAGCGGTTCAACGAAGGCAAGGTCCCGGGTCACCAGGTTCACGCAGTATTCAGGATCTTCCGCCGCAATGACCAGGAAATCCGCACGGTCGAGATGAATGGACGCTTTCGCTTTCATGACGATCTCGAACCCTACTGCTTCACAGGCACGCTCGCCGATGTAACCGGGCGCGTGCGCGCAGAGGCAGAACTCAAGGAAGCCGACCGTCGCAAGGATGTCTTTCTGGCCACGCTTGCCCATGAACTGCGCAACCCGTTGGCGCCGATCCGCAACGCGGCGCGGTTCATGGATCGTCGGCTCCAGGAACTTCCCCTGGACATGCAATGGGTTGCTCCCGTTATCGAACGTCAAAGTCAGCACCTTGCCAATCTTGTTGACGAACTTCTGGATGTCTCGCGCATTTCGACCGGCAAGATCCGTCTCAGAAAGGAAGTCATCGACCTTAAAGAGTCAGCGGAAAGGGCAGTCGAGGCAGTGCGGCTGGTTTCTGAAAGTCATCACCATCGCCTTTCGGTGCACTTTCCCGACATGCCAGTCTTCGTCAATGGCGACACGACCCGGCTCACCCAGATCATCTCGAACCTGCTTGACAACGCCGTCAAGTACACCGACGACGGAGGCGAAGTCCGTCTGCGCCTGGACATCGAGAACGGCATGGCCGTCATCACGGTGGCCGACTCAGGGGTTGGCATTCCCGCAGGCGATCTGCCGCGTATCTTTGATCTCTTCGCCCAGACGGATCCGCTGATACGAAAATCAAATGGTGGACTCGGTATAGGCCTTTCAGTCGTCCGGTCCATTGCCCGTATGCACGGCGGCAGCGCAACGGCGACCAGTGCTGGCGTGGGCAAAGGCAGCGTGTTCAGCGTGCGTTTGCCGACAGTCCCGGCGCCGGATGTGCCCTCGACATGTCTTGCAGTGCAGGAAACGAAGGCAGTACGGCAGTTGAAGATTCTCGTCGTCGACGATAACCGGGACGCCGCCGAATCGCTCGCCCTGATGCTCGGACTCGACGGTCATACCGTTCAGACCGTCCACGATGGAACCAGTGGCGTGAGCGCGGCCGTGGCCGACTCGCCAGACGTAGTATTACTCGATATCGGATTGCCAGACATGAACGGCTACGAGGTCGCTGAACAGATCCTCGCCGCGTCAGGTGACCATCCACCGGTGCTGGTCGCACTGACCGGCTTTGGGACCGAATCGGACATTGCGCGCTCGGCAGCGGGCGGATTCAGCCGGCATCTGGTCAAACCCGTGGATCCCGACCGGCTCGTTGCTATCATCGGCGACATTGCGGATTCGCTTGCGCGGGAATCGCGAGGTTCAGCGCCAGCAGATGTCCGCGCCGAGGACGAAGCAACGTCCTTCGATCCGGACCGCGGTCGCGACCGTCACGCATAGCTGGGCACCGTTCACCGCCCTCCATGGACCTTCGATCGCAATGTTTCCCGGACGCTCGATGGCTTCGCGAAAATAGTCCCGGTTATCCCAGCGTGCGCCCGGCAGAGCGCATAGCGGACTAAACTTCGGTGCGGCCGCATGGAACGCCGGTCCCTGAATGGTGTCACCGACCTGGCGACCGGTCTCATCCAGAAGGAAGCAGCCAATGCAGTCGCCAAAACCGGTCAGTGGCGCGCAACTTTCGGCCAGGGGCAGGTTGAGAAGCAGTTGCTGCTTCACCCGCTTCAATCCACGACGATAGTGCTCCGGAACAGTCAGATCAGCGCGAAGCACTCGCGCTTCATCAAAAGCGGTATCAATCAGGGCGCGCGCGCTCGCGTTCCTGATGTTTTGCGGATGCGGCCGGCCGAACAGAAAACCCTGCACGAAGTCAACATTCGCATGAACGGCCGCAACCAGTTGTTCGGCCGTTTCGATACCTTCTGCAACGACAAAAATGCCTGCCTCGTGCATCAGCCGGACGAGATTGACCAGCAACCGGTAATCATCAGGTGAAGCAGGCAGCAGTGACCTGTCCAGCTTGATCAGGTCCGGCTTGAGCCGCAGCAGACGGCAGAGATTGGAATAGCCGACGCCGAAATCGTCAAGCGCGATCAGGAAGCCCGCGCTTTTGTATGCGTCCACGTGGTCGGCCAGCTCCTCCAGCGAGCCGTCTTCCGTCTCAAGAATCTCCAGAACGATGCGGTGGGGTGCAATTCCGGCGCCGGTGGCCTGCCGCGCCAGTGAAATCGCGTATCCCGGCTGGGCGATGGTGGAAGCATAACTGTTGAGAAACAGCCATTCGTCCGGACCCAGTACGGGACCCGCGTTGGCGAGATGAGTTGCGTGACTTTTTACATCAAGCGCTATCGGATCACGCTGGCCGATGGTCCGCATGATCTCTGCCGGCAATTTCCATTGCTGGAAGCCACATGGCTCGCGCAGTAACGCTTCGAAGCCGACGGGCTTTTGACGCGCGAGATCATAAATCGCCTGGAATGCGGAGACAAAACGTTCGCCGCCAGGGCCCACAGCCACGCCTGCAACATCATCCAGCAACGAAACGGACTTCCCCACCACTATCCCCGATTGCACTGTGTGCTTCTGGACGCACGACCAAGCCCGAATTTATCGTACTGCACAGCGTCGGACATAATCAATTCCGGCGGTCCCGAAGCCGACGCATTAATACCTGTATTAACGGCATTAAGCGCCCTGAATGGGATCGGCGTTTACCCTCCGATACAGCTAAAGCCCTGAGGCAGGATCACAGCGATTGTCAAAGGCATCGGCAGTGAGCGGCAAGCGGGCGGCCCACACCGTCGGCGAGACGCTTGGCACGGCCCGTGCGGCGAAATAGCGCCATCATTCACTGGAGGTTCGCCATGAAAGCGGTCGTTTTTCACGATGTCGGAAAGATTTCCCTGGACAACGTAGCAGATCCTGAAATGCAGCAGCCGAACGATGCGATCGTCCGACTCACGGCGAGCGCGATCTGCGGTACGGACCTGCACATGATCCGTGGAACGATGGGCGGCATGGAGCCCGGCACTATCCTCGGGCACGAAGGCGTAGGCGTGATCGAAGAAGTCGGCGCCGGTGTGCGCAATCTTCGTCCCGGCGACCGCGTCCTCATTCCGTCGACGGTATCTTGCGGTTACTGCTCGTACTGTCGCAGCGGTTACACGGCTCAATGCGACGTGGCCAATCCGAACGGTCCGGGCGCTGGCACCGCGTTTTTTGGCGGCCCGAAATCTACGGGTCCTTTTCAGGGACTTCAGGCCGAATACGCCCGTACACCCTTCGCCAACGCGAGCCTCATCAGGCTACCAGACAGTATCGACGACGAGCGCGCGATCCTGATGTCAGACATTTTTCCTACAGGTTACTTCGGCGCACAACTGGCCGAGGTCTCGCGCGGCGACACGGTGGCGGTTTTTGGCGCCGGCCCGGTCGGCCAGTTCGCCATCGCGAGCGCCTTTTTGATGGGCGCGGGCCGCGTGATCGCCGTAGACCGGTTGCCAGATCGTCTCGATATGGCACGCCTGCAGGGCGCTGAGGTCGTGAACTTCGATCAGGAGGACCCGGTCGACGCGATTCTCACCCTCACCGGCGGCATCGGGGTAGATCGCGTCATTGACGCGGTGGGCGTCGACGCGCAGCATTCCGCAGCGTCGGGATCTGGCGGCCAGGGATCTGTGGCTGAACAGGAAAGTCAGGTCGTCACCCCCGAACGCAAGCCCGACGGTCAGAACTGGGTGCCGGGCGACGCACCCGCGCAGACGCTCGACTGGGGAGTCGCCGCCCTCGCGAAAGCGGGTACGCTCGGCGTGATTGGCGTGTATCCCCCCAATGACCGGATTTTTCCGATCGGCGCGGCGATGAACAAGAATCTCTCCATCCGGATGGGCAATTGCAATCACCGGTCGATCATCCCGGGGCTCGTTGAACGCGTGCGGGCCGGCTCCTTCGATCCGCTCGTCGTGCTCACCAACCGAGAGCCGATGATGGACGTGATCGCGGCCTATAAGGCCTTCGATTCGCGCCAGCCGGGATGGTTGAAGGTCAAACTGGAGCCAGGAAAATAGCCGGTAAGTGCACAGCCGGTGATCTCCACTGTTTGCGTCCGCACGTGACCCACAGGCCGGAATCGAACCGAAAGCTCAACCGTTCGTATCCGGGACAGAACAGTCTGACCAATGTGGAACCATCACCGGTCTGCGCCACGGAAGTGACGCCCGAAAAACGATACCGTGGGTGAGCCGATGGCCATCAAATTCGACCACCTGATACGGTCGCGTGGCAGATGGCCTCTCCGCGTCATCGCTGCGCGGCAGCCCTTTCAGGTGCGAAGCGCCCGCCGAGCGCGCGGCTGTTCCGAAACCGCGCAGCATCTCGGCTTTTAGTCGCTGCGAGAGCGATCGGATCGCATGGCCCGCCGTGTTGAATGGATAATCCGCCGCCGTCAGACCGACGATCCTGCACTGTCGCAGGAATTCGTCGTGCAGTGATTGCAGGCCTCGCAGACGTGTGCGCAATCGCCCATCGGTGCTGATCTGCTGCAGCAGCACGCGGCGCTGTTTCACCTGCAACAGCAACCACGCCGCAAGCGTCGGATGACGCTCGAAGAGTTGCGAGAGCGCACCGACGGCACCGCGACTGCCGCGTACGCCCCGAATCGTTACAGGACTCACCCGGACATATCTGCCAATCCGCGCGTGCTTGAGCAGTGCGCGAAAGCCGTAAAGCCGTCCGTCCGGATGCTGCGCCAAACCCCGTTCCAGCCATCGATAGAGCTGTCGCCGGTTGACGCCCGTCGCCTGTTCGATATCCCTGACGCATTCGCCCCGCGCGTAGCGCTCGATCGCCTGCATGTGCATCTGAAAGGTAAGCCGGTCCTCCACCCTGTCGAGTTCCGTGTAGGCGACAGCAGGCCACGCGGTCAGGTCAAGCAACTGAAAGTCAGGTTTGCGCCGGCTCACGTTGCCACCTCCGTAGCGACAAACTCGGTGAGCAGCGATAGCGCGTCGGTTTTCAAACCACGGGCACGCGCGCGGCCGGTGTGTAGCAAACCGAAAACTGCCGCGCGCACAACGATGGGATCACCCGTTGAGAACTCGCGCTCGATCGCGAGCAGTCGTTGCGGCTCGCGCAGGAAGCGTTCGATCGCGCGACACAAGGCCGGCGAAACCAGCCCGCGGTTCGCCACGAGGTACGGCAACATGCGCTGCCAGTTGTCGATCCACAGGCGCGACGCCGCGAGGTCCGCCGGCTGGACCAGCCTCACCGCCAGTTCGGCGTTGGCGAAATCCGCGGTTAGCTTCGCGTCCGCATCGATAATCGAATCGGACAGGATAACTAACTCTTCACGATCAACATAACGTACCCAGAACTCCGCGAGATAACGTTCCTCGCCAAACTGGACGAAACCCGGCCGTTCGCAAAAGAGGCTGATCCGGGGATCGGCTTCGAGGAGCACCCACTGCTCAAGCGGAGCGCCGGTAAAACGTCAACCGGCGATTCAGCTTTGGACTGAAGACTTCGAGGCGGTGCGCGCCTCGCGGCCGGGCAAGCGCAAGCGGTTGCCTGATGTGCAGGGATTTTTCCATAACATCAGTACCTTACGGACGGGATTCGAAGTCTAGGACGCGAATTGACGAATTTAATGCGGACTTATGCGAATTGACGACTTTATTTCGTTCGGACTGGAAATAATATTGTCAACTCGATGTCGCGTAACCTCGTGCAGCGGGGAAACTGGATTGACGGATTTAATGCGCTCTACGGCATAGGTCATCAGATAATCGACGATCACCATCATTTCGTCGATCGACGAATAACCGAGGACGTAGCCCGCATCTTGCGCCTCACCGATCGCGCGCGTCATGCCCATGCGCAGCACCGGATCGCCGAGGATGAGCGCGGCCAGATCGTCTACCGCGCTCGTGCGGGGGGAGTGGGCGGCACGCTCGCGTGCCTGCGCCAGGCACACCCGGCGCCAGCACGGCTACAAAAAGCCCGCCGAAGCGGGCTCAGCAGGCCGATCGCAGACGTTGCTTTCGCTTTACCGCGATCGCTGGAGGACAGCACGGAGCGATCGCAGGAATTGGAGTGGCCGTGATCAGACGGCGCTAACCCTTAATGACAAACGTTGCTTCCTTCACGACGCTCAGGGAAACGACGCTTGCCTCAGCGCGATCCGGCCCGAACGCTCTGCCCGATGCTGCCAGCGCGCGCACCCCGGTCGGATCAGGGAACGGATAGGCCTGTGCCGGCAGGTTCTGCAGACGGGCGTCCGTTTCAGGCGTCACCGCCTTGATCAGCCCGACCTTTGAACCTTTCCGTCCGTGGAAAAACGGCTCGATCATGCGATAGCCCCGATCGTCCCCGCTTTCAAAATAGCGGAATATCCAGTAGGCGATCAGATCCGCCATCTGTATCAGCCTCGAGGCCTTCGAATCGAGAAAGAGCGGCACCTCGGAAAAATTCCTGAGCTTGCCATTGGCATGGCCTTGGTGCTTGAAGACGTGCGAGAGCGCCTGCAGCTTTTCCTCGTAACTGGTCTTGTCGAAGATCACCAGGCCACGCTGGGCATCCCGGTTTCGCGACATGTACAGCGAAGTCAGGTACCGGTCGAACTCGCAGGCCACGTTCTCGAAACTCTGCTGCAGGATGTCGCCAGCGGCCATCGTGCTCTTCTCGATAACAGACGCAAACACCTTCAGCTTGAGTTGCCGGTCCTGCAGCAGGGCGAGGATATCCACCACCGCCTGAACGCGATCTTCAGGCGGCACCCCTTTCCACTCATCCTTGCCACCGCGCATCGGGGCACCGTGGAATTCGATCTCTTTGGGATTGGTGGCGCTGAAGCGGGCGGCAATCGGATCCATGTGCGTCTCGAGCCAGTGCGTCTGGCGTTCGAAGACGCAGAAACCTGCCAGCACAAAGAATTTCGTGGCCGGATCCTGTGCATGGCCCGACTCATCGAGGTAGAGAAGATACATGACAGGGCCTATAACGCAAAAACGGACCGCTGTGCGGTCCGTCTGGAATTGGTCAGCCGAGTGGAACAATCGTCCAACGCACCGATGCCTCAGCGCTCTCGACTAGGAACCGAGTGTAAACCGTAACTCACGTTTTTTGCAACCCATTTTTGGCCTCGTTTTTTTTCGACGGATTTTTCCACCCTCAAAAACGCGCGCCTGAATCTGCGAATTTTTTCAAACGCACGCGTCGACGCCAGCGCCTAGCGAACAATTCTAGCCGACGCTGTCGCGCCGTGCGCAAAGCGCCCGCTTCGCGGAGCCCGCAGGCCAAGGGGCAGGACACACGACGTTCATCCATTCGAGCACGCCCTGCCCGCCTGCGCACGCGCCGTGCCCGGGCAACACGGCTTCCGGCCGGGATCGCGGCCGACTCGTGACACCCACTCGCGCTATTACCGGCAGTAACACTGCAGGCCGAGCACGGCGTCGAACGTGGGAGCACATTGGCCCCGGCAATGGCCCGGCGGCTCCGTCTGGCACGCTCCGGTCTGGATGGCATGGCACCCGTCCCCGTACTCCAGCGGTGCTTTCCCGTCAGGTGACCGCGCTGCCTCGATGGCCTGGCGCTCTTCCCGCGTCATCGCCTGCAGGTAGATCTTGCCGCCGACGTCGACCTTCTTGAAACCATACTGGGCGATCACGAGCGGAGCGTTTGGAGCAGTTTCCACACCAGCAAAAAACTCTTCCTTTGACATTGGCTTCATTGATGGCTCCATGGGTTGAGGTTGATTGCGTAAATCGCCGGTCCCTTCTTCCGGAACAACGGCGCGACCACGCACGCCGCGCCGGATATATGCCCGCCCGTCACGTTGTGCTGACGGATGAGCGACGGCCATCGGGAAGGCCGTCATGCACGCGGCCCTGTGCCGATGGCTCTTCTTAACATAGGACAAATCAGCGGTTGCGCGAGTGATCTTCACCTTTTTTGACGGGTTCCAACCAGAATAAAAATTTCCACATCTGATAACTGCCGTTTTCACGATGCAGATTTCGCTCGGCCCTTCCGCCGGGCTGCTGGATCCCCGGGGCTCCGGCGAGGCAGGGGGCCCGCAAGCTCACGTTCCCTTGAGGGCATGCCGCATGTCACGCAGCGCGCTGTCGGCGCCGTCTTCCGCAGCATCCACAAACGAAGGGTCGGATAGCCACAACTTTCATGCCCTTCACTTTTGGTGACTGAAAAAGGCATCGTTCCTTGTGAATCCGATCAAAGATTCGCCGTCAAGCGATTTCCGCCACGTCCACGGTTTCCGCGTCAGTGTGCGCCGCGGCACTTCAAGGCCGACGATGCGTCCGTCACCCGCGTAGCCCGCTGTGACGGGGCTGGTTTCGCGACGTATGTAGTTTGCATCACACGTGCTTGACTATGCTGGCGACGGCCAACGGTACGACTGTCAAGAGGTTCGCGCGTGTCTAAATTGTCTTCACACTTACGACGGGAGGCTTCTCGTCACAACGCGGGCGAGCCCGTTTGATAGATTGAGGTGATTCCGAGACGATCACTTCGAACACGTGCCACGTGAACAACTCGCTGACTCAACGTCCAGCTTACGGTTCGAAACGGCGGGTCCGGCAGAGCCGGGTTTGGAGCCTTGGATCGATACCAACACACTTACCGCTTGTCGTCGAGGCGGGCGCGTGCCGCCGCGATCGATTGGTGCAGCTTCGCCTGCAGCGTCTCGCGTGGCGGTAGCACGGTAGGTACTCGGCAACGTGGATGCCGCTCTTACCGACTTCAAGCAACTCGATCTGTTCCTGCTTCTTTCCGGCGCAAAGAATGATACCGATCGGCGGAGCTTCATCCGGTTCCTGCTCGTGCTTTACGAGCCAACGCAAATACAACTCCATCTGACTCTTATACTCGGCCTTGAACGAACCGAGTTTCAGTTCGATAGCGACAAGACGCTCAAGCTTGCGGTTGTAGAACAACAGATCGAGATAGAAGTCGTCATCGTCAATCGGCAGCCTTTTCTGGCGGGCAACAAACGTAAATCCGGCACCGAGTTCAAGTAAGAATTGTTCCATCTCGCGCAAAATCGCATCTTCGAGATCGCGCTCCAGATAGTGATCGTTGAGTCCTAGGAAGTCGAGTAGGTACGGATCTTTCAGGACAATGTCTGGCGTCACCTTCTGTGCTTCACGCAGGTGCGCGACTTCGCGCTGGATCACTTCTTCGGGCTGGCGCGACAGAGCGCTGCGTTCGAATAGCATCGACCGCATCCGCTCCTGCAGTTGCCGCGACGACCAGCGCTCAAGACGGCAGAGCTGGATGTAGAAATCACGCTTGAGCGGGATCGTCGACGTACATCAACGTCTTCAGATGGGTCCAGCTCAATTCTCTCCGCAGTGCGGAGAGAATTGCCTCGTCCGGAAAAACCTCAGTCGCTCGCATGCAGTGGCGCAATTGCTGCTCGCTCCAGCCACGCCCGTATTCGGCCAGCAGTTGCCGTGCTAGAGCAGGAAGAGTTTGCTGTCCGTATCCCGCACGTTCACCGCGCAACACGTCATCCCGGATACGGCGCCCCACCTGCCAGTAAACCAGCGTCAATTCCGCGTTAACCGCCGCCGCCGCGCGGGAGCGCGCTGCGTCAATCATGCCGCGGATGTCGGCCAGGAGAGACGAAGATACTAGTTGAGTCATCGGATGAGGAATCGAGTAATCGGCACGATCGGAGTAGCGCCAAGCAGCGACCACGTTACCGGAATCTCGCCAACAGAGAAACCCCGATTCAGTCGTGCGCAATTCTCTCCGCAGTGCGGAGAGAATTGTTGACATCGGAACACTGTCGCCCCTCGACTCGCTGGGGCCGGCCCCACCACAGGGTCCACAAGTGGAGGGTTTAGTGATTAACCTAATCCTGATAATCGCTATTATCAGGATTGCGTTTAATGGCTAAAATACGGGGGCGGAGCGCTGCAACCCAGGTGCAGACTGCGGTTTGCATCCGCTGCCCACCCCAGAAAAAACAACCGCGAGGGACCTGTGCAGCTTTTTCCAAGACAAACGGCCGATGTGCGCGAGTACAAACTCATCAACTGGCGGGTCGACGTCGTCGACCGCATCGTGCGATGAAGCGAAAGTAGCAGCGTTTCGGAAGTAAAAGTCGCAACACCCACCTTGACAACCATACCCGCCGACAGACCGCGGCGCTTGGCGGCGGTCTTGAGTGCACCGGCGTAAAGGCAGCGAAAGCTATACAAGCGAGCCAGTCGCGAAACGTCGGCCGGCGCCCTCGATGAGTCACCGCGGAGATTCCCGTTATGATCCGTCTGGTCCATCAGCTTCGAAGCCGTTGCTGGACCTGTCGGCCAGACGGCGCTCGCTAGCGGCCGAGCTCAGCCAGCATCGATCCCTTACACCGCTTCGTCGCACATTGGCAGGCATAGTCGGCGACCAATTCGGGAGTGACCGCTTCATCAAGCGTGAGCCCGTAGGCGATAAAAAGCTCGTCGCCCGGCAGCACGTCACGGATCGACTCGATAAAAATGCGCCCCCGCTCATCCTCGATCGCCTCACAGTTCGGCCTGCAGGAATGGTTCAGCCAGCGGGCACTGTTGCCACCCACGCTGCCATCAATTACGCGTCCGTCAGCCAGGCCGAAGAGAAACGTGTGACCGGGCGATCCGGAACGCTTGTGCCTGGCAGCGGCCCGCCGCCAGGAGGTGACCTCGCCACGATATTCAAGGATCCGCTCGCCAGCGGTGATAGCCTGCAGCGCAAAAACGCCCCGCCCATGAATTGAAGATTTCCTGACCGTCACACGCCGCACTTCCCGCCCCCTGTTTCCTAGATGGCAGCGAGCATATCGGGCGCAGCGTGGCACCGCAACAGCCCCGTTACCTTCAGAGCAGACTGGTCTGACGAGGGTCCCGCGCAGGCGGCCGGGAAACGGCGGTACGGCCAGGCCGACGGTTGCGGCCACGACGATTCCGCACCCGCTCCAGGTGGGCCAGCATCAGGCAGCCAGATGTCCCGTCACTGAAACGCAACGCAAACACCCCAGTTTCGCCGTGCGCACACGGTCTGGTCGCGCAAAACGACAGGCGCAGACCCCGCGACTTCGCGCGCGCAATCATCCGCGTGCGACTCATGCCGTGCCAGCAGTCAGCGATAAACGCCTTCACCGCGCCGGGCAACGACTCATGGGCGATGCCCGCGGGGAGCGTCAGCCCGGTGAGCAGATAGATATCAGCCATGCAGCGACTTTCCGGAATGCAGTGATCTCTGTTTATACCGTTTTTTTGCGACGTGTTCCCGGTTTGGCCGCGCCCGCCGGGCGGGTCGCACGCCGGGCGTTCCCGCCCCTGGAAGGAACAGCGGACCGGTGCGCCTCTCCCGCACGCGCCTGCGCATCCCGAGCCGCGATGAGCTCCGTCTGCAGCCGCGTGATCTCCGCCTGAGCCGCATCAAGCCGCCCCTGCAGCACGCCCGTCTGATGACGCGCGTCGCCCAGTTGCGCCTGCAGGGTGTCAACGGCCCGGCGGTGGTCCGCATCCTTGCGGTCCGCGCGGCGCGCGGCTTCGTCGACCTCTTTCTGCAGCTTCGCCGCATGACCCCGCTCGCGGTCGATCTCCAGCAGCGCGCGTTTCTCGGACGCCCTGAGCCGATCCCCGGCGCGTTCGGCCGCTTCCCGCTGCTTTTCCAGATCGCGCGAAAAGCCTTCCCTCCCTTCCACGAGCTCGCGATCGCGCGCGGCCAGCGCGTCCATGAGTCGCGCGAGCTCCGCTTCGAGTGACTGTCGATGCGCGTGAGCTTCAGCCCGCTCCTTTTCCAGCTCCCGAACCTCCACCTGCGCAGCCAGCAGCGCCGCGGTGCGTTGCTCGAGTGCGGTCTCGGTGCGACCCAGTTCGTCGCGGGCGACGACGACCGACTGTTGCGCCGCGACGCGCTGCGCCTCGAGTTCTTCGCGCAACGCACCGAACGCGGCCTTCGCTGACGCGCTCGCGCGCTGCCAGAGCGTGGCGACCAGTTCGCCGGCGGCCGCCCCGAGATCGGCTGGCAGGTCGGGATGGTCGATGCGCACGCGGCTTTTCTCGCGTAGCTCCGCCCAGAACTCGCCGAGCACCGCGGTCGGCGTGCCCATGCTGCCGCGCCGGACCAGCTGGTACAGCCGGTTGGCGGTCGGCGTGATGCCGTGACGGAAGAACAGCAGGGCGCAGACCTCGCGGTACAGCTCGCGCGTTTTCGGAAACGCCACCTTCAGGCGCTCGATCTCGGCGGCCAGCGCCGCGTCGGGGGACAGGACGTCACTCATGAGGATTTTTACCAGTAATGTCCTTGTATATTACTACGTAAACCGATCAAACCCTAACGCCCTCTTCCTCATATTTTGACATTAATCCTATAATGTTGAAAATCGCGTGTCTTGATGGGACAATCGCCGCGTCGTCCCGCCCCGTGAAACCGGCCTCATCGGCTAACGCATGCGCGACGCGCTTAAAGGGGCGGTCGTCCTTTTCGTGCCAAAAATTGCGCTTGCCTTCGAAAAGAATTCGAATATCAAGGGCTTGCGGATTTGCGGCTCACGCGAACCGCCGAGAGCCGCAAAGCCTTGCCGCATGCGGCTCGGATCCGTCAACCGCCAGAAAGTGCACGAAAAATACGTTAATCCGATCAGAGAAGTTTGAGGATTCTTTCGGCGTTGCTGTGCGCAACCTTTTCACGCTCGTCATCGGTGAGTTTGGCGGAATCCATCCACTTGCTGGCGATCTCGGTGCTTTCGAACGGGTGATCAATGGAGAACATCACGCTCTCCAAGCCCACGGCATCGATGGAGCAACGCAGTGCTGCATCGGCGCAGACGCCTGCCGTGGTGATTTTGATGTTGCTCCTGATGTAATCGGAAGGCGTCTTCCTGATCTCGAAGCGGCGATTGGCCACCGCGTAGCGACTATCCAGCCGCCACATCTGGATGGGTAAGGTTTCACCCATGTGGCCAAGGATGATTTGCAGCCCCGGAAAGCGATCAAAAACACCACTGAACACCAGGCGCAATGCGTGAGCGCTCGTTTCTGCCGCCCAACTGTTTGTCGGCCCCCACATCTCGGGGTGTCCGTCATACATTGCCGGACGATCCAACGGACACACCGGATGCAGATAGATCGGCGCTTCCAACGCGCATGCACGTTCCCAGAACACGTCATATTGTGGATCGTCGAGATAAATGCCGTTGGTGTGGCCGTTGATCAGTGCGCCCTGGAAGTTGAGTTGGCGCATGCACCGTTCCAACTCATCGGCGGCCACTTCGGGCGCCTGCATGGGAAGGTGTGCAAAACCGCCGTAGCGATCGGGGCGCTTATGGATTTGTGCAGCCAGGTCATCGTTCGCTTTCCTGGCGAGCCTGATGGCGACATCCGTGTGGAACTCGATCTGCACGCCGGGTCCGGATAAGGAGAGCACGACATAGTCGATGCCGTTCTTGTCCATTAATTCGATGCGGCGATCACCGAAGTCACCCAGCGCCTTGAGCGCTGAGTAATAGAGGTCGTGTGAGACAGTCTGCTTGTTGGGTGTGAAATACTCTACAAACTCCGGCAGCATGAAATGTTCTTCAAGTGCGATTTTTTTGAGTTTGTGGGGCTTGGATGCCGATGAATTGGACACGTCGTTCTCCTTTCTGTTCGCGGGGGCGGGAAAGCTCTTACAAAGGCAGCAAAAAGGCGGTCAGTGAGATGCGGGCAGGCGCAGCAGCGCTTCGGCATTGCCGTGCGCGATCATCGCTTTCTCCTCATCGCTGATCGGGAGCGATTCGAGCCATGCGCGGGCGCCCGTCATGGTGAGATACGGATAATCGACGGCATGGATGATGCGATCCGCGCCGACCACCTGATGAACGAACTTGAAGTGCGGCAGATTCAGCATGCCGCTCGGAGTCACGTAGACATGCTCGCGATACGTCTGCGAGATGGTGCGCGAAAGACCCGTTACTTCGACCGGCAGCGTGTCGTCCATACGTTGCAGATAGAACGGCACCATTTCGCCCCAGTGCCCGCTAATCACCTGCAGCTGCGGATAACGGTCGAACACTCCGGCCAGCACCATGCGAATCACCTGAATACCTGCCTCGTGATGCCAGCCCCATCCGAATAACGACAGACGAGCGCTTACTTCCTTGTCCAGACCGCCATAGTAGGGCTCGCGTACCTGCGGCAAGGGAAAGCCCGGGTGCACGTAAATCGGCACGCGCAGTTCATTCAGTTTTGCGAGTACCGGCTCATAGCGCGGATCGTCGAGAAACGTTTGTCCGGGACGTCCGACGATCAGCGTCCCTACGAAGCCCAGTTCCTTGACTGAGCGCTCCAACTCTGCCGCCGCCGCGTCGGGATCCTGCCAGGGTAGCGTCGCGAAGCCCCGCAAACGCGATGGATAGGCGTCGCTCGCCTGGGCGAGACGGTCGTTAGCCGCCCGTGCGAGCTGCACGGCCTGTTCTCGCGGTGCCAGTTGCAGGGGGCTGCTGTACGACACCACCTGCATGTCGATGCCGTGCTGGTCCATTGCTGCGATTCGCCCTAGACCCATGTCACGCGCAAATCCCACGGCCGACGACAGATCCTGCAGGTGGGGAAGGTTGTCGCCAAAACTGTCGGGGCGATCCTTGACCCGCGTGCCCCAATCGGCCATGTAGCCCGCTTCGGCAAGCGAAGCCTGCCGGGTTGCTTCGACGATGGGAAGATCGATTGTATGTTCTTCGATACAGATAATTTTCATCACAGGGTTCCTCTGGGGCGGGCGCCGCTCCCGGCGCCGATCAGCCGGGAGTCTACGACCCGAAAAGCTGGCGTTGTGTCGAAGCGAGGAACCTCGGGTCCCGCGCAGGCACGGCACGGGTTGAAGCGAAACAGCTATCCGGTGTCCCCGCCATTGCGAATCGCGGTGAAGTCTTTCGAATATATGACTACTGCGCGCCTTTTTTACGGTCTACATCCCGCATGAACGAGACGATGGCCCGGTTGAACTCACCGGCGTTTGCCTGTTGTATGAAGTGATTGGGAGATCGGACCACCACATGTCGACCATGCAAAATCCTGGCAGTTGCTTCCGCTGTTTCGTCCTGCCTGTCGCTATAACCACCCGAAATGACCAGAACCGGAATGCGCGCCCTGGCGACTGCATCGGCCGCTGCCCGCATGGTTGCGGGCGTTGCTCTCCTGCCACGAAGCAGGGAGCAGCCCAAAGCGGATGCAGTTTCGGGATGCGCCATGAGCGCGGCTTCAGATGGATTGGATTCGCCCAGCGTTTGCGCAAAAGACATCGCAAATGCTGCGGGGGTTTTCGCTTCGAGAGTCAGCCGACCGATCATTTCGATGCCGGCCTTGACCTTCGGATCTGCCATGCTTTGCGGATCGGTGAGCAACATCGGGTGCACTGCAGGCTCTATGAGAATGAGCGAGCGAACGGAGTCCGGCCGTTGCGCTGCGGCAAGCAATGCCTCCGCCCCGCCCCATGAGTGCCCGACCAGATGTGCGCTTGTCCCGAGGTTATCTGCGATAAGCTTTGCATCCGCCTCCATATCATCCCGTCCGCGCGAGGGGCTATCTCCAAAGCCGAGTCGGTCGATCAGTTTAAGTTCCCAACCCTGCTCGGATAACGCCTTCTGCGCGGCGAATGTTTCGGGCCCACCGCCCAAACCACCCTGCACTCCACCGTGCACGAAGAAGACCGTCGGACCGGTCGTTCCCCACGAGGTAATGTGGACGGGCAACTGGTCCTCGCCCTGTGGATGCTGAACCGCTGGGCACTGAGCCAGTAACGCGGCGTTTGCCTGTGCAAGACGGGATGCAATATCTTCGTTCATCGGAGAATCCTCATGAATCTGCGCTGAGGTCGTTTGATTCAGGCCAGCGAACGCAATCAGGCTGCAAAAGCAGGTCGCAAAAAACTTCGATTTCAAGATATTCCTTCAGATCAGGGAATGAGGAACTGTTCATGAATTGGGTGTCAACGGCGGCGAACGACGCCTGCCTGTTTTAACGACCATGCCATCGCCGCATTACCGCCCGAAAGAACCTGCTCTGAAGCAGCAGCACGCGCCAAGGCGTCCGTGGCTGACGACATTTGCGAGCGTGCGCGTGACCACTTCAGGTCTTCCACCTACGTGATGAGCCAGGCGCGCGCATCGCTTTTCATCTTGCGTTCCAGCTCACTGCCACGGGTGGCAAACACGCGATCAACCGGAAAACCGCTTTTCTCGAGGACATAGGCCAAGGCGGCGTATTCGCGCGGGTAACGCGCCACGACGTCCGCTTCGATCTCCACCAGCCCGCAGGGAAAAATAAACGAGCCCATGTCGTAGACGCTTTGGCGCTTGACAATCTTCCATACGCCATCGCGCTTTTCCACCAGGTCGTAAAACCGGTTATGGGTTTCGCAGCCAAGATTCAATTTCACGTTGTCGCCAACGATCATCGCGTTCGTTTCGACGATGGCTCTGTCGCCATTGAATGTCACGACAGGTGTGCCGATCAGATGCTTGGTCCTGAAATCCGATGCGCCCATTTCCATCGACCGGTCCACGAACTCGTTGAACGGACCTTCGTACCAGGTGATTTCGATGACGCCGTCCGCATGGAACAGATCGCGCAATTCTTCCCATTGACCAAGGTCGCGGCGCATCCAGCCGGTAATCAGGTCCGTGATCTGCAAACGGTCTTCAACGCGTGTTTCCATGATGTTTTCCTTCGAGCAGGCGCGCGAGATTGCGCAACCCGGACAGGATCGGTCAGAATCACAATAAAGACAAATAGATTGAATTGACCGATTAATCACCTTTGCTGATCGCCGGGCGTGATATGGAACTGCGACACCTACGCTATTTCCTTGCCGTTGCCGAAGAAGGTCATTTCGGGCGGGCCGCGCGCCGGCTGAACATTGTGCAACCCGCGTTGAGCATGCAGATTCGTGCGCTCGAAGCGGAGGTCGGCGGTGCGCTATTTATTCGGACCAGCAAAAAAGTCGCGCTGACGGAAGCCGGCGAGTTGCTGACGATCGAAGCGCGGCGCACGTTGGCGCAAGCGGAACGTGCCGTGGACATTGTGCAACGCTCGCTTCGCGGGGAGACAGGCCACGTGAGAATCGGTTTTGCGGGCAACGCGGTACTCGCAGGCGGTTTGATGCGCGACATGCGTGCGCTGCATGCGGGCTATCCCGCCGTCGGGCTCGAGTTGATCGAACTGCCGCCGCATTTGCAGCCGGAAGCGATCATCGCCGACAAGATCGATGTCGGTTATAGCCCGCACTTCGGCCTGCAACTGGACGACCAGCTCACTGCGGAAAAGGCCGGAGAATGGCCGATGATCGTGGCGATGGCCGACACCCATGCTTTAGCGCGCAGGAAACGCGTGTCACTCGCCGCCGTCGCGGCGGAGCCGTTGATCGTCTACGCGCCCGACAACGGCGAAGACAGCGCCGCGATACTGCGCCGGCAGTATGGCTTCGAAGTCGAGGTGGCACATCGGGTATCCAGCACGTTGAGCGTCCTGGCGCTCGCAGCTGCGGGGATGGGCGTGGCCCTCGTGCCGGCGTCGCTCGACAAGGTGAATATTCCGCACCTCGTCTATCGTCCGCTGTTGAATAGCGAGTTGTCGGCTGATTTGCTGCTGCTCAGCCGCAAGCACGAAACCGATGCAGCGGTGCGTACATTTATTTCGCTGGCGCGCAAATCGTCCATGTAAGTCCGCGCCGCGCGCGGCTGAATGCGGGCACCGTACGGCTGCTCAACGGTGCGGCTCACGCAGAACGCAAGCACGAGCAACGCGCACGAGCAGGCCGAAACGCAGCGCTCGCTTGCGCGCAGTGTCCTCAATGCGGCGGATAACGACGGACCGGCTCGCGCATCATGGTGAATTCCTCGGCCGCTGTCGGATGCACCGCGAGCGTGGTGTCGACATCGCTTTTGCGCAGGCCGGCTTGCACGGCGACGCTCAGCAACTGGATCATTTCCGCCGCCTCGGGTCCGACCATATGCACGCCGAGCAGACGATCAGTCGGACGATGCACGATGAGCTTCATCAGTACCTGGCCAGTCCGCGCGGACAACCTCGCCTTCATTGGACGGAAGCGTGACACGAAGACATCGATCTCGTCCGGGAAAGCGGCTATTGCTGCTTCCTCTGAAAGCCCTGTGATGCCCACCTCCGGCGTGGTAAACACTGCCGTGGGTGTAACAAGGGGCGGACAGAGCGGCTCCTTGCCACCGAACAGCCTGTCGGCCAAAGCGTGTCCTTCACGGATCGCAACGGGCGTCAGCGCGACCACGTTGGCGACGTCTCCGACCGCGTAAATGCCGGGCGAAGTCGTGCATGCCAGGTCCGTTACGACAACGGCGCCGCGCCTGTCCAGCTGAACTCCGGCTCTATCCAGACGCAGGTTCGCGGTATTCGGGACGCGCCCTGTGGCGCCCAACACCGCGTCGGCCTCCAGTTGCGTGCCGTTCGAAAGCCGGACCGACAATGTGCCGCTTTGCTCACACCGGTCGATCCGCGTCAGTTGTGTCTGCTCCACGATTCGTATCCCGGATTCGATCAACGCAGCCTGGAGATGCGAGCGGACTTCGTCGTCGAATCCGCGCAGCACCCGCGTTCCCCTCATCACGACAGTCACTTCGGAACCGAGCAGCCGCAACACGCTCGCGAATTCGAGCCCGATGTAGCCTGCGCCTTGAACCACGACTCGCGCGGGCTGAGCGCCCCACTCGAACAGTTGGTTCGAGTTGGCGATCCATTGTCCGCCGGGAATATCGTGCGTGCCGTCCGGCACCGCGCCCGTTGCGATGAGGACATGGTCCGCCCGTATGGTCCGACCGCTCGACATCAGACGCACGGTATGAGCATCGTCGAACACGGCGCGATCGTGAAGCACTTCGACGCCGGCACTTTCGAGCAGGCCCGCGTAGAGCTTCTCCAGGCGATCCACCTCCTGATCGACGGCGCTCTTGAGTTTTCTCCAGTCGAAACGAGGTGCGCCCATGTCCCATCCGAAGCCCGCGGCGTCATCGAACTCCGTCCTGAAGCGCGACGCCAGAACCATCAGCTTCTTCGGTACGCAGCCGCGAATCACGCAGGTTCCGCCCAGACGGTGTTCCTCCACCAGAACGACCCGCGCACCGTGGCCTGCCGCCACGCGAGCCGCCCGGACACCGCCCGAGCCTCCTCCTATCACCAGCAAATCGACTTTTACATCCTGCATGTGTACGTCTCACCTGAACCGTTTATCGTCGTGAATGCCGCTACACGCCGGCCAAATAACGACATTACGCCAATGCTCATGCCGCGCCTTGCAGATGATCGCGATCACGATGGGACAGTCCCACCTCTTCATAACCGCCGCCGGACTCGTCAGGCCAACTGGTGGCAACCTTGAACGACGGACGCGCAGATAATGCGGCGTACCACGCATGAACCTTCGGGCGTTTCGTGTCCGACCAGAAACCGGCCTGCCCGAGCGCCGACAGCCGGAACATGAAAGGCGCAACGCAGATGTCCGCCAGCGAAAAATCGCCGGCAAGCCACTCGCCGGGCACAAGGACTTTCTCGAGGTGATCCAGGAAGGTGCCGATTCTCGCGCTCGCCTCGGCAAGTTCGCCCTCGGTGATTTCCCCGCGAACTGCGCGCGAATGAAGGTCCTTGAGAAACTTCGACGGCCTGCGGGCAGCCTGCTCGCGCAATGCCTCATCGCCCCAGCGGTTGCGCAGTTTCGGCAGAATATACTTCACCATGGTCAGTTTGACGATGGCCTCGAATCCGTCCTCGCAGTCCTTGATGAAGCCACGCACACGCGCCGCTTTCAACGGATCGGCGGGCATCAACGCAATGCCGTCGAAGGCCGCTTCGATGTATTCGTTGATCACGCCCGAATCGCAAATCACCTCGCCGTTGTGAACCAGCGTCGGCACTACGCCTTCGGGGTTGATCGCGAGGTATTCGGGACGCAGTTGTTCGAACTTAAACAGGTCCACGTACCGGCTCGTCCAGGACACCTGCTTCTCTTCGAGCGCCATGCGAACGCGAACGGAGCAGATCGAACTCCAGAAATGATAAAGCTCTACCATCAATGACTCCCGAGATTGTGAACGATGAAACGACATTCAATACTGCTTATGACTTCGTTAAAAGCTGTGCTGCAAGCCCGCCATCGCGCCGGTCTGGTTCATCCCCACACCGGGCGTAGCGCCTGGTCCGCCTGCGCTGACGTTGTAGGCCGCACGCGTGCTGTTCATCAGGTAGGCGGCTTGCACATAAGCGACCGTGCGCTTGGAGAGAAAGTAGGCACCGCGCAGCATCGCCATGCTTGCGCGCGTGTCGTGCTGGTGGTTGACCATGCGAAAGCCTTCGCCGTCCACCTCGAACGCCGGCGTGATCAGGTACGTCGCGCCCGCGAAATACAGGTCCGAGCGCACGGACGCCGGGCCGCCTTCGCCGGGTTCCACGCGTCGTCCGAGCCAGCCGGCGTCGAACTTCACGCCGCCGAGCCTTGCATAAGCGTTGACCAGCGTGCGGATGTCCTTGCCGTTGCGGCCGAGCGGCGCGGGCGCGAATCCGTCGAAAAAATTGAAGGCCGCATTCTGGCCGCCGCGCTGTTCCTCATAAGAAGCCGCCGCACCGAAATTCGTGCCGTCGTAACGCAACAACGCGGAAATATTCCTGCACTGTGAGAAGTCGCCTGCGACCTGGCCCGCGCACGTGCCCTGCCCCGGTGAATTGCCGGTGCCCGCCGAATCGCGTCCGAATGAATACATCGCGCCGATCGTCACGGGGCCGAACTTGCCCTTGTATGCGATGCTGTTGTCGGCACGTGTGTTGGGCAAGTAGTTGTCGAACGAACCGAGGCTATACACGGCAGGCCCGGAAATCTCGGTTTCGGCGAGCGCAAATGCAGTCATCGTGTACTGGCGGCCGAACGAAAGCGTGCCCCAGCCGCCGGACAACCCGACCCACGACTGACGGCCGAACAGACGCCCGCCCTGGCTGATGTCGCCGCCACGCGTATTGAAACCGTCCTCCAGCACGAACAAAGCCTGCAAGCCGCCGCCGAGATTCTCGACACCGCGCAAGCCCCAGCGTGAAGGAATGAGGCCGCTATTCGCCGGCATGCGTACGAGCGTGTCGCCTTTCGCGCCGACGTGATTGACGAATTCGACGCCCGTGTCGATCACGCCGTAAAGCGTGACGCTCTGCGCATATGTCGCAGAACTAAGCGTTGCCATAACCAGCCCGGAAAAAAGCGCACGTTTCATTGTCGTCTCCAATTTACCTTGTTCCGCTACCCGGGCATCGAATGCGTGCGATGCGCCGGGTGCGGCGTTCTTATGTTCCGCACCGCTATTCGCGGCGCAGCGATTCTGATTCTTTGTGGCGGTTGCTTAAGCTATCATTCAGTTTCGACCCCGCAGCGTCAGAAGCCACTCATGCCCAAATCCGTGCCCACCTCGCGCGCCCCGCGAGTCCGTCCCGCAACCGCCGAACGTGCGTCGCCTTCAACGGCTCAGCCATTGCCGGCCGAGCGGCCCGATCACGATCTGGACCACTCCGTCGGCTATCTGCTCAACCGTGCGGCCAGCATCATCGCCGCGCGTTTCAGCGACGACCTCAAGGCGCACAACATCAATCTGCAAACCTGGCGCGTGCTCGCCGCACTGCGTCACGAAGATCATCAGACGCTGTCGGACCTCGCGAGCCATACGGGTTCCGAACTGTCCTATCTGTCGCGCGCGGTCAGTGCACTGGAAACCAAGGGCTACATTCAGCGCAGCGAGTCGCCCTCGGACCGCCGCAACATTCATCTGTCCATTACCGCAGCCGGCGCGGCGATCGTCGCGGAACTCGCGCCGCGCGCCTGGCAGATCGAACGCATGTCCATGAAGGGCGTCACGCCCAGCGAACTCGCGATCACCCTCAAGACGCTGCGAGCGGTCTATTCGAACCTCGTCGATAGCTGCGAAGACGCCTCCGTCGCCAATCGCAAGCTGACTGTCGCGCGCCGCGCGCGCCGCCGCGAGGCGCGCGACGAAGCGTCGGAGTAAACGTGGGCTGCGCCGCGCGAGCACTCTGCCCGCGCGGCCATGCGATCAATGCGCGCGCGGCACGAAGTCCTGCGTGATCTGCTTGTACTCAAGAAAATCTTCCACCGACGCGAGGCCGCCCAAACGCCCGGTGCCGCTCGCCTTGAAACCACCCTCTTCGAATTCGACAGCCAGATTCGCCCAGCTATTGATGGAGATCAGGCCCGCATGCAGACGCCGCGCAACACGTATCGGACGATCGACGTCGCGGCTCCACACGCATGCGCTCAGGCCGTATTCGCTGTCGTTCGCCATGGCGATGGCTTCGTCCTCGGTGTCGAAGACCTGCACCGTCTGCACCGGTCCGAAAGTCTCTTCGCGCGCAATCGGCAACGCCGGGTCATCGATTTCGAGCAGCGTCGGCAGATAGAAAGCGCCGCCCGCGAGCGCCGGATCGGCCGATGGACCGCCGCGCACAATGACGCGCGCGCCCGCGGCGATCGCCGCCTCGACGGCCATGTCGACGCGCTTAACCGCCGCCTTGTCGATCAGCGGACCCATCTGGCTCGACGCATCGCGCGCCGGACCCGCGCGCACTTCGCGCAGGCGCGCGGCAAGCCCTTCCTTGAGCGCATGCGCGAGATCGCGGTGAACGAGAATACGGCTACCTGTCATGCAGAATTGCCCCGCGAACACAGTGCACGATTTTTCGAGCACGGGTAGCGCGGCATGCAGATCGGCGTCGTCGAAAATCAGATGCGGTGTCTTGCCGCCGAGCTCGAGCCCGACACGCTTGAGGCGATCCGCTGCGGCGCGCGCAATGGCCCGCCCCGTCGAGGTGCTGCCGGTGAAGCTGATGGCCGGCACCTGGCGCGAGTCGACGAGCCGCCGCGCGCCGTGCGCGCCGGACTCGATCACGATGTTGATCACGCCCGGCGGAATCTCGCCGACGGTTTCGATGATGCGGCCGAGCAGCGCCGCCATCTGCGCGGCCTGGTGCGGCATTTTGATGACGGCGCTGCAACCCGCGGCAAGCGACGGCGCGAGCGCGCGAATGCACAGATACGCCGGCGAATTCCAGGGAACGATCAACCCGGCAACGCCGACCGGCTCGCGGATCGACATCGCCTGCTGACCAGGCCGGCTTTCGAGCACGCGGCCGAAGTTGTGCATCGAGAGGCCGACGGCAAAGCGCAACGCGCGCGGAATCAGCGACGCCTCGAAAGTCGCTTCCGGACGAATCTTGCCGTTCTCCAGGCACAGCGTGTCGATCACTTCGTCGAGGCGTGCCTCGAAGGCGTCCGCGAGATGGCTCAATGCGGCGGCACGCAGATGCGCGTCGCTGCGCCACGGACTGCGCAGGAAAGCCTGTTCGGCGGCGTCGATCGCGGCCTGCATGGTCTCTTCCGGCGCATCGTGAAAGTGGCCGATCACGTCGCCTGTCGCCGGATTAATACTTTCGCGGCGTGGACCGTCGGCGAGCCACGTGCCCGCGACCCAATGCCTTGCTTCACGTGTTGGCAGCATTGCATGTTCTCCGTTTCAAAAAAAGTCGATGTGCGGGTGGCCCTGCTCGTCAGGCCGCAGTAATGCGCGCGCCTTCGCGAGCCACGCGATCGAGCAGACGAGCGGCATTGCCGCCTTCGACCGCGCGCAACTCCGTGTCGCTGAAACCGACCTCGCGCAGGCCCGCCAGCGTCGCCTTCGTGCCCTGCTCGGGAACGAAGGGATAGTCCGTGCCCAGCAGCACGTTGGCAGGCGTCACCAGCTTGAGCAGCGCGGCCATCGAAATCGGATTCGCGGAAATGGCCGTGTCGTAGTAGAGGCGGCGCAGGATCGGCATCACGCCGCCCGGTACGTGCTGCGCGAGACCCTTGTCGATCGAACCGAGTATCGCCATGCGGGTCGCGAGAAACGGCACGGTGCCGCCCGCGTGCGAGAAGATGAAGCGGATGTCCGGGCAACGCCCGAACGTGCCCGAAAACAGCAGGCTCGCGACCGCGCGCGTGGTGTCGTGCGGAAACTCGATCAGCGAATCGGGCTGATCGGGCAACAGGCCGCGAGTGCAACTGCACGAAGTTGGATGCACATACACTACGGCCTTGCGACGATTGAGCTCGTCGAACACGGGCACGAAATCGGCGTGGCCGAGATAGCGGTCGCCGTAATTCGTCATCAGGCCGATACCGTCAGCCTTCAGGACATCGAACGAATGGTCGATTTCCTTCAGCGCGGCGGCGACGTCCGGCAGCGGCAGCGCAGCAAACGTGCCGAACCGGCCCGGATGATCGGCCACCATCTGCGCCGAGAATTCATTGCAGGCGCGCGTGAGCGTGCGCGTCTTCGTCATGTCGGGCATCCACAGCGGCGGCGCCGAGACCACCGCGGTCGTGATGCCGTACCGGTCCATGACCGCGAGCGAGTCCTCGACACGCCATTGCGGCGCGACGCGATTCGGCGCGGGTGCGCCGATGGCCGCTTCGCCCATCGTTTCGCGAAATACCGGTGGCAAGAAATGATGATGCACGTCGATCCGCTGCACCGGCAAATGCGCGGCCGCCGTATCCGTGCCCGTTCCGGCCGCGCTTGCGCCTTGCGCCGCCATGCCCGGCACGACCTTGCTGGCGAGCACGCCCGCCATCATCATCCCGAGCTTGCGACGCGCCGGGCTCGCGGCGCGGCCCGTCTCCATGTTCTGTTTATTGTTCTCTTGATGCATGGCTCTTCCTGAGTTGAATGCATTGAAGTTTGTCGCGGCCCGCACCGCGACACGCGCGTCAGACCGGTTCGGCGACCACGCGGTTTTCGATTGCGCCGATGCCGTCGATCTCCGCGCGCATCACATCGCCCGCGCGCAGATAGGTCGCCGGGCTCATCGCGACGCCCACGCCTGACGGCGTGCCCGTCGCGAGCAGATCGCCGGGTTCGAGCGTGAACGCCGTGGAGAGATGTTCGATCTGCGCGTAGATGTCGTGGATCATCGAACCGGTCTCGTCGTCCTGGCGCAATTCGCCGTTCACCCACATGCGCAGACGCAGCGCGTGGGGATCGCCGAGCTCGTCGGGTGTGACGATCCACGGTCCCGTCGGACCGCAGGTGTCGAAGGACTTGCCGACCGTCATGGTCTGCGTGGCGAGTTGCCAGTCGCGCACCGACACGTCGTTGCAGACCATGTAGCCGGCTACCACCGAAGCGGCATCCTCACGGCTTACACGGCGGCAGCGCTGACCGATCACCGCGCACAACTCGACTTCGTAGTCGAGCTTGTCGGAGACGGCCGGCAGATGCACGTCGCCAAACGGGCCGTTGATGCACGACACCTGCTTGTTGAACCAGACCTGCGTCGGCGGCGTCTGCACGCCGACTCTGGCCGCCTCCTCCACGTGCTTGCGATAGTTCATGCCGATGGCGAGGAACTTCGACGGATTAGGCAACGGCGCGAGCAACTGCACTTCCGAAAGCGGCACCGAGTAGTCGCCACGCACGGCGCGAGCGCGCGCCATCGTGTCCTGTCCGCCTTGCAGCAGCGCAAGCATGGTATCGGGCAGCGCCGGATCGTTGCGCGGCAGGTCGATGATCCGGTCGGCTTCCACCTTGCCGATCGAGGTCTTGCCGTTGTGGCGGTATGTGACTAGTTTCATGGGTGAGATGGGCGAGAACGAAGGAATGGGTTAAGCAATGCTGGCCGGCGACGGGTCTTCCTCGACCCGCTCGTTGCGATCAGCCATGACGGGAAACGGATAGCGGCGCGGCATGCGCAGCAGCAGCAATGAGGCGCATGCGAGCAGAACGAGGAACGCGGTCAAGGCGGGACGATAAGAGCCGGTCGCGTCGTAGGCCGCGCCCATCACGAACGGCCCCAGTCCGCTGCCGACGGTAAACACCGCGAACAGGTAGCCGTAGATCTGGCCGAACGCGCGCAACCCGAAGTAGCGGCTTTGCAGATAGGCGATCAGGTCCACTTCGGCGCCCAGCCCCAGACCGACCAGCACGGCGCCCAGCGTGGTGAGCGCGGCGTCGTTGCTGGCGAGCAGCGTGAGGACGCCGATTGCCGGCAACACGACGAACGCGATCGCAACGTGAGGACCGAAGAACCGGTCGAGCAAAAAGCCGCACAGCAGACGCCCCACGATCAGCGACGCGCCGATGCCCGAGAACGCCATCACTGCCCGGTCGGCTGCGATGCCGCGATCGGTCAATAGCGGCACGAGGTGAGTGATGGTTCCGTTGGCAACGATCGGTATGCACAGGAAAACCACCGCGAGTTTCCAGAACTGCGGACTGCGCAAAGCCTCGCGTGCATCCACGCCAGGCAGCATGCTCGCTCGCGCCGACGTCTGTGCGGTGCGTCGTGTGGCGCCGACACCGCCCGCGTCGCCGATAAACAGCGCGACGGCGAAGAATGCAACGGCAAACACCGTCAACCCCACCGCCACATACGCATCGCGCCAGCCGAATCTTTCGAGGTACACCTGCGTGAGACGCGGCACGAACGCCGCGCCCAGTCCGACACCGGTCATGGCGAGGCCCATCGCGAGCCCGCGCCGCCGGTCGAACGACGCGGCAATCGCCTTCGCATACGGAAGCGGCGCCTGTCCCGCGCTGAACAGACCAACGAGAGAGAACATCGCGAGAAACACAACGGGCACGGCCGGCGCGAGCGACATCGACGCGATGGCGAGCGCGAACAGCGTGATCGCCGCGAGCGTGATCCGCTTGATGCCGTGACGGTCCATCAGCTTGCCGGCGATGGGCGTGGCGAGCGCGGCGCAGATCGAGCCGAGCATGACCGCGGCCGACACCATGCCGCGATTCCAGCCGAATTCCGCCATGATGGGCTTCATCAACACCGAAGCCGAGAACTGCAGGACGGTGACGTTACCGACGATCAGCCCGAGGACCGAGCCGAATACGATCCACCATCGATTTGCAAACATACCTCGCACGATTGTCTCCAGATACTTTGTTATCGTCGCCGGTCCGCGCGGTCGCGCGGACCACTTCGCGTTGTCATGCACTCGTGCCGTGCTCGATGAAACGTCCCGCATGAAACAGCAACGGCGACTCGCTGCCGTACGAAAAGCGCTCCACGTGGCCGAGAATCATCACATGGTCACCGTAGGGCTCGATGGACGTCGTCCGGCATTCGAAGCGCGCGAGTGTGTCGCCGAGCACCGGCACGTCGCCGAGGCCGGTTTCCAGGCGTGCGCCGATGGACGCGAACTTGTCTTCCGAGGGGCGCGCGAAATGACTCGCCAGATGCTGCTGACCGGCGGCGAGAATGTGCACCGCAAAATAGCCCGACTCGCGAAACACCGGCAAGCTCGGCGCGCGGTCGTTCAGATACCACGCGACCAGCGGCGGATCGAGTGAAACCGAGCAGAACGAATTGACCGTCAGCGCGGCCTTACGGCCATCGGCGGTGCGCGTCGTGACAATGCAGACTCCAGTGGCGAAACGGCCCATCGCATTGCGCAATTCGCGGCTATCCACAGTCGGCGTGCTCATGATTTTTCCTCGACGAAGTCAGGCACAGCATTGGCGCCGGCGCCCGTGAAGCAGCGCGGATCGCGCCTCGATCCCCAGTAGTCGAGCGAAACCGGCGACGGCTCGATGCGCCGTGGCGGACGCGGAAACGCCTCGGGAAACGCTTCCATGCCGAAGCTGTATTCCATCGTCAGGCCGTCGGGATCGAGGAAGTACAGGAACACGCTATCCGACGCGGGATGCCGGCCCGGTCCGAACACCACGTCCGAGTTGGCAGCCTTCAGGCGCGACAGCGCGCGGCCGATGTCGTCGATCTCCGTCACCATGTAATTCACGTGATGAAGGCAATGACGCTCGAACTTTGCGATGCCGATACCGTGGTGATAAGGATTCGGCCAGCAGCGCATGAACGTGATGAATTCGCCGACTGAATCGGACTCCTTGAAATTCAGCACGTCGCGCCAGAAAGCGACGGCGCGCGCAGCATCGGGCGTGTTGAACACGACGTGGCCGAGCCGCTGGATGCGTGTCACCGTCGGTTGGAACGGGCGCGCGGAGTCTGCCAGTGGCACATAGAACTCCACGGTGGCCCCGACGAGCGGTTCGAATACCCGCACCGCGCGAAGCTGGGCGCGCGAGCGGCACGTCGCCTCGTCGGTTTCGTGTACGTCGAGCCCGGCCTGCACGAGGCGTTCGATAAGCGGCTCGAATTGCGACGCGTCCTCGAGCATGAACCCGGCGCAGCGCAAGCCGGCCTCGCTCGACTCATGAAGCTCGATGCTGTGGTGATCGTGATCGCAGCGCAGACGTATTTCGCCATTGGCGCCCGTCTCCACGTATTGCAGTCCCGCCACCTCTTCGTAGAAGCGGCGAGCGCGGTCGAGCGAGGTCACGTTCAACTCGACCCGTCCCAGTTTCCGGTATCGGACCATCGTCGATCTCCTTCAGTACTGGCCGCGCGGCGGCAAGCCGAGGCGCATCTGTCCGTACATCGTGGACACCGCCTGCCAGTTCACGCTGATGTGATGCGCGACCGCGTTGATATCGCGCCACGCGCGCTGCACTCCGTTGTCGAGCTGGATGCCGGTGCCGCCCACTACGTCATACAAACCGTTGATCGCCTCGACGCAAAGCCGCACGGTGTATGCATGGCCGCGACGCAGCGTGATGCGTTGCTCCGCGCTCAGCTTCGCGCCGCCGGCAACGAGACCGGTCGCCAGCTGCAGATCGCGTTGCAGGATGAGTTGCGCGGCATCCACCGCCGCCTCAGCGTGAGCCACGGCCGACTGCACATGTCCGAACTGCGCAATCGAGGCGCCACCGCCCGCGAACGCGCCACGCGTGGAGCGCGCGGCAATGCTCGCCACGAACTCATCAATCGCGCCTCGCAAGGCCGCGACGGCGGGATTGGCGAGCAGCGGCGGAAACCCGCTCAAAAACGGCACGCGGTACAGCGCCGACTCGTGGAGTTCCGCGCCCGGCGCCTGCTGGTCGAGGACCTCGGCGAATGCCACGCAGCGATGCGCCGGAACGAACACTTCGGTGTCGATCGCAATGTCCTTGCTGCCCGTGCCCGCGAGGCCGACCGTATGCCACGTATCGACGATCCGGTATTCGCCTTGCGGGACGAGCAGAAAAATCGGGCGCGGCGTGGCACCCTCGGCCTGCTCGACCATCGCGCCCAGCGACAGCCATTGCGCGTTGTCGCTGTTGCTGCCGAAGCTCCAGCGGCCCTTCAGCAGGTAGCCGCCGTCCGTTGGAACGGCTTTGCCGGTCGGCGCAATGCACGACGCGAGCAGCGCGTCGGGAGCGCAGCCCCACACGTCCTGCTGCGCCTGTTCGGGGAACATGCCGAGCACCCACGAGGCCGCCGCGCTCAATCCATAGCACCAGCCTGTGGAAGTGCAGCCACGGCCGATTTCGAACGCAAGCTGGCGCAAGTTTTCGAGGCTCAGTTCGTAACCGCCGAAACGCCGGGGCTGCACGACCCGGTAAAGCCCCGCTTCTTTCATTATCTGCGTGATTTCGGCCGATACACGGCGGTCCACCTCTGTCTGCCGCGCGCGCTGCGCCACCACCGTGCGCAGTTCGGTGGCAGCATTCATCAGACGTGCGAACTGGCTGTCGTCGTCGGCGGGAAGAACAGAAGGGGGCGCGGCCCGGCGTTCCAGGACGCTTGAAGTCAATGTCATTTTCAACGCTCCAAAACTATTGCAAAAGCAACCAATCAGTGATTGAATTAAAACCGAGAATGGTTGGTTTTGCAACCGTTTAAGTGCGTATAAATCACCAGGAGATACCCGAATGAATACCGCCGGTCAGCGCACATGCTGCGGTTGCATCGACGTTCATACTCACGTCATTCCGCACGATTTCCCGGCCTATGCGGGCAAGCGGCCCGACGCGGCTTGGCCGTCGATGCGCGAGGCGCAGCCATGCCACCGGCACGTGATGATTTCGGGAAACGTGTATCGGACGGTGTCGAATCAGGCGTGGGACACCGGCGTGCGAAGCGCGGACATGGAGCGGCTCGGCATCACGCGCCATGTGCTGTCTCCCATGCCCGAATTGCTCTCGTATTGGCTCGATGCCGAAGACGGCGCGATGCTCTCGCGCTATCTGAACGAGACGCTCGCGAACATGGTCGCGCACGCGCCTGACCGATTCAGCGCGCTCGGCGCGGCGCCCTTGCAAGACCTCGACCGGGCCATCGCGGAACTCGCATTCGCGGTCGGCCCGCTGGGACTGGCGGGCATCGAAGTGGGCAGCAATGTGAACGGCGTGCCGATCGGCGATCCGCGTTTCTGGCCGTTCTTCGAGGCGGCCGAGGCGCACGGCGCGGCGATCTTCGTGCATCCGCTGCGTCCGGCCGGCATGGATCGGCTCGTCGGACCGGCCTCTTTGGAACAGATCGTCGCGTTTCCTGGCGAGATCGGCCTTGCGGCGGCTTCGATCATCACCGGCGGGCTGCTGACGCGGTTCCCTCGCTTGCGCATTGCGTTGAGCCACGGCGGTGGAGCAATCCAGGCACTGTTGCCGCGCATGCAGTACTCGTGGGAATGTCAGCGGGCTTTGCGCGAGTCAATTCCCGTTGCACCCGTCGATGCGGCGCGCGCCCTTTACTACGACGACCTGCTGTACAGCGCCACCGCGATTCGGTCGCTCATCGACATGGTGGGCGACGATCGCGTGATGGTGGGCACCGACTACCCGTTCGCGATCATGGATGCCGATCCGGTGGCGCGCGTGGCATCGCTCGGTCTGGGCGAGGCCGTTGAGGAAGCGTTGCGCTGGCGAAACGCGGTTGCGTGGCTGGGTCTGGCGTGAAGACGTGCGAAGGGTCGGCGCGGGCGCGCCGGTTCACGCGTTCGCGACTGGTTCGTGCGATAGAAACAGACGGCCGTCTTTCGAATTCATATTGAGAGCCCATAACGGCTTGTTCGCAGTCAGATCGCCGCAAGCCCACGCTTTCAGATACGAATACGAAAACGCGACGCCCTCGTCGCAAATTTTCTTTTTGCAACCCAGGCTGGCGAGGGCCATTCTGACGCTCGCGTCCATATACGCATTGGGGTCCGCCACGCCTTGGCGGATCGTTTGAATGCCGTGTGCGGATGCGCCCATCAGGAAGTCCGTCGCCACCTCGACGCGGTCGAACGAAAATTGTCCGGCGGCTTTACCGCGCTCCAGATCCGCCGCCATGTTCTGCGCAACCAGCGTGTGATGCGGCCACACGTCCACGCGGCTGACGAAGCCGGCCCATTTGCGATCCAGAAGCGCACGCACGAGGAACAGCCGGAAGCCGACCGCCGCGCGTTGCCACGGTTCACTCAGCACGCCGTACACGGGCATGATGTCGGTGGTCATCTGGTTGCTCAGTTCCTGCCCGATCGCGACCAGCACCTGCTCGAGTGAATCGAAGTACTTGTAGAACGTGCCGCGCGACACTTTCGCCTCGCGAATCACGTCGTCTATCACGGGCGGCGGCCCCGAGTGTTCGGCAAACACGCGCATGGCGGCGTCGAGCAGCCGCGCGCGCATCAGCACGCGCTTTTTCTCGGCGACCTTCGTACGATGATCGATCACAACGTCTCTCCGCATTGATCCGCCGACGAGCCGACGGGCACGTGCCACAACGACGCAATGTCATAATGACAGCCGATTCTATTCATCGGCGGGAAAGAACGTCAAGTATGTCTGGTTATCTTGCATGGACGAGACGGCGCTGTCTTCATGCAAGCATGACAAAAACGTCATCCGAAACGCGAGGGCACGGTGCCTTTATGTATTGGTCACGAAGGCACGTATTCACATGCGGCGCTGCGGCGGACGATATGTCGGTTCATGACGGCAAGCCCGGCCAGGCCGATCGCGAGCATGCACGCAAGAATCGTGAAGTACAGCGCGGCGCTCACTCCACTCGCCTCGAGCAGAATGCCGCCGCTCGACGTGCTGACGATTCCGCCCACGCGGCTAATGCCGACGCATACACCGAGCGCCGTCGCGCGATAGCCGGCAGGATAGGCCGTGGCGGCGAGCGCGTAGATGGTCGATTGCGACATGCCTCCGCCAAAACCAGCGAGAAACATGGCGATTTTCACAGCCGTCGCCGTGCTCAGGCCGCCGGGCAGCAGACTCGGAAATGCAATGGTCGCGCCAGCGGTCATAACGATCGAAATCACCAGCAGGCCGCGCGATCCGACGCGCGGCAGCATGACCCCGGACACGAGCACGCCGAGCACCGCTGAAAACGTATAGATCGACGTGCAACGAATCGCGCCTTGCAGATCGAAGCCGGCACCGACGAGCATCGCGGCGTCCAGCTCACATAGGCGTAAGCAGCATATGACAGCGTGAAGAATGCGGTCCACAAACCGGCGTTCACACGCAGATTGGACGGCGACAGCAGGCGCCCGCCCGCTTCCGGCATCGAAGCATTGAGTCCGGGCCGCTCGCGCGCGGCAGGCATCGCGCCGATATCGCCTGCGAGAATTCGCCTGAGCCATGCAAGCGCTTCGTCCGGGCGCGCCTTGCGCAGCAAAAAGGCCAACGATTTCGGCAGATAAAGTACGCCCAATACGGCAGCGACCACCGTGAAGCCTCCGCTCACCACGAAGAGGCTGCGCCACCCGAACGCAGGAATCAGCCACGCGGCGAGCAGGCCGCCCAGCGTGCCGCCGAGCATGGTTCCGACCGACATCAGCAGAACCAGTTGCCCGCGCCGCTTGCGCGGACTCCACTCGGACACGAGCGCCATCGCGGTCGGCACGGCAACGCCGAAACCGATGCCCGACAGAAAACGCAGCACGACCAGTTGCGTCACTCCGTTTGCAAATGCCGATGCCAGCGTGGTCGCGCCGAACGCCACGACCGCTGCGCTCAGCGTGCGACGGCAGCCGAAGCGGTCAGCGGCGAGGCCGCCCGCAGTTGCGCCGGCCGCCATGCCGACCAGCGCGGCCGCCATCGCGGGCGCGAGATGCGCCTTGGTGATGTGCCATTGCGCAAGCAGAACGGGACTCGCGAAGGCGAGCAATTGCGCATCCATCCCGTCGATGATCAACACGGTCAGGCATAGGGCGTAGGTCAACAACTGCCGGCCGCTCACGCGCCGATTGTCAATTTGATCGTCGAACATGGTGTCTCCGTTTTTTTATTGGACTGTCTCTTTTCGTGTCAGTGTCGGGACGTCGCGATCGACCCGGCACTGCCTCTTGCGCAAGGAAGGCTCTATTTCGGCCTTAGCGACATTTCCAGCATCGCCAGATAATCGGACGCGCTGGGGCGAACCGGCGCGTGAAGATTGAAGTGACTCGCATGCGCCGCCTGCGCAAGCGCACCCAGATCAGCCGGCACGTAGCCCAGTTCCGCGAGCGTCGCAGGCAGCCCCAGTTCGCGCATCAACGCCGCAACGCCTTGTGACAGGGTCACGGCACGGTTCACCCCGAACGCTTCGCTGGTCTGCGCGACTTGCGCCGGCGCGTGTTCAGCCGTGAAGTCGAGCGTGGCGACGAGGCCGATTCCGCTCAACGTGCCGTGGTGGAAGCCCTGGTCGCTGCAAGACAGCGCGATGGCATGTGCCGGCCCGAGCCCCATGCCTATCGACACGCCGCCGGCATATGCGGCTTTCAGCATGACGGCGCGCGAGTCGGCGTCGCTGCCGTCGCTCACGGCGCGGCGCAAAGAGCCGGCTACGCGGGCAATGCCGTCCAGAGCAATCGCTTTGCCGAACGGCACGCTCTGCGTCGACAGATAACCCTCGATGCAGTGCGACAAAGCGTCGATGCCGGTTGCCGCGGTGAGACGCGCCGGCAGACTGAGCGTCAGATCGGGATCGAGAATGGCGACGCTCGGCACGAGATAGCGCGAGGTCATGCCGACCGATGCCGTAACGGCGTCGGGATGAATGCCCGCCGACGCCGACGCCTCGCTGCCCGTACCGGCTGTGGTCGGTATCGCGATTAGTGGGGCGCCCGCTACATGGGCCACGCCGGGCACACGCATGTAGTCGGCCACGGAACCCGCGTTGGTCGCCAGCAATGCAATCAGCTTCGCCGTATCGATGACGGAACCGCCGCCCAACGCAACGACGCCATCGCAACGCTCCCGCGCATACAGCGCGGCGCCTGCGTCGACATTTGCAAATAGCGGGTTCTCCGTCACGCCGTCGAACATCACGACCTCCGCGCCGCATGCGGCGAGCGCCCGCGCGGCCAACCCGGCTCGCACGACGCCGCGATCGGTCACGAGCAACGGCCGCGCGACGCCCAACGCAGCGAGCTCGCTGTGCAGCGACGCAATTGCATTAGCGCCGAACAGCGTTCGAGGGACAGATAACGTGGCAACGGGTGCTGGATTGCGCAACGCGCCGCTGGAATTCTCGATGTTCTGCAAAGCCGCTCCTTGATGTCGTCCACTTCGGGTTTCATGCGCAGCGCGGGTTCGGAGCGCACGTCGAAGAACTGTGCGCCCCGTCGCGCGAAGGGCCTAGATGTGAAGAACGGAATCGCTATGCTCGCGCGGCATAAGCAAAAAAGTGCGATCTCCTGAGTGCGCGTTCGGGTCATTCGCAATTTCATTACGCGGCAAATACCAGTAGGCTTGCAGCGAACTTTTATGGCGACGAACGAGCCTGTTGCAGCGAACCTTGCGAGATACCATGAAGATGCATCATTTGCGCGACCTGCTGGCGGTTGCGGAGAAAGGCAGCATCAACGCAGCCGCGAAATATCTCGGCGTATCGCAACCTGCGTTGAGCCGCAGCGTGCGAGAACTCGAAAAGGAAATGGGCGCGCCCCTGCTCGAGCGACAGGCGACCGGCGCCGCACTGACGCCGATGGGCAACCTCTTCGTGCGCCGCGCGAGCACCGCCATGAACGAGCTGCGCCGCGCGCGCGACGAAATTCAGCAAATGCAGGGCTCCGTGCACGGGACGGTTGTCGCCTGTGTATCGTCGATGGCGCATTTGACACTCCTGCAGGAAGCGCTAGGCACTTTCGTTCGACGTTATCCGAACGTCGTACTGCGCGTCATCGAAGGTGTATTTCCGACGATTGATGCGCGCATCCGTAGCGGCCAGGTCGATTTCTACGTGGGCCCGGCTCCCGAAAGCGGCACCGCACCCGGATTGCAGCTCGAAGTTCTGTTTGCGACGAGACGCGTCGTGCTGGCCCGCAAAGGTCATCCGCTCGCGGGCGCGCGTTCGCTTGCGCAACTGACGGAAGCGAGCTGGGTCACGACCTCCGTGACGTCACAGGCAGAGCGAGAGTTCGCCGGCGTTTTTTCGGGGCGCGGGCTCAAGGTTCCCAAGCTCGCACTCCAGACCGAGTCGGCACTCAGCTGGATCACCGCGATTCTTTCCACCGACATGCTGGTGATGGTTCCCGAGCAATGGCTCGGTTCTCCGCTCACCAACGATCTGACGGTGCCGATACCAATAGAGGAGACGCTCGCCGGCGCCCCGATGTCGCTGGTCCGGCGCAGCAGTGTTCCGTCGACGCCCGCAAGCGAATATCTTTGCGACCTGTTACGGCGCGCCGCGAGCCGTCTCGATGTTGCCGCGTAGGGAGACGCCGTGGCCTGCGCATCCGCGCGCCCCGTTGCGGACAAACCGTTTGTAGAGAACCCGCGGCGCGTCACTTCAGCGCCCCGTCACGCGCAAGAACACTTGTTTGCCGTCCTCTGGCCACGCGTTCCCGCGCCAGGCCACGTGCTGATCCGGACGAATCAGCGCATAGCGTGCTTCATACAGTTGCGCGAGGCCCTCGTGCGCAGGCGCATGGACGGCCAGCGGGACGCCCGCTTCGGCGGCATTGGCGGCCGCTCGCGAGAGATCGTGCGCGTCGGCCTCGCCGGCAATCAATAACGTGAATCCCTTCCCAAATCCATCGTACAACGAACTACCGTCGTCGAGCCAAGCGTGCGGCGCGAGGCTTCCTGGACGAGCCGAAGCAGTGTACTCAGCGGTGTTCTGTTGCGCCGTTGTGGTGCCATCTTCCATCACGAGCGCAGAGCCGCCGTAGTGATAGCCGAGTACCACGCGCAGGTTCAGGAATTCCCTGGCTTTCGCTTGCTGGATATGCTGGCCGGCTTCAAGTCGGGCGTGCTCGCCTTCGGGCGTGTCGTCCTCGATCCCGGACTGGAAGAGTTGCGGGCCGAGTACCGAATGATTCGCGACGGCTTCATCCATGACGAAACCATGGACGGGCCGCCTCTCGCTTTCGTAGCTGTCAAGCAGCGCGCTGCCGCCCCACCCCTCAAGCACGGCCGCAATTTTCCAGCCAAGATCGACGCCGTCGGCGACACCCATGTTCATTCCGTAACCGCCCATTGGCGGATGCAAATGACACGCATCGCCTGCGAGAAAAACGCGCCGGTCGCGGTACTTGTCCGCGATCAGGCGGCTGGCCACCCATTCGTCGGTACTGAGCACCTCGTATGGAAGGTCGATGCCGGTCGCCTTGCGAATCAGCGCGGCCGCTTCGTCATCGGTCAGTTTGAAATCCTTCGGCACATTGGTCGGCATGAAGAACCACTTGTCGCCTTTGTCCATTGGACCGATCAGGCTCGGTACATCGGCGTTGACCTGCCAGTACATGATGCCGGGACCGTGGTCGTGCGCGGTTGCAAGACCGGGCGCGCGAAAAACGATGTTGTAGTTTCTTGACAAGCCATAAGTGCCCGACATCTTCGCGCCGATCAGTTCGCGAACCATGCTGCGCGCGCCGTCGGCGCCGACCAGGTAGTCGCAATGCACGGTCTGCGTGCCGCCGGTCGTGCGGCTGCGGATCGTTGCGAGCACACCGTCGTCGTTTTGCTCGAACGACTCAAATGCGGTGGAAAAGCGAATATCCACGCAAGGAAGTGACTGCGCGTGGTTCTTCAGCACCTCCTCGAACAGGTACTGTGGAATCCACTGCGCGTGCTCGGAAAAATGTGGATTCTTGTCGGGCTTGCAGTCGAGCACATGCTCGAACTTCGCAAGCCGATGACCCCCGAGACGCGTGACAAACAGGATGTGAGAAGGATAATCGAGCCCTAACGGCGATGCGGCGGCCAGGCGGTCGGCAATGCCCCAGCGCCGAAGATGTTCTCTCGTCCGCACATTCGTGGTTTTGGCGCGCGGCGCATGCCCGGCGCGGTCATTCCGTTCGATCAGAATGCATGGAATAGAACGACTGCCGAGTTCGATCGCCAGCGCGAGCCCTGTCGGCCCCGCTCCCACGATAAGCACTTTCGTCTGGATATGGTTTTCTTCGATCATGTAAGGTAGGTGCGCGGTTCTGGTTATCGCTTGCCGGCAGACATTCACTCCGTACGCGCGAGCGCTGTCAAAAAGTCGTGGCAAGCCCGATGCGCAGCGCCGTTTGACGCGATGACGACGACGGCGACAAACCATTGATCCATGCGTCCGCGCCCGCATCGCCGCCGGCCTGCTGAAACACGGCGTTGAGATACACGTCGGTGCGCTTCGAAACCCAGTACTGAACACCCGCCGTCACCTGGCTCGCCTTGTTATGACTCAGCTGCGCGTTGCCTTTCATGTATTGATAGTTGGCGCCGACCAGCCACGCCGTTCCGAACCAGCGCTGGGCTCCCCCCTGCACGACCCAGATCTTCGCGCCGCTCAGCGTGTTCTGCGTCTCCGTGAAGAGGGCGCTCGCCGTCACGTCGGAAAAGCTGTATTTCAGACCCGCGCCATAGTTGCGAATGCCGTCGAGTCCGTTGCTCATGGACGGATAGCGCCGGTCCAAGTAGGTCAGCGCGGCGGCCAGGTTCGCGGCCTGGAAATTGAGTGCGAACGACATCGCCCGGCTTGCATTAAACGCTCCGGCTACGCCGCCGAAGCTGTACTGCGCGGCCGCGGAGGCACCGTGAAAAATCGGCGATACGTACTTGACCGAATTCGGAATGCCGGCGGCACCGAGTTGATCGAATTCGAACGAACCTGTCGGATTCTGCGGCATGCCGAGCTTCGCGAACGGCCCTTGCCTCAGGTTGTACAAACCGCCGTATGTAAACGCCGCGTCGAAGCCGCCAAACACCAGACTGTCCATCATGACGCTGTACAGATTGCCGAATGTCAGCTTGCCGTAGTCGAGGTTGTTCAATCCGACCAGCGCTGTCCGGTTGAACATGGTGCCCGGCGAAATAAATGCACCCGTGCTGACACTAATCTGCGAAATCAACTAAAAAATCGCCGTTGTCCCGCCGCCCAGGTCTTCTTTTCCCTGGAAGCCGATCACGCTAGGAAACTGGATGGAATCCTGCAGCGCGAACTGCTTGCCGCCTTTTACATCGGTAACGAAAGTCAACCCTTCGTCGAGCAATCCAAACAGCGTGACACTGCCCTGTGCGTGAGCAGCGAGCGAGAAACACAACAGCGATACCGCGAACGCGATCCTTTTCATGCCGTCTCCTGATTTTATTTTTTAACCAGTCATCGTGAGCGCGCCGGAACAGACACTGCGCTCACTCTTATATGTAGTCATGCTAACTTTCATACAGCGTCTTGAGATACAGGACCACTGTGTAAAAGGCGCGGCGTCCGGGTGATTCGTCGAGCCGCCGCGCCTGCTAGCCATAGCAGTGTCTGTCGATCCGGCAACTCACGGCAGATGCCAAATCAATGCGCCTTATGCTGGACACACATAACCGTGCGCCCTGAAACGGTTTCGCGTGAAGAGCTGGGACTGCAATGTAAGGCGCCCGTTTTCGCTTCCTCGACAGAATTCGAAAGCCGGGCGGCCAACGTGGCGCCAGGCGCTTCTACAGATTGGTGGCCTGGAAACTCACCTGTTGCCACGCGCCGGCGCGGCGTGCCCAGACCTGCGTGGTCATCACATGCAGGACAATTCGCTGCGCCGACTCTTTCATCTCGATCGTCTGATTCAGCGCGCCCGTCGCGACCGCAAACTCGCCGTAAACCCTGACGTCGAGTTTCTCGCGGCTTGCGTCGAGAAAGCGAATATTCTTTTCGACCATGCGCAGATACGCCGCCTTGTCGTCCGCGTTGCCATTCGCGTGCACGTGTACGACGTCTTCCGCTACCAGTTTGTCCAGCGAATCGATATCCGCTTCGACAAGCGCACGGCAGCGCGCCTGCTCCAGGCGAACGATTTCCTGCTGGATCGATCCCTCGGTCATAGCGTCTCCTTTATTGATGAATGATGTGATCCGACTCGGCGCGCACCACGTTTTCAATCGCACCGATTCCATCGATCTCGACTCTCACGCGGTCGCCGGCGCGCAACCATCGCGGCGGGGTGTAGGCAACCCCGACACCGCCCGGCGTACCCGACAAAATCACATCGCCCGGTTCCAGTGTCATGACCTTGGACAGGTGCTCGATCTGGTCGAAGCAGTCGAAAATCAATTCGCGGGTATTCGAATCCTGCCGTTTGTGGCCGTTCACGAAACAGCGAATGCCTAATTCGTGCGGATCGGCGATCTCGTCGGGTGTGACGATCCAGGGGCCGAACGGCGCATGCGTGTCGAACGATTTGCCAAGCGTAAATTGCGAAGTACGCAGTTGCCAGTCGCGCACGCTGACGTCGTTGGCCGCGCAATAGCCGAAGATCACGTCCCGAGCGCGCTCGCGCGACACGTGCCGGCAGCGCTTGCCGATCACGAATGCAAGCTCCGCCTCGTAGTCGAGCTGTTCCGACACACGCGGCAGTTCGATCGTTGCAAACGGCCCGGCGGCCGATGTGGACATCTTTGCGAACCATAGCTGATCCGCCGGCTTTGCCATGCCGGACTCGGCGAGATGGTCGGCGTAGTTCAAACCGATACCGAGTATCTTGGGCGGCCGCAGCACGGGCGCGAGCAGCGTCACCTCGTCCAGCGCAATATCGGCGCGCGTATTGGATGCCAATTGCCGCACGCGCTCACTGAACGACGGCCACGCCTCGATGAGACCGGTCATGTCTGCGGGCGCGTCGGCAATGTGCTTCGCTATCCGAACTATCCCGTCATCTACAACGACACCTGTTGCCGGCACGTCTCCCGGCAGGAGAAATGTCACGAGTTTCACTCAAAACGCTCCGGTCATCAAAAGCTGCATTTGCCGGTCGCGGCGGTGCCGACCTTGCATAGTTCGGCATCGGTCGCGCCGGCCTCCCACATCAGCACGAGCTCGTCGGCATCGAATTCGACGCCGATCGGGTTCTGCGCAAATTCTTTCGAACGGAAATACGCGCCGGGGTTGTCGTTGTTGTCCACCTGGAACTCGATGTCGTTGCCCTCGGGGTCGCGGAAATACAGCGATGTGGTCGGACCGTGATTGATGCACCAGTACGGCAGAATGCCGACGGCTTTGAGGCGCACGTACGTGGCGAGCAACTCGCCGATCGTACGGAAACTGTAGGCGACGTGGTGCGCGCCCGCCGTGTCCGCGCCCTTTGGCGGAATGTCCGGCATGTTGAAGAACGCCAGCCGATGGTGTTCGTCGTCGTAGGTAATGAACGTCAGCACATCGTCCTTGAACACGATGTTCGCCTGAAAGAGCTGCTGATACCAGGCCACCGTTTCGTCGCGACGGCGGCAACGGTAGACGAGATGAGCCATCTTGAAGGGCACGACGCGCGCCGGCGCGTCCGTTGCGCCCGGCGCGGATGGGTGAGTCGGGTGCGATGTCTGCGTGGTGCTCATGCCATGTCTCCTTTGTTGTTGAAGGATGCTGCCGGGGGTCGCGTCAAAGCATCGCGCGACGGAAGTCGGTCATCAATGCTGCGAGGTAGGCAAGAAAACGCCCGGCCTCCGCGCCGTCGACCGCGCGGTGATCCCACGAAAGCGACAGCGGAAGAACCAGGCGCGGCTCGAACGCCGAGCCATTCCATACCGGTCTGGTCTCGGCCTTGCCTACACCGAGAATCGCGACTTCCGGCGCATTGATGATGGGCGTGAAATGCGTGCCGCCAATGCCGCCGAGTGACGAGATCGACATGCAGCCACCCTGCATCTGGGCGGCCGCGAGCTTGCCCGCGCGGGCGGTTTTCGCGAGTTCCGCCATTTCTTCCGCAATTGCCGCAACGCCCTTGCGATCCGCGTCGCGAATGACCGGAACGACAAGACCATTCGGCGTATCCGCGGCAAAGCCAATATGGAAGTAGTGCTTTTGCACGAGGTCCTGACCGTCGAGGCTCACGTTGAATTGCGCAAAGCGCTGCAACGCGCTCACGCACGCCTTGATCAGAAACGCGAGCACTGTCACCTTCGCGCTGCCCTCGCGTGCCTCGCGATTGAGCGTGACGCGCAGCGCCTCCAGATCCGTGATGTCGGCCTGATCGAAATTGGTGACGTGCGGAATGCGCACCCAATTGCGATGCAGGTTGCCGCCGGAGATGCGCTTGATGCGCGAGAGCGGGTTTCGCTCGACCGGGCCGAACCTGGCGAAATCCACTTCGGGCCACGGCAGCAAATCGAGACCGTCCGATGATGCAACAGCCGCAGCGACCGCAGATGCCGAGCTCGCCAGCGTGGCTTTGACGTGGGCCAGCACGTCTTCGCGAAGCACGCGGGCATTGCGGTCGCCGGGCTTCACGTCGGTTAGCACGACACCCAGTTCGCGGGCCAGTTTGCGCACCGACGGGCCCGCCGCGATAGTCACTCGGCTTGCGGATGCGGAGCCGGCCGCGATGGTCGGCACTTCAACAGGCGTGATTGGCGCGGCCGGAGCAGCGGCGGCCTGGGGTTCGCTGGCCGCTCGATCCCGCAGGGCACTCGCCTTTCCCGGCTCGCTCTGCGGCGCGGCCGGCGCTGCGTTCGTGCTCTCGTTCGCGTCACCGCTCGCGCCCGAAGCCGCGTCCGCGAACTCGATGTGCGCAATGACGCTGCCCATCGACACGACATCGCCGGGTTTGAGCAGCACTTCGCGTATCGTGCCCGCGAAGGTGCTCGGGACGTCCATCGTCGCCTTGTCGGATTCGAGCGTGATGAGCGACTGTTCGACATCGATCGTGTCGCCGGCTCTGATCAGCACGTCGATCACGGAAATATTCCTGTAGTCTCCAATATCAGGAACCCTTAACTGCTGCATGTCCGATCCTTTCTGTCAGCGTGCTGCGATTGAATGAACTAGCAATTCCACGGCGCATCGGAGCCCGCTTCGATGTCATAGCGTCGCAGCGCCTGCGCATGTTTCTCGCGATCTATCGAAGCGAGCGCCGCCAGCGCGATGTGATAGCGATCGACCTCGAAGAAGCGCCGCAGCGCGGGACGCGTATCACTGCGCCCGAAGCCGTCAGTGCCGAGCGCGATGTAAGGCGCGTCGATATACGATGCAATCAGCTGCGGATACGCCCGCACGTAGTCGCTCGCCGCGACCACTGGCGCATCGCCCGCGAGACAGCGCGCCACGTGGCTCTGCGGCGCACTCCCCGCTCCGAACAGCGCAGCGCGTTCGACGCCGCGGGCGTCGCGTGCCAGTTCCGAAAAGCTCGTGACGCTCCAGATTTCAGATGCAACGTCCCAGTCGGCGGCGAGCAGCTCGGCCGCCGCGATGACTTCGCGCAAGATCGCGCCCGAGCCGAGCAGACGCACCGCGGCTGGCACGTCTTGCGGCCCGCGCGCGCCGAATCGGCGCATTCCTTTGATAACGTCCGCATGCGCGTCGGCGTCGAGCGGCGCGTGCGCGTAGTTCTCGTTAGTGACCGTCAGGTAATAGAACTCGTCGTGCTGCGCCTCGAGCATGCGACGGCTGCCGTGATCGACGATCACCGCGACTTCGCTGGAAAACGCGGGATCGTAGGCCCGGCAATTGGGCACCGTCGAGGCGATCAGATGGCTCGTGCCGTCCTGGTGCTGCAGACCTTCGCCGGACAGTGTCGTGCGTCCCGCGGTCGCGCCGATCAGAAAACCTCGCGCGCGCTGGTCGGCGGCGGCCCAGATCAGGTCGCCCACGCGCTGAAAACCGAACATGGAGTAGTAGATGTAGAACGGCAGCATCGCCACGCCGCTCACACTGTACGAGGTCGCCGCGGCGACCCATGACGAAATGGCACCCGCCTCGGTGATTCCCTCCTCCAGCAGCTGGCCGTCCTTCGACTCCTTGTAGTACAGCATCGAGCCGGCGTCTTCCGGTTCATACAACTGCCCCAGCGGCGAGTAGATGCCGACCTGACGGAACAGATTGGCCATGCCGAACGTGCGTGCCTCGTCCGCGACGATCGGCACGATACGCGGACCCAGCTCCTTGTCCTTCAGCAGATTGGTGAACAGGCGCACCACCGCCGTGGTAGTCGAGATTTCACGCGCGTCGGGTTCCAGCGCAAACTTCGCGTAGCTCTCCAGCGGCGGCACCGCGACCGGCGGAGCATGCGTGGTCCGCTTCGGCATGTAGCCATTCAACGCCGCGCGGCGCTCGTGAAGATAACGCTGCTCGGGGCTTCCGTCGGCCGGCTTATAGAAGCTCATGTCGCCGAGCGCAGCGTCGTCGAGCGGCAACGCAAAGCGGTCGCGAAACGCCTTGAGCGCGTCCACGTCCAGCTTTTTCTGCTGATGCGACGTGTTGCGCGACTCGCCCGCCTGCCCCATGCCGAAGCCCTTCTTCGTTTTCGCGAGAATGACAGTCGGCCTGCCGCGGTGCTTCGAAGCGGCGTCGAACGCCGCATACAGTTTGCGGAAATCGTGCCCGCCGCGCCGCAACCCGTCGATCTCGGCCGGCGACATATGCGACACGAGCGCCTGCAATTCGGGATCGAGATCGAAGAAATGCGCGCGGTTATACGCGCCGTCATTCGCGCCCAGCGTCTGGTATTGGCCATCTACTGTCGCAGCGAAACGGCGCAAAAGCACATGCTGATGATCTCGCGCGAAGAGCGCGTCCCAGTCGGATCCCCACACCACCTTGATCACGTTCCAGCCGGCACCGCTGAAAGTCGATTCGAGCTCCTGAATGATTTGCCCATTGCCGCGAACCGGGCCGTCCAGCCGCTGCAAATTGCAGTTGATCACGAAGGTCAGGTTGTCGAGCCGTTCGCGCGCCGCGAGCGAAAGCGCAGCGATCGCCTCAGGCTCGTCCATTTCGCCGTCGCCGAATACGCCCCACACGCGACGCCCCTCGGTCGGGGCAATGCCGCGATGTTCGAGGTAGCGCAGGAAACGGGCCTGATAAATGGAACTGATCGGGCCGATTCCCATCGACCCCGTGGGAAACTGCCAGAACTCGGGCATCAGCCACGGATGCGGATACGAGCACAATCCGCCGCCGTCTACTTCCTGGCGATAACGGTCGAGATGCGCTTCGTCGAGCCGTCCTTCGAGAAAGGCGCGCGCGTAGACGCCCGGCGCCGAGTGAGGCTGAAAATAGACGAGATCGCCCTTCGCGGTCTCACTGTCCGCTTTAAAGAAGTGGTTGAAGCCCACTTCGAAGATTTCGGCTGCGGACGCATAGCTGGCGATGTGGCCGCCCAGTTCACCATACGCCTTGTTGGCCTTCGCGACCATTGCGAGTGCATTCCAGCGAATGACGGACGTGATGCGTTCCTCCATTGCCAGATCGCCGGGATAGGCGGGCTGATCTTCCAGCGCAATGGTATTCTGATACAGCGAATACGGATGTGCCGCGGGCGACACGCCGAGATGACTCGCGTGCTCTGCCAGCCGCTGCAACAGGAAAGACACGCGGTCCACGCCTGCAGCGCGCGCTACGCTTTCCAGCGCGTCGAGCCATTCGGTCGTTTCCTCGCGATCGGAATCCTGCTCCGACGGCAGGTTTGCCGTCTCCAACAGTTCATAAGATTCAGACTTCATATCGGTACTCGATTGTCGTGGTTGCCGCGCATGCTGGTGCGCTCCAGTTGCGCGCCGCTGTCCGCTTTCAGGATCCGATCACATGCTCAACTAGTCGGTGATATTTCGCATGACTAAACGCATCCGACCGGTGCCTGTCGAATTGCCGCGACTGCAAGCCCTAACGCTGTCCCATTTCGGCGAGTGGCAGCGCGCGCTCTTACTACCATCCCTCGATACAGCCGTTTGCGGAAATCATCGGCGCATGGGTGTGAACCTGCTGAAATTTGCCGCTGTAGAAAATCAACGGCCTGCGCTGTTCGCCGAAGCGGATGTGCTCCACTTCCCCGATATACAGAAGATGGTCGCCCGCGGGATGCACGTCCACCGTGCGCGCGACGATGTGGACCAGGCTGCCTTCGATCAAAGGCGTTCCATCTCGCTCGCAATACGGCACTTGCATATTTTCAACAGTGCGCCCACCAAAATGTCCGCTGAGCGCACGCTGATCTTCGGCGAGAAAATTGATGCCGTAGCGGACGCCCTCTCGCACCCAGTCGTTGAACCGCGAACTCGCTCTGACGGAAACGAGCACGAGCGGAGGTTCCAGCGACACGGACATGAACGCGTTGGCGGTCATTCCGGCAGGCTGACCGTCGGCAGTAAAGGTCACAACCGTCACGCCGGTCGCGAAGAGGCCCATTGTGGCGCGCAAGAGCTTCGGGTCCAGCGAACCAGTAGGCTCAGAGGAATGTGTATCGGCCATGATCACACCAGCGGCGTAACCGTGTTTTCCACACCGAGAAGCGCCTTGCCGTAGACCTCGTTGCCGATCGCCGGCAAGCCGACCGCGTGACGCGCAGCGGTGTTCGAATCGCGCCACCAGCGCTGCATTGGACTGCTTTCGGCAAAGCTGCCTGCGCCGTGGGCCGACAGCAGCACGTTGAGCGCGTCGGTGATGAGCGTCGTGATGAGGCCAGTGTCCGCGCGAACTCGGGCCTTCGTCAGATAGTCGAGTTGCGCGCCGAGCCTGGCCGCTTCGTCGATCTGATCGGCGGAGCGGAACGCGCGTAGCTCGGCCGTATCGATCTTCAGCGCGGCATCGGCAATCTGCATCTGGAACACGGTCGAATCCGTCTGCTTCTCGAACGACGTATAGGCAATCGCGCGCTGCGGCGCCTTCTCGATCACATACCTGAGCGCCCCACGGCCCATGCCGAGTTGCGGTCCCGTCAGAATCAGCGCGGCGACCGGCACGAACGCCGCGCGATAGCTGGCCTCGTCCGTGCGTTCGGTCGGGTAGACGCCCTTCACTGCCGCCATGATGTCCATCAGCCGATGCTCGGGCACGAACACTTCATTGCCGACAATGCAGTTGCTGCCTGACGCGCGCATGCCGGCCGTGTACCACGTGTCCTCGATCGAAAGTTCGGACATCGGAACCAGTGCCAGATACTGCGCCTTGAACGCACCGTTCTGATCGTGCTCGATCACGCCGACCATCGCCCAGTCGGCATGCAGCGAGCCCGACGAGAAATACCATTTGCCGGAAATGACGAGTCCGCCTTCCACGCGGCGCGACTGTTTGGATGGCGTGAAGACGCCCGACACTCGCGCATCGGCATTGGCGCCGAACACTTCATCCTGCGCTTTCTGCGGGAACAGCCCGGTGAACCACGCGCAGACATTGGTCAACGCCACCACCCACGCGGTCCCGCCGCATGCCTCGCCGAGTGCCGCAGAGACTTCCAGATGCGAACGGACCGTACCTTCGTAGCCACCGTAGCGCTTAGGCACCATCAAACGGAAAAGCCCAGCCTCGGCGATCGCACGGATATTTTCTTCGCTGGCGCGGCGATTTTTTTCCGACTCGGCGGCGTTCTTGAACAACAAAGGCTGCAAAGCCTCGGCGCGTCGGGTCAATTCCTGCAAGCACGGCTCGTGAGCCGTTTCTTCCGATACGTAGGCTTCGGCAAGCGCGATCGCTTCTTCGACCATCTTCATCTCCTTCAATAGTATACGTTTATGTCACTATTAATCTACGTGCTTCGCAGCGAGGTTTTTCACATCACGGCTAAACTGCGATCCGGTTTTGTAAGCGCCTCTTGTTTTTATAACGACGTTTTTGTCACTGCGAAACTTGAGACAAATCTTAGGAGCCGGTTTGGGCTCGTGCAAGCGAATTCGACGACGCCAGGGTTTCCGACTAGATCGCGTTTGTCACTCTGACAAAACGTCATTACGCGGTAACAGGCTGCGGATTACCGTCGAAAGCTGATGGCAGCTTCCAGTGGCATGCATCGTGGCCGTAACGTTATATATAAGGAATCCGTTCTATCTCGAAGATGCCCTTTCTTGAGATATGTCTCTGCACGAGTTGGGAGCAGAGACGTATCTCTGCCGCCCCCTGCACCACCGCCGCAACCCTCGTCCTAGCCCGCAGGCCGAACTGCGCAGCGAAGCGCGAAACCCAGTTGATCGAGTTGAAAAGCGAAGCCCAGACGATGAAAGTCGATGCAGTGGCCGGCAGACCTGTAAAGCGCGGCATCGACCACGGGTGACGCGGAAAAAGCGGCGCCAAAACCGGCGACCTGATCCGCGTCCGTGATCCATAAACGGTCGAACTCGGCTTGCCGGTAATGCACCGGCACCTGAACGCGACTCGCGATGTCTCTGACACTCGAGTGCCAGGTCGTCACGATATCGATCAACTCCGCGCGCGGCACCGGCGCGTTGGCGCTGTGGCTGCGAGCCGGCATGTCCGGCGCGAAAGTCCACTCGGGGCCGAACATGACCTGATCCTTCACCGGCGCGGGCAGATCTATCATCGGAATGTCCGGCAATGCCGACCAGTGATCGAGGCTTTCGGGCGGCGTGACTAGTCCTACCCCTGAGACGGCGATACCGATGAGAGGCCACGCCGGTTGTCTGGCGGCGATCGACACCGTGATCGCGCCACCAATTGAATGTCCGATCAGGAACAGGCCGGCGCGGCCGCGACCGTAACGTTCCCAGACGGCGCCAAGAATATCGGCGAGTTGCTCCGCATTCCTGGCAACCGTCGCGTCGTGCGATGCAAGCGGCGTTGTGTCGCCATAGCCCGGCCGGTCGATTGCGATGACAGGCAGGTCGAGCGAAGCACATCGATCCAGGAGTGAATAGCTTGGCACGTCGAAGTAGGCAGACGAATAAGTGCCGCCGTGCAGCGCAACGATCAGCGGTCGGTCGGCAGCGCCTGCGCCGCCGTTGAAGCCGCGCCTGCGTCCTGACACGGTCAGATCGCCTAGTCGTTCACTGAATTGATGATCGCCAGAACCGACGTTACGGTAGTCGGGTTTCTGATTCATTAGGTACGCCTCCATGCCAGATGTATTTTTATTCGACGGCATTGCGTAGCTGGGCAATCGGCTTTCCCATGTAACACATTGCCGACGTGTGGTCGGGCTAAAGTCCGCATCGAGTTGGCTAGGCTTCCATTATTGTGCCCGCCTCTCACACCCGCTACATGACGAAAAGCGACGAGTTATACGGAATTTGCATAGGCGCTGTCCCTCAATTGCCGGAAGTTACCGGTCATGCGTCGGCAGCGAAGCACCCGCATCGACCGCCTCGTCGCTTATGCGCTGACTCTGCAAGCTCGCCTGCCTCGATCTGCTTCCGGCGTTATCTGCGCCAAGTTCAAGAATCCGGTCCGCCATCCGCGATGGTCCCTCGGACACCCGTTCACATTCTCCGCGACTTAAGCAACACGATGCCAGTTGCGGGCGGTGCTCTGAGCGAACGCGATAAGGCGATGATCAATGGCATGAGGTGCGTGCCTGAACGCGATGATGTCAAGCGATTGGTTCGATCGGCGCCGGGCGAGTGCGTTGCTCTAAAAGCCGAGTGCGCGCATCACGTCGGACGGGAACAGCAGCACGTGTGAAAAGCGCCGGCCGCCGGCACAGATGCTGACGCGTATGCGACGCGACGCCCCGTTGCCCGCGTTGCGGGGGCACGCTTGAGCGCAGCGGTTGAGCTCAGCAGCGCGTCACCCGAGTTCGTGCGCATGAGCGCCCGTCGGCGTCACGTCCAGTCTGAAAATGCAGTAAAAACGCTCCGCGTCGTCAATGGAACGGCCATACTGGGCGAGACGGTGGCTGGAATGTACTGCGGATTTGAACGAACGGCAAAGGGGACCAGTCATGACCGCCTCCGTAAATATTTCGCCGCGTCGGCCCGGTGACCCGCGCAGTCGAGATACGGCCGTCTGACCTGCAGATCAGCTGATGCATCGTTTACAATGACGCATTCCAGCGGGCGGATTTCATAGTCGGTCACGTCACACACATCCCCCGAGCTCACCAGCAGCCTGGGAGGCCAGGCGCAGCCAATCCCGATGATATGCCTCGAACAATAGCGCCGACCGCTTTGCGGGTTATCGTATCGCTAATGGCACTGATTAGTCTGGCAACATCGAATAGTGAGGTCGGTCGGAATCCGTGGACGCCAACGGGTTAAGCAGCGCTTTTGCCCAAATGGAATCGCTGCGCGAAAGCGGCCGGGAGCGCTCGATGGTTGCCTGACTGCGGCTATTGTTGAGATGCGCCTCCTCGCCGACGAGCGCAACATCGAGCTGAAAAGCGCGATCCAGTCTTATGTGCGGATCGTTGGGGACAAGATGCGACTGCGGCAGGTCTTTGTCAACCTGCTTGGCAATGCTTTCAGATGTACTGCAGCGGGAGGGAGAGTGACCACGTCGCTCACCATGCAAAATTGTCAAGCCGTCGTGTTCTGACTTTGCTGAATCAGGAAGACCATCAGGAAAGTTACGATGGTCGTTCCAGTGTTGATAACCGGTTGCCAACCGTCAGAATAATGAAAGACCGGCCCCGTCACGATCGACGATGATATTGAGAGCGGCCAGCACGAAGGTTAGGGTGAGCCGGCCATACGGGTGACGGCGCTGGCAAACCGGTCGAAGGGCCGCGTTACCCCGTTGCCTGCTGTGAATGCTGGACTGCTCGTATTTGGTATTGCATCCAGCCGGTCCGTCGACGATTTCTGCCTTTTATTGTTCATATCACCTCGGCTCGAAAACTAGCGAGGTTATCAGAGAGGCCGCCCGGCCGGTATGGCAGAATTCTCGACCGTTCATACCGCAACGCTGACGCCCCGCTCTCTGAGGAGCGAAACCACGATTCGCCGGCAAGCACATAGGAGATTGCGCGTCGGTCGCATGCATTCGCGCTGGCGGACTAGACTTCCAGAACTGTGTGGCGTTTTTCTCACGCCTTTGAGCGCAATCTTGACATTATGCCTGTAGTGTCAAAACTGCCTCCGCGCGTGCGACAATCGCGGGGACACATGCTCCTACCCATTCCACGATGAAACCATGACGACCAAGCTGATCGCTCCACGCCCGCTCGATGCGCTTGACCTGCCGCCTGACCTGGACGGTCGCCACGGCATCAATCGGGCGAACGGTCGCCAGCAGATCACCGCAGCTGACGACCTGAGCGCGATCCGCGCGTGGCTGGCCCGCGTTGTCGATACGAAGACCACTTTCGACAATTATCGCAAGGAAGCTGAGCGACTCCTCTTATGGTCCATTATGCAACTGGGCAAGCCTCTGTCATCACTCACGCACGAGGACCTGCTTGCCTACAAAGTATTTCTTGGAGAGCCCCAACCACGTTCGCGCTGGATGTCAGACGGTGGGCGAAAGTTTCCGCGTCACGATCCGCGCTGGCGACCGTTTTACGGGCCGCTCGCAGTCTCCAGCCAGCGTCAGGCGATGGTCATCCTCAATGCGCTGTTCTCATGGCTTGTCGAAGCGGGCTACCTCGCCGGCAACCCGCTGTCCCTGTCGCGCCAGCGGTCCCGCCGACAGGCGCCGCGCATCACCCGCTACCTGAAGCGCGACCTCTGGCAGGAGGTGAAGGTCTATATCGACGGCCTGCCCCGCGATAGCGATCGGGAACAGGAACGTTACTGGCGCGCCCGATGGCTCTTTACCCTGCTCTACCTGGGCGGCCTGCGGATCTCGGAGGTCGGTGGCAACACGATGGGCAAGTTTTTCTGCCGGCGTGACAACGAGGGGCACGAACGGTGGTGGCTGGAGGTGCTTGGCAAAGGTGACAAGGAACGACTCGTCCCCGCGTCCGCCGAAATGATGGTCGAACTCACGCGCTACCGGCGCGCGCGCGGGCTCGCACCGCTACCGTCCTCGCACGAGGACACGCCACTGGTGTTGCCGCTCGGCAAATCCATGAAGCCGCTCACACGGGCCGCGCTGCACTCGATCATCAAAGGCATCTTTGCGGGCGCAGCCGACAAATTAAGGCTTCGGGGTGAAGAGTATGCCGCGCGTGCCGTACATCTGGAGCGCGCATCCGCACACTGGCTGAGGCACAGTGCCGGCTCTCACATGGCCGACGGCAACCTCGATCTGCGACTCGTGCGAGACAACCTCGGACACGCATCGATTTCGACAACGAGCATCTATCTTCATAGCGACGACGACACCCGTCACCGGGAGACGGAAGAAAAACATCGGCTGGACTGGTGAGGATGGATTTCACGGGCTTGAGCATAGCTACTTTTTGTTTGATAGCGCGAACAACGCACATATCATTCGTCGTCCATAACAACCACCGCCGAGCGATGAGCCATTGGGGTTGGGCGATCGGTCCAGGGGCTACCCGAGTGCACTCGCTTGCTTGCTACATACAGGCTTTTCAGATCGTCATAAAATTTGCGGCAACTCCGTTCTCCAGAGAGGACCCTGCGTTGACACTCACACGGCAACAACAGATTTCGGATCGCCTTCGACGGTGTTCGCGACGGTGAAGCCCGGGCGAGCGTCGTATCGCGGCGGCACAGCCGAAACGCTGTATCCCGGTGCCGTCGGCTGATTGACGTGCCCTGGAGGTTGAGGCGAAAGAGACGAAGCCGGTCCGTCGCCCGCATTTCCGATAGCGAACAAAAGCCGTGCATGACGTTTTTCATGTGCAAGGCCGCCGGGTGTGGTGCTGGGCAAAACGCGGATACCTCGCTTGAGCTGGAGCGGCATCAGCCGGAATCGTGCTGGATCATCGGGCCGGTCCCGGCCCCCCGCGACCACTTCGCGCTGCGGGAAGTCATGGACGGGATACGGCCACCACACAATGCGCTCGTGACTGCGTGCCTGCTGCGATTCATGGAGGAAAGTGCGAAAACTGTCGAGACATGCGATTGCGAACAGATGTAGCGTGAGCCATCGGCTCGTTGACTCGCTCCATTCGCCAGGCGCGATCGGCGCATACCGCGACAGCCAGACGACAATCCCGAGCGGACCGTGCAGCGGTGGATGCAGCAGCGCCTCGGGAACGCCAAAGCCTTCCCATTTCGTGCGCCACCGCAACACAGCCTGTGCGACCGGACAGAACGGCGGCGTCGAGCGGCCATCCATCCGCCTGCGTAGATGGTGGGTGGCCGACGCAATGCACACGTGATGTTGGCCGCCGTACTCGCGCATGACCCAGCGCCTGATGGCCTTGTAGCAGCTGCGCGCTCCCGTCAGAAGATCATCGTCACTCGCGGTTGCGTCAGGGAACATCGTACACGATGCATACCCGCTCACTTCCCTTTCCTCCGGACGGCGTACGTTCCAGACGCCGTCCATGGGATCCGTTTGCGGACCACCTTGTAGGACACGACGCTGGCCGGCGGCCCACCGCGAAAGCAGACGCCGATACGCACCGTCGACTCGTAGGTCATCAAGGCCGCATGGCGGGAATATCCACGGCCTGCCGCATGATGGACAAGAAAACGGCGCCCGGAAGACGTCGGGTCTCAGCCGGAATGGAATCTCCAGGCCACACTGTGAGCAACACTCCTCCAGCGGAGTGTGGTGCAGGGGACAGGAACGGCAAGTCCGCAACTGGAACACTGTCAGGTGCACGCCCTCCCGGGCGCACCGAGCGCATCAGCGCAGCGTTGGCACCGCGATCACGCGCGCCAGATGCGAAGGCATGACGAACGCGCGCGCGATGTCTTCGAGCGGCAGGCGAAGCACATCCGCCAGGCGCCGCACATCAAATTGCCGTGCGTCGCGCAGATCGATGCTTCCAGATACCGACCGCCGCTCTTCGCGCCGGCCAAAACAGTCCGCGAGGCTGGTGCACGACAGCGCGTTGAGCCGTTGAAATTTGGCGAGCAGCGCAAACGCAGATTGCCCGGTGGCGTGCCATTCATCACGCCAGCACCACAGCCCGGGCGATTCATGTTCAGGGTGGGGCACGAGAATATGGAAGCGCTTCATGATCCGTATGCGGCCTCGTCGACAAAGATGATACGCAGCTCCTCAAGTGCGGCGACGAAGTTCGACTCCTCCGCCGCCTGTGACCAGCAGGCCGGGCTCAACGCGAAGTCTGCCGCGTCGTGCTGCATGTTGTCTGTCAGCGCAATCTCCACCGTGCGGGCCAGATATTCCGTCGGGATTTCCATCGTGAAATCGAACCGCGCGCGCCGATGCGCGGCATCGAACGCCTCCCACAACACCCCGTGCTGTTTTCCGAGGCGGAATCCGGTATCGAATGACCGTTGCAGAAAAAAACGCGTATAGGGCCACTCACTGCGATCGGGAAAGGTTGACGTGTCATATGCGCCGAGGGACATCTTCAGATCATCCGCAGAACGGAAGCCTTCGAAGCGCAACTCGTCAATCATGAAACGGGACGCGATCTGCGAAGTATCGACGCTCTGCCGGAACGAACTCTTCCGGTTAAGGATGCCCGGTTGACCGACGAGAAACGTGAACATCCGAACGCCCCGACGCTCCAGTTCGTCCTGCACATCTCGCAACCATTCGTAGTGCTCAAGTTCCAGACGCTGCGCCTCGTCGACGAACACGATCAGTCTGTTGCCAGCCGCGCGTTCTACCAGTTCAGCCAGCTTGTGATAGAGACGCAGCCGGCGCTGTAACGCCGTGCCGCTGTCCGGGCGCTCATGTTGTGCCGCTTTCAGCAGCATGCCGAAAAACAGGGCTTCCGAACGCGACGGATTGCGCGGCATGCCGATCGTCAGGACCGCCGCGCGAGGCAGCTCAAGACGCAGAAGTCGGACGCAATACCGGATCGCGTATGTTTTGCCCCAGCGCGTGTGCCCATAGATCAGGCCGCCCGCCACGCCCCGCCGGATACATTGGCGCACGCGTGCATACATCGCCGCGATCGCCGGCGTCGGCACCAGCACCATGTACGTCTGGTTCGCGAGCGGATGTTCCGATGGATCAACGGGACGTGGCAGCAAGTCAGGCATCGGTCACCCGAACGTGAAGATTTTCGTGAGCCACGGTGGCGGTGGCGTGGTTTTCGCTGGTGGCTCCGTCACCAGCGCTTCACGGGTCGCCGCTGCGCTCGCATCTGCGACGTCGGGCGGCAGCGATCCCTGATGCGACTTTGCCCGGTCCGCCAACATGCGCGCCAGATCGTTGGCGTCGCGCGTATGGCTTCGCGCTTGTTCCTTCTTGTAGGCAAACCACGCGCCAACGGGATCGCTGCCCTCCCGGACCGCCAGCTTTCTCTGGTGAATCAGTGAAAAGATTTCCTGCCGCACGCGCAGCGAATGTGGCGTAAAACACCAGGGCCGCGCGGCGGTCAGCACACCGAGTTCAGACCCGTCCATATGGAACGCGTGCAGATGCCGCATATCCTTGACGTTGAAATAGACGCGGAGCTGCTTGCCGATCAGTCCCGCGATGCCCGACAGCACGCGGCTGTCATAGCGCACGTGTTCAAAATTGATGTGCGGGCGCTCGCCGCGGCTCGCGTTCCCGCGAATGGTGACAACACGAGCTTCCTGAAGCAGACACAAGGTACTGCGCCGGGCCACCGGTAGCGTACGCAATAGACCCTCCCCTTTCGCGAGCAGGAACTGCATGGCCTCCAGCGGGGTACGCCCGCCCAGTCCCCCATGCGGTTCGCCGTTGTAGTTAGCCAGAACCACGTCGATCACATCCTCGAGCTCGTCGAGGGTCATCATCAGCGAGGTTTTGCTGCCGACATCGTTGAGCGCCCGTTCGACTGCGTGAGGATCGCTGCCCGTGGTAGCCGGCAACCTGTGGGCAAAATGCGACGCGAGCTGATCAAAGAAGCGCTCGATCAACGCACGTTCGTTCTTCTGACCCAGTGGCCCGTTGTCGGTCGCGCAGCCGACGACCTGGGTCAGACGCTCAAGTGTCGCGCTTGCGAAATGGGCCTTCGCCGCGTCGAAACGAAACGTGCCCCAGCACGCCCACGCCGTTTCGGGAATGGCGGCGGACGGGAACCCACCTCCCGGCCTGACTACCAGCGCCGGAATCTTCGACGCGCGCTCTGTGTGTGGCGTCAGGCTGGCCTGCAGGGCCACAGCAATGTCGTCCTTGTTATATTCGCGGCCGAGCGAAAGCGTATAGCCAATCACGGCGCGCGTTGCCACGTCGAGAAGCAGCAGGATCCAGATCCTGCGCAGCACAAGCAGCGTTTCAAAACCAAACGGGTCATCAATGCGCAGTGTGAGGCGCACGTCGACCTTGTGACCGTCGAATTCGACTACCTCGTAGGGACAGGTCGCCGGTTTGCGCATGGCTTCGGGATCGTCGCGCCAACGATGGCCAATCTGCTGGGCGCCTGCTGCCCGAGCCGCCACGTCGAAATTCCGGTTCGCCAGCCTGCGGGCGCAAGTGGCAAGCGATCGCTCACCGAGGTATTTCTGGTTGAATGGATATTCATGTGCCTGAATGCCCGCCTGCCGGCACTGCGCAAGAAAGCCTCCGTGCAGTCGCCACAACTGGCGGTGCACTTCGGTCAACTCCGCATGCTTCCTGCCTCGTTCAGCGACCTTGCGTTCGATCCAGCGCGCGATGTCCGGATAACGCCGCAGCAATTGGGTGAAGGCACCGCTGGCGTTACTTGCTACATTCTCACGGGATGGCTTGACCAGCGAGCGGCGATCATAGGGTCGCGTGTGCTGATAAGGGATCAGCGCTCGGCAGCCGAAGATACGACCGTCCTCGTGTTGCGTGATGCACCGCTCGAAGACACGATACAGGTCGTTAAAACCGATGCCGGTTTCCCGGCTGATTTCGCGTAGGGGTGTGTGCCCATCGACAAACAACGTCATCGCCCGGATCCGGCGTTGCAGCAGATCGCGCCCCTCGTCGGAGAGTGCACTGTCGTCTGCGCCCGGCCATTGCCCGACATCGATCAGATCCGGCGGAATGGAGCGGCGGTCGAATCGCATCGCGCCGAAGGCGATCGTTTTCACGGCAGCTCCAGCCGGGTGTGCGCCCCCAACGGCTCGAGTGCAAGTGCTGGACATCGTATCTCGCCGCGCAACACGAGTCTGAAGACCGCCGAGCGCACGAGCATCGGGTCGACGGGCGCGAGCCTCCGCTCGAGTTCAGCCAGAGTCTGGCCGTGATGAAATCGGTCCAGCACGCCGCGCATCACCGCCCCGACAGGAATCGAATGGGTGCTCGCGAGGTGATGCAGCATCGTCATCCTGTTCTCGCGCAACGCCGGCGGATCGTCCAGATGCTGTGGATGAATGAGGTCGAGCTGCATCGAAGACACCCTGCTCCATTTCTCGAATGCCGGAAACAGAGTGTCCCCCCGATCGGCCGCACTCGACTCCGCGGGACGCAGCACAATGCACAATCTCTCTTCGTCAGGCGTGCGGACCCAGAAATCGACGGGCCGCGCCGGCTTCACGTCCGGAACACGCAGAGGTCTCTCGCAGTATGCGAGCACGTGGGGATCCGTTTCGAGGCGGACCCACAGATCCATCGCGCACCGCCCGAACAGTGTCAGCCGACGTCCAATCTTCGGCCCGAACACGTCATAACGATGCGCGCCGTGCGGACGCGTGCTGTTGACTGCCTGCACGAAACGTGGTTCGATCATCGCCAGGGCTCCGGTTTGCCAAATAATGTTTTAGTACAAAAGCGCCCGGTAATCCGCCCTTCCGAACACCGCGCCGTCGAATTCTCCGCGATCGACGCATCACTACAAAATACGTATTGCCTACTACATTTCTCTAGCTCCTAGAAAGTGTATATGCACTTTTAGATCATTACGGAGAACCAGACGGTCCGGGAACGCGTCTCGTCGTGAAACAATCGGAATAAAAACTAGCCAGATTGCCATCAAAGCTCTACTGGCGCTGGATCTCCTCGGATCGGGACGTTGATTAGGTATGTTTCACAACGACGTTCTTCGATCGCAGACTGCCGGCATACGACAATTCAGACTTTCTCTTCCGATCTCTGGCATTTCTGACTTTCACTTCCTGACGCGCAGAAACGAAAGTGATGACGGCGCCCGTGGCAACCGCGCCTCGTTCAATAAGATGCCAATCGGAGGTGCCGCAACTTTCCCTTCATCCCACGCGCATCGAGCGTCATTTCCGGGCGGCAGAACAACAGGCACTTGCCGCTGGCCATCCGGAACGACTTCACGTGTGTCAGAACAGAGAGCACCGAACAATCCAGCTGTTTTTCGGGCAGCATCCAGTCGGAAGAATACCTGGCAGCCGCGCACTCGCGATCGAGCGCGGTGCGGCGCTCGTGCTCTCGCAGGGCCCAACCGGCGCTGTCGCCGTCTTCCTATATCCGTATGAGTCGGAGCTGGGACGCCGGCAGGAAAAGCTCATCGTCTGGGGGGTGTTTGATGACCCGCTCGACATCACAAGCCGGGTACTGAAGCGCGCCATCTCCGATTTCACCTGCTATGCGCGGGTCTCGAGCGTCCTCGATGGCGGCACTCAGGCCGACCGCACGCGGATCGACAGCCTGCTCCGGCGCGATCATTTCCAGTCTCCGGCGAACGTTGACACCGCCAAACTCGCCGAGGAAAAGGTGCGCGAGGAGCAAGAGACGCGGCCGGGCTGGGCCGCGCGTGTCGCGAATTCCGGGCCATTCGTCGTGTTCGCCGTCATCGGCACGATCGTCACTGTGGTCGGTGGCTGGCATCCGTTCGTCGATCAACTCCGCGAGTGGCGAGGCGAGATCCTCGTTGCATCCGGGCACCCACCGACGGGAACAGCAATAACTGCCACAGCGCAGCCGTCCAACGCGGCGATGCCGGTGATTACCGGCTGGTACACGTTCTGCCCACAGGACAGAATGGGCGCCAGCCCCAGGCTGCTCGACCTGCTTTACGACATCGGGCAGTCCCGCGGGACAGTCGCGTTCTTCGACGTTCAGGTGCATGTCGACTGCGTGATGAATACACCCTTCGACCCGACTGCGACGGTTTCGCGGGACGCGAAGGAACAGTCGCTGACCTACAGTTTCGGCCCCGGCCTGGCGCAGCAGGGCGACATCGATGGTGACCGCGTCGCCGCAAAACTCGATCCACTTCTTCCTGGTAACGGGACATCCATTCGTGTTCTCGACGATCGGGATGGGCGTAACGCATTGACCCGCCTCGGTATCAACAGCGAAGGCGTCGACGACGAACTCTACGGGCCGTATCTGATCAAGGCGCGCTACGAGGACGCTACCCTCGACCTGGAACTGAGCGCGCCGACGCTGGACAGTGCAATGCAGGCGGCGGCCACGACCATTGCCGAACAGCGCCGCGCCGCACACGAACACGATCTGCCGCCGCAGGGCGCGCCTCGGTCGGTCAGGCTCAGCCCAGCCGACCTCCAACGATTCCACGATCTCGCCACGTCCCCCGGGGCTTCCACTCCTTCGGGAGTCCGGCCACCTACCGCCCTGCCTCCGCTGCCCCCGCTCGACGCCGATTCGCTGGGCCGCCTCCCGCCTATGCCGTCGCCGGTTCCGCAGGTACTTCGCCCAGCCTCGGCCCCCGAAGTCGCGGCCAACCCACACTGAACTGACGGGATCCGGAGAAGCGATGACCAATCAGGTGCAGGCCGTTGAGCAGCTACGACAGTACACCCGCAACGACTTCACCGCGCTGCGCGCCTTCGTGCAGCGCGTGCCCGCAGCCACGATCGCGCGCCTGTACTTTTCCGAGGACGAGAACGGCGACGCGCCGACGGCGACTGGCGTCGAACGCCATCTGCGCGCGATGCAGGCCGATCTGGTCGACCTCGCGATTCAGCACGGCTCACCGGTCCTCGCCGACCACCTGAAGGCCTCGACCCGGAAGCACGGAAGCGCCCGTCTTTCTGCGATCAGCCTGAAGATGGTCGAGGAAGCCGCCAGGCTGGCGGTCGCGGAACCCGCCGCCGATCACGCAGTGGGTGTCTGGTTCCGACCCATGGTCGCACTACAGCTCAAGGCCGGCGGCATCGCAACGGTCGGCGAGCTTATCGACTTCTGCAACCGGCGCGGCGGGAGCTGGTGGCGCGCCATCCGGAGGATCGGGCCAGGCCGCGCCCGACGCATCGTCAGCTGGCTGCGTCGGCACGAAGCGTCGATCGGCCGGCGAGTCGCAAGCGACATCGACGAGACCGAACCGTTCAAGGCCAGCGACAGCCAGATCGTGGAGATTGGCGGCCATCGCCAGACGGTCGTGCCACTTGAACGCATGGCGCTGCGCGCCTCGCTCTCGGGTGTGGACGGCATCAACCGTGCACCGGCGTTTTCGTACATCCATGCCCGCAACGACCTCGACGCGGTCCGCTCGTATCTTTACCAGTACCGCGACCAGCCAAAAACGCTGCGCAGCTATACCAAGGAAATCGAGCGCTTTCTGATGTGGACGGTCTGTGTGCGCGGCAAGGCGCTGAGCGCAGTCCTCGTGGACGACTGCGAAGCGTACAAGGATTTTCTCAAGGCCCCCTTGGCCTTCGTGGGTCCACGCGCGCCGCGCAGCTCGTCGCGCTGGCGACCGTTCGCGTCCAGCGAGATGTCTGCCGAGACCCAGAAATACGCGGTGCGCGCGCTGCGGGCGGCATTTGCTTGGCTCGTCGACGTGCGCTATCTTGCAGGCAATCCATGGCAGGTCGTGAAGGATCCGGTCATCATCGAACGTGAGTCCGACCTGCAGCTCGAGCGCGCCCTGCCCGCTTTGCTGTGGTATCGGTTGCGAACGTTTATCGATGCGCAATGTCTGCCGCCATCGGCGACGTACTGGCGAATTGTGCGGGTCGCACTACTCCTGAGCGGCGACTCGGGCCTGCGCCGCGAAGAACTGACGGTATGTCGCCGTGACGGCATGGCTCCGACTACGTTCTGTGAAGATGGCGCGCCGGTCTGGCAGCTCAAGGTTTTGGGCAAGCGCCGGCGCGAAAGAATTGTGCCGGTGAGCCCCGCAGCGGTGGACGCGCTCCGCGCGCATTGGCATGATCGCGGCCTAGATTTCGACACGGAGTCCGCAGGCCCGTTGATCAGCCCGCTCATCGTGCCCCCGACGCCCCTCGCGATCAGAAAGCACGACGGTCCGGAGGCGGAACCGTATTCGCCGGACGGGGTGAACAAGATGGTCCGCTGGGCGATGAAGCGGCTCATCGCGGGGATGCCCGACCTCAACGAAGCCGAGATGAAGCAATTGGCGACGACGTCTCCCCATGCTTTCCGGCACACCTTTGGAACCCAAGCTGCGGCCGAGGACGTGCCGATTGACGTGCTACAGAAAATCCTGGGGCACCGGTCCCTGCAGACCACTACGATTTACGTCCAGGCCGAGAAGCAGCGCGTCATGCGTGAGACCAGCCGTCTCTATGCGAAAAACAGGACTGGCCGCACCGGACCGCGATAGAACCATGTGCCTGCCGTGCAGACGGGCCACCCGCTGGCCGATCATTCGGGGGTGGCACAACCGCGACCGTCATTGATATCCCCGCTAACAACGGTGTCGAGACCGGAAGTCTCCGCGGTTCAATACGGCCTTGGCCAAGCGGCAAGACGCGATCGCCGGGCCACACACACGCGCTGGGCGCCCCCTCTCAATCTTGCGCTTTGACCGCTTCGTAGATTAACTGCGGCTCATGCCTCCCCTCCGAGGCAACTACAAGGTCAACGCGCCCCTCCGAATGTCTGAAACAGTAACAGCAAGACATCGCGTCCAGCCATCTCTCACTAAACGCAACCTGAAGGCGCGGTCGGCACACCACCGCTTCCTTGCAGAACAATTGGCGCGAATGCGCAACGTGGACGATCTCCGTAAATTCAGTATATAAGGCGCTGATCCGCGCCACGAGCGCGAACCGCGTGCTTCACGCGATTGGCACTCCCATACAACTTTTCACAATCTTTTTTCGGAAGTGAACCAAGCATAAAAATTTTCCAAATTTCAAGGAAAATCGACGTAACGATAGTTTTTTCTACCCGTGGGTATGCGATGCCGGGACCAAGAGTAGCCCTCAACCTGGGATAACCCAAAGCTATGAACTACAGTGTTTCTTAAAGCGGTTTCCACGTGGAAACTCCGCAAGCCTGCTCCGCGGCGAGTCGGCCGGCTCATCGGAATGACGCGATAGGCCCACTGCCCTAGGTGAGCCCGAGCATCTGGGGCCGCCGGCAGTAGAAATCTTCCCGCCTACCCTCCCGCCGCCCAATGAACTCACAGACGCAACGCAGGCTCGATCCTACTTTCGCGGACGAATTTCAACCTATCAACGACGTTCGCAGAACCGATAGACCAAAGATCCATGACTCGGTCGCAGCGACACGTGGACTATCAATATGGCAAACCTAAATCGCTAACTGAGAATCGAGCGGTCGATGTAGACACTGGATTCCTAGCTCATCATGTAGGCTTGAGCACGTCCCTAAGACCGAGGAAGAGACCGGTAATGCGTGCGACCACCGTCTGTACTCATCAATCGCAACTCACGTTTCGGCCAAGAATCACTGAGCGAGTCAAGTAACTTGCCGCTCCGCCGAATCGAAATCAACTCCGCTTTGTGAGACAGGCTGTGGGATATTTTCCGTGGCCGAAAGACAAACTGGCGCATGGTACGTGACTTGTCGACGTCGCATACACGGGAATAGAGCAACTAGACCTTCACAACTTCCTGAGCCCTTCTACTCGATACGTGTGACCCGGAGTATGCGCAACCAGGTCCAAGACCTCATGCAGTAAAAGCAATGTAATTCCTCAGGCCTGATACTTCGCGCGACAGGCGTCGACTGAAATACTGTGCCAAGCATCGCATACCCAGCGACACAACGAGCAGCCGCTAATTCCAAGATCCCAGACGTCCGTCGAATACTCGAACAGTATCCCCTCACACGTTCAGGTTATTTTTTAGACGAACGAGGGCGGTGGCCAGCGCTCACAGATCGGCTGCTTGGAAAGATCAGTTTCCACGTGGAAACAAGCTTACGCTCTACCGTTCAGACGTCCGTACACAAGACCTCAGCGCTAAACGAGGAAAAACGTGTCTCATTATCGAGTTTTCTGGCTGCGTCAATAGGTCATTGCAAGAAAATCCGCCGAGCGGTTGGTGGCAATAACATCGCACTGAGTCGAGGAAATCGTTCCTGACAGTCAACGGCCGATGGAGAGTCTGTCAGCAGACTGACCACCGCGAGTCGGCCAACCATGCTCCGACGTTGAACTGAAGCCAGCTCGCTCTTTGCGAGTTTGAAAAAATTGAAACCACCTGCCACATCCCGAGACAACGACATCGGCTTATGAAACTCCACCTGGTTTCCACGTGGAAACCAGATTGACACGCCGAATGGCAATTCTCCGCGCCCGCAGTCCATCTAAACTCCACGCGTTCAACCTCGTTATCGAAACTGACAACGAGTCGCCGGCTGCTACCAACGAACGGACCTCCCACCTATATACCTGCGTTAGCCATCTACGCATAGGAGCGAGTGGACCCTCATTTTCGAACATCTCAAAGGACTGTCAGTTTCCACGTGGAAACTGACAGTCCTTGAATGTTACACCCCGCTGCGCAGCCAAGATCTCAAGTAAAGATTAGGCTCTCGCAGCCAGCGCTTTGTTGCATCGACCAATCAACTCAAAGATCAGCTCAGAGACGTCGATGACGGAAACGATAAATCACTGCTTCGACAAATTTCATTTCTGGCCAGCGCGATCTGCACGCCAAATCAATTGCTCACCATCGGTCGACCACGCTCAATGTCGAGCGACGAACGGTCACCACAAAACGCCATCGCCTAACCGGTGTCCTCGGTTTCCACGTGGAAAACGGCTACGATCAAGAAAACTAACTTTTGCCGTACAGCGCCTACTGCAAACCACCATTTTTTACGAACCGAGGATCAATTGATCCTCGGTTCATTCACCCATCGAAACATGGCATTTAATGTAAAAAATTTGTACGCTTTGGGTTGACCACCTACTATTCCTTGATTCATGCAAGCGTAGACAGCATCAGGTAATTTATTTCCAATTTTATTTCGTTGTTAATTTTATTAATTTCGATTATGATCGAGCGAATGTTATTTGGAGGATGAGCATGGGAATAGTCATTGCAGTCGCAAACCAGAAGGGTGGAAGCGGAAAAACTACGATTACCCTCAACCTCGCGGGTGCGTATTGCGATGACGAGCCGGACCTCCGCGTTCTCGTCGTTGATGCCGATTCGCAAAGCTCCTCAGTTCGAGCGACAGGGGCAGGGGAAGTCCCCTATCCATTCACAGTAGTCAATTTGGCTGCGGCAGGCGCGAATCTAGGGCGTGAAATCAAACGGATGGCTCAGAATTTCGATCTAGTCATCGTTGATTGTCCGCCCAGCGTGCACGACAAAAACACCGAGATCGCCATCGCTGCTTCAGACTTTGTGCTCGTTCCGATGGATGCATCCGCGCTCGACGCATGGAGCACCACCGGCATGCTTCAACTCGTGCGCAGAACGATCGGCAGCGATCCCAAGAGTTGCGGCATCGTGTTCAATCGCGTGAATACGAAAACTACAGGCTACGCCGAGGTGAGGGCCGCAATGGCAGAGGACAATCCGTATCCGATCCTTGATAGCACCATTGCTTTGCGCGAGATCTACAAGACGTCCATCGGCGTCGGAGCGACCGTCTTTACTGTGAAAGGGCAGCGCACAGCAAAGCAAGCTCGCGACGAAATTACCGCTGTGGCAAGAGAAATCCTAGCGATTAAGGGCTTGATGGAGGCGTGATGACAAACAAGAATCAAGCATCAAAAGCGAAACTGGGCTTGGGTGCGTCTATTCGCAAAGGTATTGCTAACGAGAAAGCAGATGTCGACGGCCGCCTTGATGCGACCGGCGTTCTGCACGCCAAAGATCAACCGACAGATCAGGTAGGGGCAGCTATAGAAGGGAACCCACTCGCCAACACGTATGGCAGCCGTACCAATGCCTCGGCAGTGTTGCCTCGAGTAAGAATTCTGTTGAATGAACTCGTTTCAAACCCATTTAACCCGCGCGAATTCTACAGCCCGATGGCGATCGATGATTTGGCTGTCCGTCTCAAGCGAGAAGGACAACACGTTCCGATCACGGTTACCCGCAATCATCGACATCCGGGCAAGTACGTCATTGTCGACGGAGAATTCCGCTTCCGCGCGAAAAAGAGTCTGGGCGAACCATCCATCGACGCAGAAATCGTCCCAGATCTAAGCGACCAAGATCTTTACCTTCGCGCCAGTAGTATTAACAAGAATCGAACCAAGCAGACTGTGTTCGATGACGCGGTGGCGTGGATTCGCCTGCTTTCGGAGGGCATATTTGAGACTCAGGATGCGCTAGCTGAAAGCCTTGGAGTCAGCAAAGCTCTAGTGTCCAAAACCCTGCTTATCGGCAAATTACAGAAGCACTATCTTCAGCAAATGGCTGACGCAGACGGCATTGGCCTTGCGCACGCGTACAACGTGAAGCTAATCTTCGAACGCGTCCATGTCGATGTAGCCGAGTCCATCCTTGAACGCGTCGTCCAGGGTGAGATGTCCGTGCGACGTCTCGAGGAATATGTGAAAAAACTGGATGGCGCTTCGCCGCCCCGGGCAACGAAGACACACTACAGTGGCAACGTTACTTTTCACACCGCCGACGGCCGTGACGTCGGCGCGCTCAAACGTTACCGCGACGGACGGACCGAGTTGAAACTGACCGGTCTAAACGAAGACCAGCAGACACTCCTCGTCACGCAACTGGAAGGATTAGTTCGCGAATTTATTACGTCGCAGTTGTCTAAAGAGGCGCTTGCGGAGGCTCCCGAAACTGTTGAACAACAGAGCATCGCCAGCTCATAGAATCGACGCGTGCTTGCGCCGATTGAGGCACGACGAGCTAGCGACAGGCCTAGTCCGAGTTTTCGGCAGCGAGGACGAATTCGAGGAGTTCGTCCGCGCTCGGCTCTCCCCAAGTATCGAGTACTAGCCAGCGAAAAAAGCCCGTCTCGGCAAGTTTGGAAGGCTTTTTGGGCGGCGAAAGCTTGAGGTTCTTCGCATCAACGGTCTCGTTGTAGCGTCCAATCAAACCCGTCTGATCGTCAATCTCCAGCTCTCTGAAATACTCGCGCACCTCGGACATTTTTTGAACAAGGTACTTGTCACGAACTTGCGCCTGTCTGCCTTGAGGTGGTACCGCCGACTCTTTCCGCTTGGGCGTCGGCGTGTCGGGCAAGGCATACCCGTGCGAAAGCGCTTTTCTGAAATACGCCGCAACGTTATCGACAGGCGCCGCATTCTTCTTTGTCGAGCGATTTGCTACGTAAGCTAACGCTGAGCGCACGCGCTGGTCACCGTACTGCGCAAGCATTTTTCGAGCCTCAGAGCGCGGAATTCCCAGTTTAATAACTTCATCCACAAGCGCTTCGTTTCTTCCGTCGGGCTCGTCTTTAAGTTCGGTGTCCAACTTCCTGGTTACCTTGAACTGCACAGCCTCAACGCTACGGCCAGCCTTATGTTCGACGAGCTCAAGGACGTGGTCCGATATCTCGTTGACCTCGCGTATGCAAGGCATCAGCACCTTGCTCTTGAATAGCTTGTACTCCTGATAGGACTGCGCGCTTCGGTCCTGACCAAGAATCAAATCTCGGAACTTCGACAGCGGAATCTTTGCTGTTAGTCCCACGCCCTCATAACGAACCGTGTTTTCCCAGAGCGCCAAGGAATGCGCACGCCGAAACTCTCGCGCGATCCGCATGTCGATCAGTGCGTAAATTTCAGGGCTGAGCAACTCGCCGCGAATTTGATCGGAAAAACTGTATTTGAGAACGGCGTGCTGCAATTCTGCGCCAGCGAGCAAACCTGAGGCCTTCCAAACGGCCGTCTTATCGGCAGCAAGATAGTCCCAGTTCACAACCGTGCTAATTAGCGAATTGACCGTTTCCTTCACGTACTGGGTGTTGTTACTGTTCAAACCGCTGTCTTGGGACAATGCACCGATCGTGATCGAATAGCTCATGCGACCCGGTTCAACTGCGTCTTGCTTGATAGCGTTCTTGATCAGCGAGCTGAACATCTTTCTCTGCTGCAAACCGAGCTTGCCCGACTTTGGCGCAATATGGATGGCTTGGACCGCTTTCCGAAGAATGTCCGGCGGTTCGCTGGCTTGAAACAATGAAACCTGTTTGTCTGCGGGATCACCGACTCGTTTCCGTGCCATCGCCGTGCCTTAGGTAACCATCAAATAAGAAGACTTTATACCTATAGGTTTTGTCATGCAACCTGTAGAAATGCCGACTGAAGCCAATACGCGAAGTTGGCGCGATAAGTGTTTGATTGTGCGAGCTTCAAAAATTGGGGCCATGCCCGAGTTTGCTCCCATAGCTGGGAACCATCAACTGCGAAAGCCCCCCATAAAAGGCAACCTATGTAAGGCCATTCCTGCTGGAGTTGGTGTAAACACGGACAAAAGGTACCCAGCGATGGGACCTGCTCGGCTGTGGCGCAGAAATCCCGCCTTGAATGATGCACATGGTGTCCACGGAGGGCTTGATTTCCCCATAGACGGCTACGTTGTAGTTCCCCATAACCAGATACCTTTCCCCGGAACGATCACTGTCAACGTTGAGTAGATATCCCCATAAACGGCTACCCAAAAGGCCTCCCATACGAGGCTACCTTTGCCAACACCACCTTTATCTAACAGCAGCACTGGCCCATTGAAAGAGATGGCACAACCGGCGTTCAACGGAGCCCCATTGTTTGCCCCATAAACGGCTACCTACACTTTGCCCCATAAACAGCTACCTATGACGAACGACGTCCGCGCAAGGCAGACCTATTACATGAGATGTTCTTCCCATAGATGGCGACCAAATCGGCATCCCATGGACGGCTACCAAACCAAGGGAACATTTGCACCCCCACAAATGACTACCTGTCCCCCATATCCACAACCCTTTTGCCCCATCGGTGGTTACCACTTCTCCCATATCCACAAACCTTTTGCCCCATCAGCGACTACCTCTTCCCCTATAGAAGGCTACCTATCCCTCCGCAAACGCCCGCCAGGTAATCGATTCAGCCAGCCTAAAGGTTTGTAAACGGTTAAAGGGTCTTCTAAATATCTAAACACAGGCGCGCCGTCAGATAGACAGCCCGTCAAACCGTGGTACGGTCGTACGCGCATTGGCCCTTTTAAGGCTCACCCTTCCGGCATGCCGTGCCCGCGAATCTAGACTCCGTTACAAATCCCCCATCGCTGGCAACCAATACATCAGCGGCCAGCTGTACAAAACGCTCTAGTTCGTGCGCATGCGCTCGCAGTTGCTCGAAACAGGCGGCCTCAATTCGGATCGATTGCAACGGTTCGTCCACTACCAACGATATCTTCCCATTGTTCGATCCCATAGACGGCTCCGTTACCACCGCCAACACGAATTCCTCGACTGTCACCGTTCGCAGTTTCGGCAACAGAGTCGCCCGCCGTCGAACGACGTCCGTACCAAGAGCGACGATGAGCAGGCTAATTGCGTGTGCCAGTCGATAGGTCACTGTCTCACCATGGTCGAAGGCCCTCAAAACTTCCGTTGGCAGCCGAGCGGCTGCCAACGCTCTTGATATTTTGGATGTGGACACACCCATGTCCCGGGAAAGCGCAGATTGGGAAGTCCACAGGCCAGATGCAAGCAAGTCCCTGTAAAAATAGCCAAGCCGGACTGCAGAAGCCGTTTGCTCTCGAAGCACATCGTGAGCGTCCATTGCAGATTTCACACACTGCCAATTCGACGCAATATATTGATTCGTCATCCTTATCTATTAAAAAGGTGAAACTAGGGTTGCAGGCTATCCTATACCACCCGACTGTCAAGACACTGCGTTGCGAAAATCGATCCACTCTCCAAATCGGTCGTCAATATTCCAAGCCTCTTATTCGCTGCGGATGAAGTGCGCCCAACATGTTGGGCGCACTTCCGTTTCTCATACACGTCGTCATGACACGTAACTGCATGATTAATAATAAAAATACGCCGTATGTCAGCTAGTCTGAATTTGCGCAACGCGTGCAACATTCAATGTTGATTCGGAGCTATAGCACTTGAAAGTACCGGCTTTCGGCGGAAAGACAGCCAGAATCCGGCCCCATTCCGGGTAAGAGCGCCCAACATGTTGGGCTCGCCCAAACCTAAACAGCCCTATGGAGATGGATCTAGAAAGCGCCTGAAAATCGCCTCGCTTTAGCGTTCGGACTATACCTTTGGCGCTGCTCCAATTGAGTCGGCCCAATTGGATAGTCCGTCATGCGTTTCCTTCGAAGCAAAAAACAGATCGCGCTCTCGACCGCTCCCGGTGGTTACTCGCAAGAGGACCCCGAGGGCATCATTTTCGACCGTGGCACGCGCCTTCGCGTCGAAGCGAACCACTGGAAACTTTTGTGCTTCGTGCTGGCATTCATCGCGAGCGGCGCCGTATGGACCCGTCAGCCGCCGCCGTCCGTTGTCAAAGCCTATGGTGTTTCGTCGGACGCTGGTGGCCATCCGGTCGTGTCGCAACTCGCTGCGTACAAGCCCGAGGACCAGGCGCTGCGCACGTCCATGAAGGATTCGGTCGAACGCTGGTTCACCATCGAGCCGGTGTTGACCGACAGCCTCGAAAACTCCCGCATGGCGCGCAACATCAACGCGGTCAAGGCGCAGATGGTCGGCAACGCGCGCAACCAGTTCGGCGCGTGGCTCAAGGAGGATGCGCCTTTCCAGGCGATCACCACTAACCCGAAGCTCGTGCGCGAGGTTCGCGTCACCAATGTCTCGCTGCTTGAGGATTCGACGGCGATCGTTGAGTTCACTACGAGTACCACTGACAGCCCGACAGCGAAACCCGTTGTCCAGAAATACGCGCTGACCTGGCGATATCAGATTGTTCCTCCCGCTGCGGAAGATGCCCTGACGTCGAACCCGTACGGCATTTTCTATCCGTTTACCAACCTGCAGAAGACGTCATGACGCGCTCTCACCATCGACTCACTTCGCTGGCCGGCGCCGTTGCGTGTCTGCTTGTCTGCACTTCCTCGTTCGCGGCAAAGAGCAGCGTTTTGCCCTCGGCCGCCTCGCAGGAGATCGCGAATCTTCTCGGCGATCCGATGAGCCCGGTCAATCCATACAACAGCGGCACCGACCCGATCACGATGCCCGGCGATGCGCGCATGGCGGTCTTCCCATACAGCCGCGACCAGATCTTCAAGATCATGACGGCGCCCCTGAAGACCACCACGATCGAGCTCGCGTCAGGGGAATCTCTCGTCGCGGATCCGGCGCTGGGCGACTCGGTTCAGTGGGTTGTCGATACCGACGGCGCAAACCACGTTTTCTTGAAACCCACGAAGCCCGGGCTCGTCAACACGATGCACCTCACGACGAATCAGCGCGAGTACGACATGACGCTCGTCTCGTCACCGATGGGCGGCCTGTTCTATCAAACCGTGCGGTTCCGCTACCCGCAGTCACTGATGGCCAAGGTACGTGCGCGTCAGGAGCGCGATGGTGGCGATGGTGCGTCTGCGGTTGATGACGGGGCAGGGCGCTCGTCAACGGATTCCGGGCCGCTGGGTGTCTCACCCGACAAGCTCGATTTCGACTACATGGTGTCGGGCTCCGCGCCATTCAAACCCGAAACCGTTTTTGACGACGGCCGCTTCGTGTGGTTGCGCCTGCCGCCGGGCGCACCGTTTGCCGTACCCGTCGTGAAAGACCACGGCGACGTCATCACGCCAAACTTCATCCGTCGTGGTCCGTACATCGTCGTTCAGCAGATGGCCAACGAGATCGTGCTGCGCGCCGGCAGCGACGAGGTGAAAGTGACTCGCGGCCGCCGCGGCATCTTCGGGTTCTGAGAACGACCATGGCGAACCAGAACGGACAACCGACGCCGGATCAGGCCACGATCGTAAAGGGCAAATCACCGCGCAACGCGCTCCTGGGTGTCGGCGCAATCGCAGCACTCGCGATCGGCGCGATCGGCTTTTACTATCAGGTCAAGGCCAGTAACGAAGCCGCGGAGGAACAGCGGCTCCTCAAGGCATCGAAAGCGGCCGACGGGGTAGATAAATCCAACAACACCGAAGACGTCGACAAGATCATCGCCGACCAGCAGGCTGCGGCGCGCCGCGCGGAGGCAATAGCAAAGGCCAATGCTGCGTCTACGCCTAGAGCCGACGTGTCGAAGCCGTCGCTGTCGCTCGATGGATTCGTCAACGACCAGAAAGTCTCGAAGCTATCCGCCGATGCGAAGGAGGACGCGATCTATGTGTCACCGATTTTCCGGCCGGGTGTAAAGATCAAGGATCAGTCGGCGCAGGCGTCCGCTTCGGGACCCGCAGGTCTGCTTACGCCCCAGCAGATGGCGCTTCAGCAGGCGGCCGCGCAGCAGGCGGCAATGGGCGCGGCCAATGCGCAGGCGGCAGCGCTTGCCGGCAAGTTTGGCGCACAGGCCGCCGCCGCGCCCGTGTCGTCTCAGGCTCGCGATAACCAGTTTCTCAGCGATGCGAAAACGCAGTCCGCTTCGGGCGAAGGCTTTCTGAGCGCCGGGTTCGTCGGACAATCGCGCGGCTGCACGCTGACGCCGCCGCATCACATCCCCGTGCTCACCATCGAGGCGCTCAACTCGGACCGTCCCGGCACGGCATCGCTTGTCGTTGACGAAGATGTGTACGACAGCATCCGCGGCGATTGTTTGATGATCCCGAAGGGCACGACGATCACGGCGCCGTACGCGAGCGACATCCAGCCAGGGCAGGAAAGCATCCTCGTCGCTGCCACCGAAATGCGCCTGCCCAACGGCAAGCAGGTTCCGCTCTACGGGGCACAGGGCGCTGATACAAACGGATGGACAGGTTTCTCCGGCGACGTCAACAATCACTTCCTCAAGATCTACGGCACCTCGTTCCTCACGGCGATCCTTCTGCGTAAGTTCAACGGCGGCGACTCGTCGACGACGACGGGCCCGCTCGGTGTGACGCAGGTCGGCAGCACGGCGGGGCAGGTCGCGGCGACGACCGCGCAGTCCGTATTGAGCCGCTACCAGAACATCCCGCCGACGATCACCACCGACTGGGGCAAACGCTTCATGATCAAGGTGAACCGGGAAATTCATCTGGAGCCGTATCGTGATTAGGCTCCAGTGTCTGGCCCTCGTGGTGTGCGGCGCTGTCGGCGTTGCCGGCGTCGCTGGCAACGCTCACGCCGCGACCATTGCAGCGGTGATCAGCCCGGTGAACTATGTCCTCGCCGGCGATCGCGCGCGCGAGCTCGCGTCGCTCGATGGCACCCCAGTCTTCTACTGCGGCCTCAACGCGTTCGCGGCCTGGGCGACGCCGCTCGTCGGGCGCGCTGTGTCGAGCGATCCTCAGCACGGCATGACCATCGACATCGACTCGCGAACCGTAGCGCTGCGCCAGCTACTCGTTGAAAAAGGCTGGTTGCAACCCGCGCATCTGGACGACGACGCTCAGGCCGCGATCACGGAAGGCCGGGGCGGATGGGCGTGTGCGAGCGCGCGCACGCCCTTCGACCTGATGCGTACCAGCGTCGACGCGAAGGTGCTCGCGGGCATCGCGCTCAACGAATCGGGACTGAACGGACGCGCGTGGCCGTGGACACTGAACGTCGCGGGGCGAGGCCTTTTTTTCCGCAGTCGCGAGGATGCCTACCAGGCGATCCAAGTTCTGATTGGCGCGGGGCGCAGCGACTTCGATGTCGGCATTATGCAGATCAACTGGGGCTATCACCGGCAACGCTTCGCGTCGCCGTGGGACGCGCTCGCGCCCGCGACCAACATCCGCGTCGCGGAAGACATCCTGAACGAGAACTACCGCCGCACGCACTCCGTTGCGAAGGCGATCGCCTGGTACCACAGCGCCAATCCCACGCCGGGGCAGCAGTACCTCCAGCGCTTCGTGCGCAACCTTAAACAGATCGACGCGGGCCTCTGATGCGCAGCCTTCCTCCTAACGTCATCGCCCGTCTCGGCCTCGTCGCAGTTGGCCTTTTCGCAGCGCAGGCCGTATCGGCCGCCAATACTGATCCGTTCGACTTCGACTATGAAATCCTCGGTGGCATCACCGAGCGTCCGGCGCTGATCTTCAACGACGGCAGCAAGACCTATATCCAGCCCCGCGCGGGGCAGCTTATCACCGCCGACGGCGGCCACAGCGAAGGACCGTACGTCGTCGTTGACGGCACGCCCGAGTCGATCAGCTACAAGGTCGCCGGACGTACGGCGGTCGCACGCTGGACCCGCGCCAATCACTTCATCGGTGGGACCGGTGCGCTCGCGTCGCTGCGCGACGACCAGCCGGCGACGTTCGACGGCTTCACCAACCGGCTCGTGCTGATCGGTGCCCACGGCACGCTCGAGCCGGTGCGCGAACTGAAGGCGACGATGCCCGTGGCCAATCTCGTGAAGGCGCTAGTCCCGCAGGGCTGGACGGGCGCCGCACAGAAAGATGTGGATCTGAACAGCCAGGCGGGCTTTGCAACGCATCCGGGTCAGAACTGGCTTCAGGCGCTCGATCAGTTGATGGCTCAGTCGGGCCTTTACGCGGACGTGGACTTTGGCGCACGGCACGTCAGGCTACACCGCGACGCGCCTAAGTCCGCGGCGCTTAATTATCCTGCCGGCGAACACAACACGACCTCCACACCGGCCGTTGCGCCCGCGAATGCTTCCCCGCAGGTTTCCCTTCTTGCGCAGAACTTCGGCGCGCAGGCGATCCGCGATGGCGACGACACGCATACGCAGATCCGGTTTGCCGCGAAGCCTCCGAAGACGTTGAGCTTCAAGGCACCCGATGGCCAGTCGCTGCGCCAGAAATGGGACGACGCAACGAACGTCATGACGATCGAGCGTACGCCCCGCTTTGTTGTGTCCGATGGCGCGTCGAGCGTCGACGTGGAGCGCACGGCTTCGACCGTGTACGACTTTGACGCGACCAGCGCAGCCCACCTCGAAGCCGTGTTCGACAAAGACGGCGAGACCTATTTCAAGTTCGCCGACTCGGTTGTGCAGGTCACCGTGGCCGATGTTCATCACCTCGGCTCCGGCGAGCAGAAGGGCCGCTACTACCGGTTCAAGGGCACCGCCGAGCAGTTCATCGTTACCGCCGATGGTAATACGGTGAACGTGACGAGGCGCCGCGAAGTGAAGTACGCCGAGCGCGCGAGTGCCGCCGGCGCGACGCTTACCGCAACGGGGACGCAGCCATGACGCGCCGGGCGTCCGTTGTGCTGCTCGCTGGTCTCACCGTCACGGCAATCACGTCAGTTGCATCAACGTGTCGCGCCGACTGTCTCGACGACGCGGCGACGTATCGACATATCAGCACGCAGCTCGTGCGCGCGATCGCCCAGCACGAATCGGGCATGCGCGCGAACGCCGTGAACGTAAACAGCGATGGTTCCGAGGACATCGGGCTGATGCAGATCAATTCCTCGTGGCTGCCGAAACTCGCGCGTTACGGCATCCGGCGCGAGCACCTCTTCAATGCGTGCGTGAACGCCTACGTGGGCACCTGGATTCTCGCTTCGAACATCCGCGAGTTCGGACCGACCTGGAAAGCGGTCGGCGCGTACAACGCGCGCTCGACGGGCAAGCAGCTGGTCTACGCCAACGCCATTTACCGACGCCTGCAGCGGGCAGGGCACTGAATCATGGACATCAACTTCACTATGTCGTCACACCGGCCGGCCTTGTTCGTTGTGAAAATCCTCGGGGCGGTCGCGCTTGCCGGGGCGGCGTCCTGTTGTGCGGCCGCCGACACGCCAGCACCGAAGAGCGATGACGGCTGGCAGATCCTGTCGACCTCCGCGACCGCAACGATGCCCGTCGCGCAGTCGGTCGCCGCGGACGTCACGCAACCGCTGGCGTCTGCGGGTCAGAGCACACCGCAACCGCTCACGGTCACCGCCGTGGTGCTGCCGGGCGCGCCCTCCGCACCGTCGGGCGATCTGACGCTCTCGATCACGCCGCAGGACGTCAATCTGCGTAACGCGCTCGATCGTTGGCTGCAGACGCAGGGCTGGCAGCTCGCCTGGAAGATCGACGACGACCTTCCACTCGAATTCAACGCGACGTTCTCGGGTGACTTCACCTCGGTGCTCACGCAGGTGATGCAGGCCACGAATCACATGCGCACGCCGACCCGTGTGTGCCGACATACCAACAAGGTCATCCGCGTCGTCGCGCGCGCGGCCAACTGCAAGGACTGACACCATGTTCCCGATTCCGTTGCGATCCGCCGTGGCGATCGCCGCGACCTTCGTTATCGCAGGCTGCGCGGTCAGCCAGTCCGATGTGAACGGCGCCTATGACGCGGCCAACCGCACGATGACCAGCGCGATGGGCGACGGGCCGCAATCCATGCCGCTCGTCGAGGACGTACCCACCGCGTTTCTCGGCGACCGCCTGGTCCCGGTCGCGTACGAGGCGAGTCTGCCCGCCGTATTCCGCGAGAAGGTCGTCACGTTTCCGGCCAACCTGACGCTCAGAAAAATTGCCACGCTCGTGTCCAGCGCCACCGGTTATCCGGTTCACCTGAGTCCGGACGTCTTCGTGCCCCGTGACGCTCTCATTCCGCGGGAGGCCGCCGGCGACGGTAAGGCAACGACGGGCGCGTTTCAGGGCCAGTTAGCAAAGACGTCCGAAGAGCCGGTCTACGCGCAACCGTTCAACGGTCGCGTCGGCCAATACCTGCGCGGCGTGTCCGATGACCTCGGCCTCGACTGGTCGTTCGACGGCTCGTCGATCAACATTTCGCGTTTCGTTACGCGCATGTACCAGATCGCCGCGATCCCCGGGAAGGTGTCGATCAAGTCCGACATGTCAAAAGGCATGGATACAACAACGGGTAATCAGGCTAGCGGCAGCTCGGGTGGCTCAGGTGGAAACACGGGATCGTTCTCCGCGACCACTTCGACCGGTCGCACCGGTGACTTCGACCAGATGGCGATCATCGAGGCGGAGCTGAACCGCGTGCGCTCGCCGATGGGGCGCGTCGTCGTCAATCCGCAGAGCCGCCTCGTGATGGTGTACGACACGAAGGAGGCAGCCGACCGGATGGGCGACATCCTGAAGCATGAGAACGCTATCTCGACGCGGCAGGTGGCGATCCGGGTCCGCACGCTCCAGATCGCGCTGAATCGCGGCACGCAGGCCGGGATGAATGCCGACGTTGTGTTCAGCAGTATCCAGGGCGGCCTCGCGAAGTACGCGGTCAGTTTCGTCTCGCCGACTTCGCTCTCTTCAGGCGGTGGCTCGGTGGGCGTCTCCGTGCTGCGTCCCAACGCGCCGTTCTCCGGCACCAACGCCGTGGTCAATGCTTTGAACCAGTACGGCCGCACGGTGCAGGACAACACCGTGACGAAGATGACCCTTAACGGGCTGCCGGTGTCGATCGCATCATTCCAGAGCGATGACTATCTTCGCTCCACCTCACCGTCGGCGGGCTCGCTCACGGCAACCTCCGGTGGCGTGCCGGGGCTCACGCCGGGCACGGTGACGACGGGCGACTTCATCAACGTCCTACCCTCGGTCAACGACCACAACCAGATCGTTCTGGCGTACTGGAGCGACAGCTCGAAACTGAACGGCCAGTTCACATCGGCAACGGTCGGTTCCGGCCAGACGCAGCAGCAGATCCAGCTCGCGCATACCGTGGGTCAGAAGGACGACCAGATCGTGGCGCTCGCCGATGGCCAGACCATCGTGCTGTACGGCGCGATGACAGATCAGGCTGGCAGCACCACCAACGGCGGCATTGGCGGCGTTACCGGTTCGTGGACGAATTCGCGAACCTTCCAGGTGGTCATGCTGACTGCGACCGTCGTTCCGTCGATGTGAGCGCCGGCATGCATATCACGGAACCTCTGCCGACCGACCGGAAGGCCCGACTCGTTTTCGGGCTGGACTGGCGCGCCTATCCCGCGAAGGGGGCGAAGGCGGAGCGCCGTCGCCGCGCGGACGATTTCGGCGCGACGCACTACGTCGAATATCGAGTCGGCGCGGACATGACCGCCGGTTTCGCTGCGCTCGAACGCAGCGAGATCGCAGGCGCGAGGCTGTACTCCGGTGCCGCGCGCATCGCGATGCACGCACGCGTCAAGACCCTCGCGGCCGCGCTCGTCCTGCTGCAGGACGGCGAGCGCGTTCACCTGATCCACTTGGTGAGGGGCGCCGTACAGAGCGACGAGGTGCTCTCGCCTGAGCAGGCGCGCGACCGGCGCGAAGAGATCGTCGCCGACAGTCAGCGTAAAGGCCTCGCGCTGCGTACGTTTGGCTCGGGCGCATCGATTGGCGACGTCGACGAGGCCTTCCAGCCTGCTGCGCTGCTCGAGGATCGCAAGGCGGGCCGCGTCGTCAAACTGCGCATGGCGCTGCCTGCCGTCGTGCCGATGACGGTCATCCTCATCGCGCTCGGATTCGGCGTGAGCAAGCTGTTCGATGCGCTTCAGCCCCCACCTCCGCCGCCACCCCACGAGCCAACGTACGCGGAGAAATACGCGGATGCCGTTCGCCGCACTTTCGCCGTGGCGCGACCGCGCGCCGGTCTCCTCGCGCCGGTGCTGATCGGTACGCTGGGCGCTACTGAGAGTAACCGGAGTGGCTTCCGCTTTTACCAGGCCGAGTGTGGTGTTGTGGGTCGCTGCACCGTGACCTACAGCCGGGAAGGGGGCACCTTCGAAGGCTTCGCTCGCGACGCGCTGCCCGCCATGCGTCCGGTCGTCTTCGATCTGGACGGCAAGCACCTGAACACGCGGGGACCGGAGGTGCCGGCGGTGGCCGCCGTTCTAGTGGCGCAGCAGAAGTCGTGGCCCTCGGAGCAGATACTGATCGAACTGCTGCAGACGCCGCCGCAGCGACTCTCGGGGGACCCGTTCGAGCTGGACAGTCAGGGCTACAAGGTCACGCTGGAACACGCTGTGCCAATTCTTGCAGCGCCCGCGAGCGCCGGTCCGAAACCGGCGCACCTCATACGCGAGGGCAGCTGGACCATTGAGGGATTCAGGTGGCAGGCGCCGCTGCTGGCGCGGCTGCCGTTGAACATGACCCTCGACACCCTGAAGGTCGAGTTCCGGACCACTGAACCGATCGGCATTCACTTCACCGCGAAGGGAAAATTTTATGTTCTCGATTAATCCTGTCGCCGCGCGGCTGGCGATCGCGCTCACTGCGACTGGTCTTCTCGGGTTGCCTCTGCTCGCACGCGCGGACGGCCCGCACCTGTCGCTTGACGATATCGACCAGCTTTCGCGCGACAAGGTAGTGCGGCAGCTCAAAAGTTCGGAAGACGCGAGCGCATCATCTGCCGCGATTCCCCCAGCGGGCGGTCTCCCCGCGCCGCTGCCGTCGATGTCGGCCCCGGCACCCGTGCAGAACGTACCGCCTTCAAGAAAGGCTGAATCGCCGCGCTCGCGTTCGGAGCCGGTGGTCTTTGTCGGCGCATACGACGATGCGACCGGCCACTACGTGCTGTACGAGTCGGGCGGTGGCATCTATCCGGCACGACTCGGCACGAAGCTGACGAACGGATGGACGGCCGAGAAAGTGAGCGGCTATGCCGTGACCGTCTCTGAAGGCAAACACGTGTGGACCGAACCGATCCGGGGCGGTGCTGCATCGGGCGGCATGAACACGGCAACGCTCCAGGCGATCAGCGATCTCGGCGGGCCGCTGCCGCCGGGTGGCCCGGTGGCCACCCCCATCTATCCAGGAAAATAAACATGGGCATGTTCACGGGAACCGAATCCGAAGAACCGGCATCGCGGGGCTTTCTCGGACGTCTGCGGGGCTGGCGTGAGTCATTCACCGATACGGGTGCAACAACCATTCTTCCGGTGTCGGAGCCCCGCTTCGAGTCCGAAAGCCGCGCCGCGAATCCGCAGCTGATGACGCTCGGTATGAGACTTCGCAACGGCGACGTGACCGATGTCGAAGCGCTCGACCCGGATGCGATCCAGTGGTCAACGCGCGCCCGTGCGAACGCGCAGCCGGAGTCAGCCTGCGACGAGCGTGCGGCTTCGCACGCGACAAACGCAGAGTTCGCGTCCGCGGCGCACGATAACGCGTCGCCGGCGGCGGACGCAGCATCGACACCGCAGCAGGCCAGCGACGACGTATTGCGCGGCCGTGCGCATGTCAGCGCACAGTTCGGGGTGCCGGGAGAGATGAGCGGCATCGAGGCGCACGACGGATCCGGCGAACCGACGTCGATGAACGCGGCCGATACCGCCACGAGCGCTGAGGCGACGTCGTCGGCGGCGTATGCGCGTGAGGCGGACCCGGGCGCTCGCGAAAAGCCGCCAGTCAGAACCGGTCAGCAGGGCAAGGCGGAGCAGGCCGGCGAACACACCGAGCTGCTCGACGCTGGTGTCCTCTATGCACAGGGTGGCCTGCCGCAACTGTTCTCTGTCGAGGGACTCGGTCCGTTCAAGCGGATTCTGTGTGAGCCGGGCCCGGACTCGACCTTGCAGATCACGATCGCGGCGCGCCGCGAGTTCGTGGCCGTCGACCTGCAGGGCGGCGTTGCGATGGTCGTGGCCACACGCGAGTTCCACGAAAGCGCGCTGTACTCCACCTACCTGAAAGACCTTGCGCGCGCCGATATCGCTATCCGGGAGGAGATGGTCGCCACGGCGGATGTGGTCGCGGGTATCTACGCGGCAGCAAAGCAGCGTGAGGCCAAAGCCGTCGTGCCCGAGGCATCGCGCGCTATCGGTATGTTCCGCGACATCGTCGAAGCAGCCCACGAGTTTGGCGCGAGCGATGAGCACTGGGAATACCGCGACTTCAACGATGAAGTCGAGATCCGTCTGCGCGTTGACGGCGACATGTACACCTATCGGCGCATGCCCAAGGCGGTCGTGCTGCGGGCGCTGTCGGCCTCCTATCAGGATCTGGTCCAGCGCAACACGAATTCGGGCGAGACGTTCCAGCCGAGCGTATCTCAGTCCGCGATGATTCCCATCGTCTGCCGTACGGACCTTCTCAACCTGCGCTGGCAGAGCGCGCCGCTCGTGGGTGGCTTCGACGTGGCGCTGCGTCTGCTCGACGGTAACTTCCGGCACGTGAACGTGCTCATGCCGTCGCAGATGGGGCTCGAAGCGAGTCAGCTCGAAATCATCGATTCCCTCGCCGGCGTGAGTGGCGGTGTCACGTTCCTGAGCGGCGAGACCGGCTCGGCGAAATCGACGCTGCTGCGCGCCATGTCGTACATGATGACCTCCCGCGACCTGCGCAAGCAGTATGCGGTGAGCCAGCCCTCGGAGTTTCCGAACCCGTGGCTCTCCGAGATATCGTTGCAGCAGCGCCCCGACGAATCGGACGCAGAGGCCAGCCGCAAGATGGCGGAAGTGATCCGCACACTCATGCGGATGGACCCGGACGATCTGACCGTGACCGAGATCCGTGATCAGGTGGTCGCGGCACTGGTCGCGGAACTTGCCCTGACCGGCCACCCGGTGCGAACGACGATTCACGCCAAGCGCATGATCGGCGTGTTCATGCGGCTCGTCGGCGGCCGCCTCCAGCTTCCAATGGACGAGGTGTCGTCCGACGAATTCGTGAACGCGGCCGGTTATCAGAAGCTGATCCCGCTGCTGTGCCCTCGTTGCAAAGTCCCAGCAGCAGACGTGATGCCGGCGGCGCAACTCGAACTGTTGCGTGCAAAGTTCGGCCTCGACACGTCGCGCATGGCGTGCCGAAGCGAGGAGGGCTGTGAGCACTGTCAGCGCAAGGGCCTCTTCACGCGTGATGGCAAGGTGGCTGGTGGGACGAAAGGCCAGACACTTGCGATGGAGTTGTACCGGCCGACGCCCGAATTTCTCGACAGGATTTCCGTTCGCGACTGGCGCGGCGCCGAGACAGTGTGGCGCAGCGAACGCGCGACCGGCTTCGGCGACGCCGACATGACCGGCAAGACGATCTTCGAGCACGCCCTGTACAAGGCGTCTACCGGGATCATCGATCCGCGCTTCATCGATCGCTCGATGGGCGGTTTCGCGCAGTACCGCGTGATGCCCGGTCGCGACGGGAAGATGCCGTCATGATGCGCCGACTCATACACGCCGTCGTGATGAGGCTGCCGGAGAACGAGCGCATGCGGATCGCGACGTGGCGCTTCCACAAGGCGCGGGAGAGCTTCTACCGCGAAACGCGGCTCGACGTAACGACCAAGGGACTGCGCAACCGCGAGACCCTGCTTGAGCGCCTTGGCACGCACGAGGAGCGCAGCCGCAAACGCAACACGTTGCTGTGGCCGGTGTACAGGGCGGTCGGCGCACGCATGCGCGCGGGGGATACCTTCGCCCAGGCGATGAAGCCGTTCATTCCTTCCGACGAGTACGCGTTGCTTGAACTCGCGAGCACGTCCACGCGCGAGGACGCCGCCGTGCGCGGACTCGAGCTTGCGGAAATGGCGGCCAACGCGAAGCGAGTGCTCTCGGGCACCACGTCCGCGCAGATGGCGTATCCGGCCTTCCTGATTGTCTACCTGTACGCGCTGTGCATGCTGTTTGGCGGGGCGATCTATCCGCAGGCGCTCGACGTCAAGCCGCTGGACCAGTGGCCGGCGGCCGGACAGGTGCTCTATGCGATCGACACGTTCTGCTACGAAAAGTGGTGGCTGTCGGCGAGTCTCGTGACCGGCGCCGTGTTCACGTATTTCTCGACGCTGCGGCGCTGGACCGGCGACACGAGAAACCGGTTCGACGCGGCACCGCTGATGTGGCGCAACCGGCGCGATCTGCGCGCGGCGCTTCTGATCGTGTCGCTCTCGGGCCTCTTCGACTCCGGGCTGACGTTGCGCGCGGCGCTCGATCGTCTCTCGAAGACCGCTGACCCCTGGTTGAAGTGGCATCTGAACCGCATGAGCCGCCGGCTGACTGCGACGCCCCATCAGCCCATGCGCGCACTCGATACCGGAATTTTCTCTGACGAGATCGTTGACACCGTTTCAGACGCCGCCGCTCGCGACCAGTTCATCGCGGCAATCAAGGCACTCGGTCGCGAATCGCTCGCGAGGGTCGTCGAGAGCGTCCGCCGTAACGCGAAGATCACCCACTACGTCCTGCTCGGCTTTGCCGCGCTCATTTTTCTGGGGCTCGGCGTCGGCTCGTACGTGATGACCGGCGCCGTCAGTCTCGACCTGTCCGGGACCCCATCCACTCCCAATTTCGTCGCTCACTGAGGTACACACCATGCATAAGAACAAGAAGTCCAGCGCAGCGGTCGCCACGCTCCCGAAGAACGTCATGCGGCTGCACTGCGCGGATCGCGAGGCAGGAAAAGCACGGCACATCGAGATGGGTCGCCGCCGCAGGCAGTCGGGCGAACTGTCGATGATTGAATCGGGCGCCGTGCTGGCGGGCGCGGCGCTGCTCGCGCTGGCGGCTTACGCCGGCGGGTCATACGTCTACAACCTCGTGCGCGCGTCGTCGTTCAAGAGCGAAGCGCAGCTGTTTCATTCCGGCGTGCTGAATGCGACAAACACCGACGTCGATTTTTCGGGTGAAACGTTGCAGACGCTCGCACAGAACCACGCGTTCGATGTCGCTGGCTCGCGCGTCGCGGCAGGCGGGGCAAGCGTGCGGGGTCTCTTCGGCGGAGCACTGTCGGCTACGACGGGCACACTGGTTACGACCAACGACGCGATGATCCTCGGCTACCCGGTGCCCGCCGCGGTGTGTGCGCTTAGTGCGGGTGCGCTCGCGTCGGCCTACTCGCAGGTGGTGATCAACGGAACGACTATCTACAGCCCGAACGTCGCGTTCAACAGCAGCACGGCCGGGACCGCGTGCGCCTCGGCGGGCGGTACCGCAGCGGTGCAGATGTACGTGTCGAAGGCGGGGTAAGGGCGATCATGGGCGGCAGCATTATCGAAATGGCGGTTGTCCTTGCGGCCGCCGCGTGGCTGACGATGCAGGGCATCAGGGAGGATCTCGCGCATCGTCGAGCGCAGCAGCTCGCGGCCGAAGGGCAGAACGAAGCGGTCATCAACGCGGCGCTTGCGAGCTGGGTGACCGACAACTATGCATCGCTGCTCGCGCAATTCGCTTCGACGGGCTCAGCGACACTTACGCCGCCGACGATTGACCAGCTTTACACCGCAGGCAACCTCAAGCAGCCGCACCGCAATGGGCCTTTCTGGGGCGGAACGTACACCATTGCGATGACGATGGTGCCGGCGACCTGTACCGCGACCGCAGGCAACTGCCACGTCGCATATACATTCTATCCGTCGCAGCCGCTGCTGAAGCTCGGACAGCCCGACGTCGCTGGCGCGTCGCAGATCGCGCAGGCGGGCGGCAACGCTTTTGGTTACTCGAACTACCAGAACGCTGCGACCGTGACAGGGCTGAACGGCTCGTGGCATACCCCGAACCCGCTACCGGGCAATCCGCCAGCGGCGATCGTCGCAACCAACGCGCTCGACTCCGACGGCAACTCGGTCTATATCCGACGCGACGGTAGCCTTACGTGGACGGGGGACCAGAATGTGAATGGCGTGAGTCTTCACAACGTAAACAGTATGGACGCAACTGGCACGGTGAAGGCCGGTGCGCTGATCGCCGCCAATGGACCGCGGCAGACTTCGATCGGTAACGATGGCGCCGGGAACACGAACATCTATCAGGATGGTGCCCTTCAGGTAATCCAGACGGGCACAAATCTCTACGCGCCCGTCAACGTCGGCGCGGTAACGTCGTCTGGAACCATTCACGCTGCAAACCTTGCCGTGCCTCGGGCCTTCTGTGCTCGAAATGGCGACATCGCCGGTAACTCAGATGGCACGGGACAGCAGTTGAATTGTCTCGATAACGTCTGGATTCCGATGAGTGGTCCGTGGACGCTATATCAGACATACGCGGTCTATAACGGGACAGTGGTACCCGCTCCGGTCTGTTCCGCCGGATCGGCGCCGAAGATCGTTGTCAGCACGCAAAACTTCTACGTCGACAACACGGCAGTAGTGAGCTGGGTCACGCAAGGCGCAGGTCCGTGGACACTTAACGCGGTAGACGGAGTCGGATCTCCAATTTCCGCCGTCGGCGTAGCTGCGACGTATTGCGCTTCATGACAGGACAATCAAGATGAACAGAGCAACGACTTTATCTGGAGTGGCGATCGCCACTACGCTCATGGCACAGGTCTACTCGGCGATGGCTGCGCCATACGGCTGCGTGTACGGTTATGAAGACAATACGTGCATCCAACCCATACGTGCATCTCCGCAGGTTGCGCCGGTTTGCTCGTCCGCGCCTGGCTGGACCACGCTCGTGCCGGCCAAGTGGATAGGCTCTCGGTACTCGGCGCCGCAGTGCAATTATCAGGCGCCGCCCACATGCCCGACTGGTTATACGCAGACGTCTGCGCCAACTTGGAAGGGAAGCGCTTGGGGCGCGCCGAGTTGTGCGAACCCTTTGCCGAGTCCACAGACGGGGATGGCGACGCATAACGGTGCTGCGCTTGTCGCGGTTAACAGCATCTTTGTCACCGTTCAGTGTGGATGGTACGCCCCAACTCAGGATGGAACGATGTCAGCCCTCGTCTATCAGGCAACCTACGCGGACGGATACGTTTCGTATTATCAGATGGCGAGTCCAACCGCTGCCTACAGTGTCTCGCAAGATTCGATGGGACGCTTCTTTGCCGACGTGTTGGGCGATAACTGGGATGTGCCAGCCGCCTCGCTTTACGGAGGCTATGCAGATCCAAACTACCCACCCGCCTCGTGGCCGCCACGCCAGTGTACACACGACGTAGGCGCATCCGGGCGTTAAAAAAAACGCGTGCAGGCTACCCTGCACGCGTTTTTACAAATACGGCTTTTGATCAATTTCCGGTTGTGAACGTCGAGCTTTTGGATATCGGCGAGCCATTTCGCGACGCGTTCAATTTGACGGAGTAGGTGGTGTTCGGCGCCAGCGCCGCTAAGGGGAGCAGAACGGCAACACCTTGGAACAGTTCGTTATTGACGTCCGCCGTGACGCCGGACGTCGAGCCGCTTAGCGCTGCGGAGGGAACGATCACCCGGGCAGGAACAACCGTGCCACCCGCGGACGTTAGGGTGAAGCTCTGGACGGTCAGCACGTCACCCTGATTCATCGCCGTGACGCGCACCAGAACAGGTCGACCGGGGGCGGACAGGTCCGGCGCAGGGTTCGGCGTTTCCGCAGTCATCAGACGCGCTACGCCCGTCTCGCCGGGAAGAGGCGAAATAGCTATTGCCGTAGTGGGCATTTGTTGGCCCGCGGAAAGGTTCACGCTATTGTCCGACGGATTGCCGCTGACGCCTGTCGTTTCACCGAAGTCTAACGAACATGCGTACGTTCCCTGACTCGTGTTCTGTTGGAACCCGATGCCGATCGTTTGCTGGACGCTTGTAACACCCTGCAAATGGTAGACCGTATTCAAAAACTGCCCGACACAGTCCGAAGCGTATGCTGCCGCGTTGGCTTGCGCTTGGCCAGCAGCGATGTCCTCCCAGATCCATTCAGTTGCGGGCGCACCGGCTTTGCGCGCACGACTCAGCGGAGTCACTTCGTAAAAATCTGTGAACGTGGATACTTCGTTGTGGGAAAGAGCCGTGATGTTGCCGTTAGCAAGGTTTGCGTTGAGATAGGCCGCGTGTGATTGCGCAGACGTGTCGAGTACAGCATCCTGTGCAAGCAGGCCGACTCCCATCGCTTGCCGATAGTTATTCAATGCGTTGAAGGCAGCCGACTGCGTCGACGCACTCGCGTACGTCGGCGCCGGCACGGACGTCGCGGGCGAGGCCGCATTTGACGCCGGTGTGCTGCTGCCGGTTGCTGGCGCTGTGGTGCCCGTATTGCTCGCGCTACTGCCGCCACCGCCACCACCGCAGGCTGCGAGTGTCATCAGTGCAGCGAGCGACAGGGTCGTGAGAGTTATTTTCTTGTTCTGCATTTTTTCCTCGTTCTTTCTATCAAGGGTCGCGCCCACTGCACGACCGTATTTCCAGGTTACACGCGCCAGATGGAAGTCAAGTTTCCCCACCACTCGGAGCGTCGTGAAGCCCGATTTCGCATAAATGCCCACTTCCAGCGCGTCGGCATTGTAAAGTTATCGGTAATCTCCAGTAGTACTTGAGCTGTATGTCCTCCGCATAAAAGAAACCCGCCAGGCGGCGGGTCTAGGGTTCACTTCGGCGTCTCATTTCCGATTGCGCTTTCGCCGATGAAAAATCCGCAACGCGACCAATGCTCCAGCCAGCATGCACGCAGTTGCATACGGGAGTTTCACGGCTACCAACGGAACGGTGCGCGAAGTGATAAAGACGGCAAGCAGAGCGATCGCGAGCCTGGCGAAGTTCGGCGAGGACGCGAGAGCGAACAAGCGTGACGGGCTGCGTCCGGCTACCTTGGCGAACGCTTCGTTGGTTTTTTCCAGATCGAATTCATCAGCCTGCTTCGCGCGCGAGTCCTGATAGAAGCTCTCATAGCGTTCGAAGCGACCGTCACCGCGGCCGTCCAGCCAGGCAGCATTGCTGTCTCGTACGACGTAGTCGAAATCGTCCATGCCCATCCTCCTCTAATGCATCTGGTCGCTGGCCCACGCGATCGCACCGATCGCATTGACGATGCACGATCCGTCGGACTCGGCGAAGAACTGACCAGTCTCAGGGTTTTGCCAGCCGAACTGCACCCGCCCGTCGGCGCTGATCACCACGAACCCTGCCGGAAGGTCATCGGGAATTTGCGGAGCCGTGCCGATCATGCTGCGCCCCTCGCTTTGCGCGCGCGTTTGCGGCGCGGCCCGAGCTCCTGCGCGCAGGATGGACACGTGAAACTGTGATGCATCTCCACGCGCACATCGCTGTTCGAAACCACGTAGTGCGTTCCGCAGGAACGGCAAGGCGCTGTGGTTAATCGCGTGTCGGCCGCCATTGCACTCGTCAGGTTGTACGCGCGATCAGCCGAAATTAGCGGTGTGCCGCCGAATAGGCGCGAGTAGATGTCGTGCGTGGCAATCAGTGCTTCGGCTGCACTGGCGCCGCGCGCGATCGCCTTACGGTATAGCCAGATGTAGGTCGTCGCGTGCAGTCGCTGTGCGGCAGTTTCGACAAACCACGTCAGCGACATTGCGCGGTTACCGCATGGGGAGCTTTTGCCGTGAATCTCAACGAAACGGGCGCGCATCTTGTTGGGATTGAGCGTGAAAACGTCCGAAGCGGTCGAGGCGCGCAGGCCGTGCGCCATCATCGCGGAGGCGAATGTCTCTTTTTGCCAGCGCTCCATCCGCAGCTCCGAGAAACCGAGAATGCGTGTCGGCTTCGCCGTATCGAGCGGCGCAGTGAGCATGATCTGGTGCGCGACGGACTCATCCGTCAACGTATCTGCCGTGAACTCATACCAGAATGTCGGGCTCGTGAACCTCCAGCGGAAGAGGGGCAGGCCGCCGATACGTCCCAGCGCGAGCCGGATCTGGCTTCCGCGAAGAGAGCCGAGGTAATCGGCCACTTCGGGCGTGATGCCGAGCAGCGGCGCGGCGAGCACGCTGGTGTGGATCAGGTTGCTCACTAGCGTCATGAATCGCAGATTGTGGCTGCGGATCGAGTACAACTCGATGCCTTCGACGGGGGGAAGCATCGCGCGCAGACGGTCGACCGCAAGCGTCGTTGGCGTCTCTTCGAAGAAGCACCGCCAGTCTTCGACCGTCGTCAGGGTGGGCGCCACCATAAGGAAAGGTGTTCGCAGCAGGCTGCGCAAGGATGCCTGATTCACACGCAGGTGCTCGATCTCCTTGCGCTCGACCTTGAAGATCTCGTTAAAGCGGCTTTCGCTAGTGAGCAGCCAGCGCATGAATTCGACGAAGTCGAAGTTCGCGCTCTGAATCTGATCTGTCTGCCAGTCAGGGACATGCAGGCGCTCGACGGCGAGATATTTTTCTTTTGCGTTCATTGTTCGGTGATCTGTGGTTCTCTCTGTCTCTGATTCGCGGCCAGCCCAGGCCGGGATCTCAGGCGGCCCGCGTGACGGCGACGAGTTCGGAATGGAACTTGCCGACGAGATCGGCCAGCCCTTGGAAAAGCGGAAGATATCGGGTCGGGCTGCCTTCCGCCGTGACGAGCAACTGCGCCGTAGTGAATTGCTGGGTGAACGCGCCAAACTTGTCGATCAACGCGTTGACTTCCTGCTCGGCGCGCAGACTTGCCTCGATCTCGGCGTTCTTCTCGGCGAGTGCCCGTTCGGCCGCGACGAGTTCATCCTGCTTTGTCTCAAGCGTCGACGTAATTTCGCGCTTGCGGCGGATCTGGTCCTCAATCGCATCTTCCATCGTTTTGAAGCCGTCGGGAACCTTCGGAACCTCGACCTGCTCAGTGCGCGTCTTCGCCTGCGCGTCCGCCAGTTGCTGATGGAGGTTCCGCAATTCTCGCTCGCGCTCCGACAGTTCACGCTGCAACGCGCTGACAGACTCTCCGTGGCTCGCCAGGACGTTCTTCATCGCGTCGGCCGCACGGCGGTCCTGATCGATGCTCGCCTGCAGTCGGTCGCGCTCCTCGCGAAGGCGTCTGTTTTCACTTTGCTCCTCGTCAAGCTGTTGGCCCGCATTGGACAGCTCGATATTCATTGTCTCGAGCCGATTGTTCGCTGCGGCGACTTCGTCCTGCGCCTTGCGGTAGCTCTCGACGAGCAACTTGACCTCTTTGTGAGGCATCTCCGGGTTCCCGGTTTTTGCATTGATGACGAGGTCGACCAGCTCGTCCGGCGTGTCGTTGCGGATCAGTAGTGCCATGTCCGCGCGCGTGAGCGACTGCACGGCGGCGCTGTTGCTTGCAAACTTGTCGTAGATCCGGGTGTACACGCCGACAGAGGACTTCGAGTGTTGGTGGACGCGCTGGATGTACGTGTAGGCGAGGTGCGCTGCCTTGTCGCGCACCGCCTTGCGATCGCCTTGGGACGCAATGAAGGAGTTGACGACGGTCGTGAGGATGTGGACGTAGTAGCCACCGATACGCATATGCTCCAGCAGAATCTTGCGCGTTGAATGAGCGACCTCCTCGCTTTCCTGAATGATGGTCCGGATGGCGGACTCGGGGATTTCCGTCCCAAACAGCGACCGCGCGGCAGCGCTGATTTCGCCTTCGGTCGGGACGAAATTGCCGAAGGTCGGAGCGGTATGACCCGGCGGCTCAGTCGCGGGCAGCGAGCCGGACGCGCCTTCGAGTCGCGTGGGATCAAATTCAGCGGACGGATTGTTCTGAGAGAGGATGCCTTTGCTAGTGCTCATGATGCTGATCCATTAAGTGTGATGAGGGCGCATTCGCAATCCGGCGGGACGAAGACGCGTTACGAATAGTTTCGAAAGACACATTCAGTAACATTCGCCGCGAACTGTTGGCCCGTCTTTGATCATAAGAATACGCCCGGTCTTTCTTCTGAAAAGGGCGAAAGATGCGTAAAGATGTGTAGCTTTTGCCGTCGAAGCGGAAATTTCTCCCGGAGGAGATGCCTTACAAACGGCAGAGACGCCTTGATCTTTAGGAAAAAGCGTGTCGAGATTTGTCGTCCATGCGCACGCGGGAACGGTGCTCGGCGAGGGCCAACGGGCACAACTCCCCCACGGACAGGACCGCTGACCATGCCAATTGAATATCTAGCGAGCGCTGACCAGACTCCTCAAATCGCGCTTTACACATTCGCATTTGCTGGGCGATATCGTCGATGCGCAGTAGCGCGGGAGGCAGCTCGGGAGAGAGGACGGACGACGGCGAAGCAAACACACCGAAACCATGCACCGGCCACATACCGGGCAGCACACTTCGGAGGAAGGCGACCTTCGAACGGTTCTGCCGCAGCGGCGATCGCCGCACGTCGCGCGTGCCGTCGGCGGCGATACGAGTCACCGTGTCGCTGTCCGGGCCGGGCTCGATCCGACCCGCCCAGTTTTTTGTTTCGAACACGAAGAGACCGAACGGTGTGACGGCGAGGTGGTCGATTTCCGCAGTCGGATAGGCGGTACCGGGCGCGTGATGCAGCAGGACCGCACCTTGGTGCAGGTAATAATTCTCGCCACACAGCCAGGTGAGCACGCGCCGTATCTCGGCGTCGGCGATCGCTTCTCCCGCATCGCCCAGCGCCTCTGAGCGCGGGACAGGTGGCTCGACTGGGCGCAACTGCGTCGGTCGCCTGCTAGAAAGGGTGCGGTAGACGAAGAAGCAGACGACGATCAGCAACGCATATCCGTACATGGTGAACTCCGCAGGTTGTGGTGAGTTCAGTTTGTCGATGAAAAATAGAAGTCAAGCGCCGGCCGTTCGCTAGTGCGTCCAACACGTTGGGCGGACTTAGGCGAAATGACCCGAAAAAACGTATAGCTTTCGGGTTAAGGAAGCGGCGCGCGTTTCGGTATGCCGTGCGGCGTGCAAAGCTGCATGCGTTTCGCGAGCATTCGGTCGCCGTTTGCGTATCCGCGGACCTAGTCTTGTCGTATCCCCGCGTCGGACGACGCATCGACTTATGGCATGGCGCGACGCCGTGCTTCCACGCGGCACATCTGCCCGGAATTTCTCTGAACCGTCGTTGAGCTTTTTCGTGCCGGTCGTGATCGACGTGCACGAAAGCGCTTCGCGCCGGTTTTCCCTGCTCGACCGAGCATCGAAGCCTTCCAGACGTCGTCTGGACATTTCCTGTGCGTTTTATTTTTCTGGAGAGAAAAATGGTGAAGCTGCTTTTTAAAGATGCGATCAAGACACCGTGGAAGCTGCTGGCCTTGTGCCTCGTGGTCTACCTGGCGGCGACATCGCTCATCGTGGCTATTTTCCTCGCGTTCCTCGGCTATGCGTGGGTTCGTAAGGCTATTCAACAGCAGGCGAAAACGCTTGCGGCTGCTGAAGCGGAGGCGGCACGCGCGGAATCGGCGCCTCCCGTCGTTCCCGTAGCACCCGCCGTCGCGACCGGTGTTGCCGCGGCTCCCGCAGCACCAGCGGACGCGCCCCAACCGGCACCGAAACGTCAGTATGCGAAATCGGCTGTCGTCATTCCGTTGAAAACAGGCACCCGCGACTAGGCGCCTGACCACCGCGTTACCACCGTGAACTGATCACGGTGGTAACGCCTCAACCCTTTCCGGGAATCCCATTCCCGGAAACGGGCATTGAGATTGCCGGAAACACCGGAGCAATCTCATGAATCCTCATGCGGCTGCCTGGCAGCTCGACATGTTCGGCGAATCCTCGCCAGTCGTTACGCCCCCGATCAAGCCTGATCCTCTTCCCGATCCGCATCTGTGGAGCGAGTCCGTCCGTGAGCGGATGGTCGACGCGCTGATCTCGCTCGCCAGCGACAGCCGGCGCGGCGACAGCATGCCCGAGTCGCTGATGGATTGCGCGACGCTTCTGTCCGAGCGTCTTCGCAATCGCAGGATTGACGTTGCTGACTATCGTGCAACCTTGGGCTGGATCATGGGTTACTGGGATGGCGCACTGCCCTATGTCTACGTCTGCAAGGTCAGCGGGGTCGACCCGGAGACGATGCAGGACGTGATCATGAGCACGCCGTTGCTCGCGCGCGATCTGGCCGAACTGAAAGCGATGTGCCTCGGCACATTGCTGTAGGAGGGGACATGTCGAACGCAGCCAGCTTTTTCACCCGAGTCCTTGCGGATATCTTCCCAGGCAAGTCGAACAACCTGCCGCAAGCGACTTCGCCGACGGCCAAACCCCCTACCTGGTCCGCGCCGTCAGCAACGCCAACAGCGACCGTCGTTCAACCCGCGCCCCGCGTGATAGGACAAGGCGCAACGAACGAAGCCCACGTCACGATCGCTGGTGTTCCCAATCTGTTCGTCGACGAGGGGGACTGCGTCGTTCAATTCATTCCGGCGTTCGACGAAGCGATGCAGGAGACCCACTTCGGCATCAAGGTGCTGCCGGAACTTGCGCCACACTGGACCGAGGCCGCGACGCATCGCTGCAGTCTCAAGGAAGCGATCGCAAAAGCGATTCGCGGCCACGGTCAGCGCGGCGTTCCGGCGCCGATGTCGCCGGCCGTGAGCAATCCTGCAGGCAACTTCGGGGGCAACCGTGCGGCGTCGCCGCGCGAACAGTTGATGCCAGATGAAAAGGGCGACGAGGACGTACCGCGTTTCTCTGCACGTCAGGCCAGATCGCAATACGGCGGCAATGAGACGGCTACTGTTTCGGGAACGATCGTCGCGTGGGGCGAGGAGCAATTTCCTCGTCGTCAACCAGGCGGTGCACGTTTCTACACCTCATTTGCGCTTCGACTCCAGACGCTATCGGGCGAGCGTGTCCTGCAAGGCGAAGGCCTGAAGGATGCGATATGCGAATCCGGCTGTCAGGTTGGCGATGTCGTATCCGTGCGGCGCCTGCGCAAGATCCAGGTGCAGGCATTCAATTCCGACGGCACACCCAAAACCAGAAACGGCGCGCCCGTGCTCTGGGACAAGTGGCTGTGGTCAATTTCACTCTAAGGACTTTCTCAATGGCTTCAGTCAATAAGGTCATCCTCGTCGGCAATCTCGGCGCGGACCCCGAAGTACGTTATCTGCCCAGCGGCGACGCTGTGGCCAACATCCGGCTCGCCACCACCGATCGCTACAAGGACAAGGCATCGGGCGAGATGAAGGAAGCAACCGAATGGCACCGCGTCTCATTCTTTGGACGCCTCGCCGAAATCGTCTCCGAGTATTTGAAGAAAGGCTCATCGGTTTATCTCGAAGGCCGCATCCGTACGCGGAAGTGGCAGGCGCAGGACGGCACCGATCGTTATTCGACGGAGATCGTCGCGGATCAGATGCAGATGCTCGGTGGTCGCGGTGGCGCCCAGCGCGAAAGCGATGAGAGCGACGGTGGCTTCGAACAGTCTGGTCGCTCGCGCGCTCAACAGCAGCCGGCAAGTCGCACGGCCGCTGGACAGCGGGCGGCGTCGACGCAGTCCCGGCCGCAAAGCGCACCGCAAAGTGTCCCTGGCGGGGGTGCACCGCGCGGCGGCGGTTTCGATGAGATGGATGACGATATCCCGTTCTGAGCGGTTCGGTAAGCTGCTCAGTGTCTAACAGGTGCGAGTCCTGTCGCAGTAGTTGGTTAGTTTGACTGCGTAGCGATGGCGTACATGTGGATGGCGACTGAAACATGGGAGCAACGCCGGATAAACGTGTCCCCCGACCCAGTCAGTGGGAGCGCGCAAATATGCAGCCCGTAACGAAAGTGAACCTGAACAAGCCTCGTAAATGTCAGCCACACGAGTATGCTGGGAGTGGTGTGGTGTAGGGTGGTTCCGCCGAGCCTCTAGAACGGGGGCGAAGGCCAGCGAGTCATGGTGGATTAACTAACCACTTGAAGCCATGATAGGAACTCGGGGTATTGAGGATGGGATGCATATAAAGCACTGAGCGGAACGAACGAGATCTCTACCCGTCGTGGCTTAACCCGCCACGTAATCGACGATATAAGGTAACCGCCGAAGTTCGGAGAAACGCGGGATAGAGAAGTCGGAGGAGGTCATAGTACTGTTGATGGCAAGGACAACATAACCTTGCCGGAGGGAAGGGCCTCTGCTTCTGTCATGCTCTTTTTGTAGGAGGCACTGCGTGATTGCGAAAGCTAAAAACACGCCGTTAGAAAGTGTGCGAGTACTGCAACGAAAGCTATACCAGGCAGCCAAGACGAATCCGACGCGAAAATTCGGTGCGTTATATGACAAAGTGTGCCAAAGCGATGTGCTGTGGTCGGCGTACCAACAGGTGAAAGCCAACAAAGGTGCCCCTGGCATCGACCGACAAACTTTCGACGTAATTGAAAGCGAAATCGGTCTTAGCGATTTTCTGGATGGAATCCAATCACGTCTCAAAGCGAAGCGGTACAAGCCTCTACCGGTTAGACGGGTGTATATCCCTAAGGCCGATGGATCGCAAAGACCGCTGGGCATACCAGTCATTGCCGATCGCGTGGTTCAGGCAGCAGTGAAGCTTGTTATCGAACCTATGTTCGAGGCGAGTTTCAAGGATTTTTCGTATGGCTTTCGCCCTCGGAAGAGTGCGCAACAGGCCCTGCGGGAAGTCTACAAATGGCTGAATTTCAAATGCCATTGGGTTGTGGATGCGGATCTGAAGGCTTATTTCGATACGATTCCACACGACAAACTGCTGCTTTCAGTGCGATCCAAGGTCATAGATCGGTCTGTTGTAAAACTGATCGAAATGTGGCTCAAAGCAGGTGTGATGGAGGATATGCGAGTCCGGACGGAAACGACCGGGACACCACAGGGGGGAGTTATCTCTCCCTTGCTCGCAAACCTCTACTTGCACTGGCTGGATCACACATGGGTGAAGAAGGCGTTTGCTAATCGGCCGTACGATGCTCACATTGTGCGGTACGCCGACGACTTCGTAATTCTGTGCAACAAGAACCCCGAGTTTTATCTGGGGGAGGCCAAGAAAGTGCTGGATCGTCTTGGTCTCACGCTCAATGCGCAGAAAACACGGATAGTAGATGCCCGGGAGGAGCCGTTCGACTTTCTGGGTCACCGATTTGTAGCCCAACCGTCGAAGGTGACGGGCAAGCTCAAGTCGTACTACTACCCCTCGCCCAAGGCGATGAAGTCGGTCAAGAAGAAGATTCGGGAGGTTGTCCGAACAGGGCAGCACTGGAATCTGCCGCAGCTCATCAAGGAGAAGGTCAATCCGATTCTTCGCGGCTGGGGAAACTACTTCAAGACGGGTAACTCAAGGAAGCACTTCTTGAGCATCGCGAACTACACGACGTGGACGCTCTGCATCATGCTTCGGAAGAAGCACAAGAAGCGAGCTAAGGGGTGGAGGGACCACCCGCCATCTTGGTTCTATGATTACCACGGGCTCTTCAAGTTGTATGGCCTGTCGGTGACCGGAGAGGAATCAAGTCGGTATGCACGCCCTGTGCCGTTGTAACGCTGCTGGCTGAAGGCAGTCGGAAAGCCGTGTGCGGGAAAACTGCAAGCACGGTTTGACGAGAGGTCGCTGGGGAGATCACTTCAAACTTGAGACCTACTCTACGAGATTTCGTAACCGTAGAATGTAAAGATCAACCCCGCCTTTGTGCGGGGTTTTTCTTTTTGTATCTGGGATTCAGGGCGTTTCCTGATCCGCAACATTTACCGGAGGGGTACCGCGGCCGCCGGTGATTTTCTGTTCGTAACTATTGCCGTCAACTTCGGGCGCAGGCGGTGCGGACCGGTGCGGTTCGCCGGGCGCTGCCACGAAAATGTCGTAAACATCGTCTACGTTGGATCGGGAGCATCAGGGAGAAGCCGATGCATGCCCGATTCCACGTGGTCACGGTCCGGCATCCGGGCGGCGAACGCCTGCCGATCCTGCTGGACGCCGAGCGGCAACCCATACCGTGGCTAAACAACTATGTGATCCGGAGGCTGCGACCGCGGCTCGCGGTTAGCAGTCTCGTCAAGACGCTTTATGTTCTCGGATGTGTATGGCAGTGGGCGTCCAATGAGGCGTTTCCGCTTGAGGCGCGGCTCGTGTCAGGGGATGGCCTGTCCCCGGATGAAATCGTCAGCAGGCTCTATCCGTGGTTGCGTCGCAACTTCAGGACTGCAGGCAAGATCCGCAAGCTGGTCGTCTCGCCTGGCACGGTAGTGTTCCGGCTTAATGTCACCTTGCGCTGCATCGTCTGGCACCTTGAATGCGCAATGGCGATGATGGCCGCAGGCAGTCAGCAGCTCGCCGACGCGCGGGAGCGACTGGAAGTCATTCGACGGAGCGTCGCAACAGCAGCGCGAACACGCCTGCCGACTGCCGTGCATGCCACGCCGCTCACGGATGAGCAGTTGCAGCGCCTGCTGCAGGTCTGCCATCCAGACTCGGTTGAAAATCCCTGGAAGAAGCCTTATCGCGAGCGCAACTTCCTGATTGTGCTGATGCTCGTCACGCTCGGAATCAGGCGAGGTGAGCTGCTCAAACTCCGCCTGTCTGACTGCCTTCTATCCAGGGCCATTCCCGAAATCCAGGTCGAGCGCTCGCCCGACGATCCGGTTGATCCGCGCAGGCACGAGCCACAGGTAAAAACCGAATCACGGCATCTGCCGTGCGACGTATCGCTTGCCCGATATCTGAACGTGTACATCTGCAAAGTGCGGCGGCTGATCGCCGGCGCAAACAGAAGTCCATATCTGTTCCTGAGCCGCAACGGGCAGCCGATGAGCCTTGCGCGTGTGAATGGGCTGCTCGACCAGGTCGGGCACGTCCACCCGGAGTTCGTCGATCTGCATCCCCACTCCCTGCGAAGCACGTGCGCGACCAACTTCCGATCGACAGCGCAGCGTAACGGCGTGGACGAGGACCGCATCGACAAGGACATGATGTACTTCTTTGGCTGGCGTTCATCTGGTTCGGTGACACCCTACATCGATGCAGCTATCCGACGGGAATCGTATGAGATCAGCCTGCGTTACCAGACCTCACTCTTCGGCCGGGACGCGTTGAGGAGCATTACGTGACGAACGGTGACGTCAACCAGGCGATGCTCGGAACGCTCGCCCGGTTTAACCTGCCAGCCTTGCCCGATTCTGTCATTGACCGGGACGGTCGGCGTATCGATATGGCTGAATCTCGCTGGAGACTCAATACCGTTACGGATCATGTGTCTATCGACTGGGGCGACTTTGCTGACTTCAATCTGATCGTGAGCTATGCACTGAGGCGATGGGCGGCGCAACTGCTGACGCAGCAGGCCAGCGCGAGCGTCGCCGGTGCGGTGTCCGGGACCGCGGCGGTTATAAGCGGCCGTGGCCGCGGTGCGAATGCGTCGTTCGAAGAACTGCGAGCGCATTGGCAGAGGATGAAAACCATCAATGAGCCGGAGAGGTTGCGTCCAGCTCTGCGTACCCTCGTGGTCAAAGCTATTCAGGCGTTGCGGGCCCGCAAGGCGATGTCGAACTTCTATCACTTGCGTCTGTGGTACGCCTGGTCGTCTGAAATGCTGCAGTGTCTCGGGTTCGATGACGAATTCGCGCTGGAGCTCAACGAAATCTGGGTTCCAGGTCGACCTTCGCGACTGGCGGTGGAGCTGGAAGACGAGGATTGTGGACCGCTCTGTGATACTGAGGTGACGCTATTAAGCAAGGCTCTGGCCGCAGACCAGTCGATGAAACGGTCCCGCCTCCTGCAACGCTCGGCCGTTGCGCTCAGCCTGGCGCTTGGCAGGAATCCGGCGAACTTCTGCCTGCTACGAGAGACGGACCTTCGCAACATCGTTGAAGGATATGACGTCCCGCCTCAATGGGTACTGTCCGTTCCGCGCATCAAGAAGTCCGGCATGCGCCCCCGCCAGGTCTTCGTAGACGAGCGTATTAGCGACGATCTGGCGAAACTGCTCCGGGATCTCATTGAGAGTAACGCGTCGATTGACTGCGGTGACTGTCCAAGGCCGCTCTTCATGCGAAGGCGGCCGGACAAGTGGTGCGTCGGCACAGATATCGGCGAATACGCGTATCACATCCCATGCAGACAGTTCGGTCAACTGCTCCGATACTTCTCGTTGAGATCGGGATTGATCTCGCCGCGTACCATGCAACCCCTGCGGGTGACGCCGCGGCGCCTGCGCTACACGTTTGCCACCACAATGGTCGAACTGGGTGTCTCCCGAAAAGTGCTCGCAGTCATGCTCGATCACTCGGATACGCAGCACGTGAGGGTCTACTACGCGCTGAAGGGCAGGCAACTGACCACGATCCTTGATCAGGCCGCAGCGTTGAAACTTGGGCCGCTGATGAGGTTGTTCCGGGGCACGCTCGTGCCATCTGCCGGATGGGCTGTGAACGGCTCCGATCCACAGAAAAGTGTCAGGTTTACAGGGGATGTGTCCGCGGTGCGACCGGTCGAAATCGGTGCATGCGGACAGGAGAATCTGTGCACGCTTGATCCGCCGTTCTCCTGCTATCTGTGTCCGAAATTCCAGCCTTACGTCGAGGCGGACCATCAGGCTGTGCTCAACGAACTTCTCGCCAGCCGTGAGCATCGCCGGATCAGGTATGGCTCGCGGCTAGCGATACAGCTTGATGACGTTATCTATGCGGTTGCGCAGGTGGTTCTGGAGGTTGAAGAACATGTTCGCAAGCCCCGCAAAAAGGCGTAAATCGATGGCGGCACCCGTCTGCGCATTGGGTGCGCCGTCGGCGAACTGGCTGGTCAATCAGGCTTCGCTCGTGGCTGCGGCCAGATCGACAGTTCCGTTTGCCGGTGTCGACTGGGGCAGTCCGGTCTGGGACGTGTCGGAGACTTACCGGCATCGCACCCGTGGTTACAAGATAGACAAGCCGGTGCAGAGGCTGGTGTTCACCCGGCACAGTCCCGGACATCGATTACAGGGCGCTCCACTGCACGGCGTGTTTGGAGATGTGGTCAAGTCACTCGTGTGTCTGAGACATCGTCAGCGAGGGCAGTCATCGAATAGCCACATGGTATTCGTGCGCGCAACGCGTTATGTGTTCGATGCGCTTGCCGACTGCGAGTACGACATCAGCGAGTTGAGCTGCGATCATCTCGACGCTGCAGCAGCAAGGGTGCAAGGGCGTGAGAAAGAGTCGACGGCGTATAAGGTCTTCGGGCATATAGAGGAGTTTGCCGACGCGCTGGATCGTAACGGACTCTGCCGCTTGCGTCTGGACTGGAGATGCCGGCATAAAGTCCGTCCGAGATGGCTGACGCCTGATCGTGTCGAGCAGGATCATCGAGATGCCGGGCCAGAGAATCGCCTCCCCGACGAAGACGCCATCCGCGCGCTCGGGTATCTCTATCAGCACATCCCGCGTGGCGCATCGTCATCCGAATGCGTCAGCGGTGATCGCATCATGACTCTGATTGCCACGATCATGGTCTGCACCGGGTTACGCGTAGGCGAGATGTTGACGCTGCCTGAATACCCCCTGAAAACGGCCAGGGACGGCAGTAGGGTTCTGCGCTATGCGCGCCTGAAAGGCAGGGCCGACGAAATATGCGTTGAATGGGAGGACAAGCCCCTGCTTACCGAGACAGTAACGCTGATCGAGGAAGCACTCAACGAACTGCACGAGGCAACAGAGGGCGCGAGACAGGTTGCCCGGGCGTTCAATGAAACGGGGTGTCTGCTATCTGGAAGAATGCCTGATACAGAGATCGACGGAAGGTCGTTGATCGCGATTCTTGGGCTTCGCAGTCGAGGCATTGCACAGTTCCTCAAGGCACGACGGATTCCATTCTCAATACGGGAGCGCAGTTGTTGCGTCAGCCGCGATAGCCTTCTTCGGGGGCTGCTCGCCGACCACTGCACACTGCCTGTCATTCCGGGACCACCGGGTGAGGGTGTACTAATGCACGAGGCCCTGTGCGTCTGCTACACCAACCAGATGCATCGAGGTAACAGGCCGACATTGATGTATGCAGCACGTCCAATATCAGATCAGCAAATAGGAGACTTCCTGAGCGGGCGCGGGGAGATCCGGTCTGTCTTCGAGCGCTATGCGGTGCGGGACAGCCGTGGCGGGCCGATCAACCTGCACTCTCACGGCTTCCGCCACTTCCTCAACCATCTGCTCGACGAGGGTGGTGCACCGGATCTTGTGCAGACGAAGTGGTTCGGGCGCAAATACGAAGCCGATACCCGTGCCTACCAGCATCTCACGCTCTCACAAAGAGCCGTCAGGGCTGTAGCCGATATCGAAGACGGTCGCATGGGTGGCATCGTGCCCGAAATGGCGAAAGCGTTGCCGGTCGAACTGGCTCACACGTTTCTGAGCGCCCGCATTCAGGCTGTACACGATGTCGGACCGGGTATGTGCATCCACGACTTCCAGATGGCACCGTGTCCGAGGCATCTGCAGTGCACAGTCAATTGCGACGAATTCATCTGGTTGAAGGGCGACGTCTCGCGGACCGACGAGCTGAAGCGTCAGGCTGCGATCGTGCGACTCAGCCTGCAGAACGTCGAGACAGAGATCGGTATGCAGGCACTGGTCGCACCGGACTGGCTCCGGCATCTGCGCACCCGGTACACGCAATTGATAACCCAGCTTGCAACGCTCAACGTCAGCGAACCGGACCTTCTGCGCTACATCAACGAAGGAGGCGGCCGTGCCGAAAAGCATACGGGCTAATGGAAAACTGGGACAGCGCAAGGCGGCAGGTATCGTGGCCGAACTCGAACGTTGGCGTGACGGCGAACTCGGCGCAAAATTGACATGGGAGCGTGTCGAGGCCTTCTGGGGATTTACACGGCAGGCACTGAGCCGTCATCCGGAAATCCGGCAGGCGTATATCGAGGCTAAACGGGCCCTTGCCATGCCGGCCCGTCGCTCGCGCATTAAAGGTGATGAGGTCCAGTACCTTGACCAGACGATCGAGAGCCTGCGCGCGCGGATCACCCAGTACGAAGCGCTCGAGCAGCAGTGGCTTCAGCGCTGGCAGCGCATCGCCTTCCATTGCGCGAGAAAGGGGCTGAACATCGATGAGCTTGATCTCCCCCTTGACAGCGCGAGCCGGCGTTAGGGCAACTGACCAGAGGCCTGCCGGATCTGGGCGGGTGAGGTGCGCGCCGCGACGAAAAAGCAGATTGCCGACACCAGGGAGACGAGGAGCACGGTCCATTCGACTGCCGGGTAGCTGCGGGTGATGCCCCAGATGCCGGCTGCGGCGATTGGCGCGATGCCCTTGGCTACGTTCGACGGGAACGACAGCATGCCGCTGATCGCGCCGTACCCTTCGGTCCACAGAAACTGTTGAACAATAGTTCCACGAAGGATGGTCATCATGCCGTTGGCTGCGCCGTAGCACAGCGCGAAAAGCCACAACAGGGCGGCCGACTTGCCGGCGAAGATGAGGATGACCGTCGATACGGGAAAAAGCGTGACGACGACGAATCCGACCGTCGCGATGCTGACCTTGCGATCGAACATGAACCAGACAGCACGTGCGATGACCTGTGCGGGTCCGATCAGCGCCATTGTGATGACGAGGACCGTGTTTGCGACACCACGCTCGACCATCAGCGGAACGAGATGGAAGGTGAGCGCAGTGAATGTCGCATAGTAGGTCGCAAAGCAGACGGCGAGTGCCCAGAAGGTCGGTGTTTGAAGTGCGCGCCGCATGGCCACATCGTTGACCGCCTTGCGCTCCGCGCTCGCGTGGGCCGACGTCGCATCCAGTCGCGACGAACGGATTGCGGCGAAGTGGATTGGCAGGCAGATGGCCAGATTGCAGGCAGCGAGCGCGATCAACGCGAGTCTCCAGCCTGCCGCACCTACGAGGTACTGGGTCAGCGGAATGAAGACGGTACTCGCAAAGCCGGCGACAAGCGTCACCAGTGTGATCTTGGCTCTGTAGCGCTGCGGGTAGCGGTGAGTCAGCACCGCGAAGAGCGGATCGTAAACGTTGCGGCCATCGACAGCCCGAGACCGATCCATGCAACAAACACAACCGTCAGTGAAGACGTTGCCGACCACAGGAGAAGCATGGCCGCAGCCACGATGGAGCCAATGGTCATCACGCGTCGACCGAGACCGTGATCGATCCATTTGCCAACCGGGTAAGCGGCGAAGCCAGAAACCAGCAGCCCGAGCGAGAGTGCAGCGTTCGTTGCTGTGCGACTCCAGCCCATCGACTGCTCCATCGGTACAACGATTAGCGAGAAGGAGTAATAGACGGAGCCCCACGACACCAGTTGGGCGAGCGCGAGCGCCCAGGTCGCCAGCGACTCTGATGTGTCGGGCGCGTTACTCGACTTCACTGTCGTCGGTGTCGGCGTTCTGTGTGTTGTGCTCATGACTCATTGCCGCGCTTACGAGCGCAGTAACGGTTGCCGGGGCCTTCTGCTTGCGTTCGCTGTAGCGGTCGGTCAGATAGTCCGAACGGTCGCGCACGAGCAGCGTGAACTTGTACAGTTCCTCCATTACGTCGACCACGCGATCGTAGTACGGCGACGGCTTCATGCGGCCGTTCTCGTCAAACTCCTGGAACGCCTTTGCCACCGAACTCTGATTGGGGATCGTCACCATCCGCATCCAGCGCCCGAGTACGCGCAGCGCGTTGACGGCGTTGAACGACTGCGAACCACCTGAAACCTGCATGACGGCCAGCGTGCGTCCCTGCGTCGGGCGGATGCTGCCGGAGTCGAGTGGCAGCCAGTCGATCTGGTTCTTGAATACGCCCGTCAGTGCGCCATGCCGCTCGGGGCTACACCACACCTGTCCTTCGGACCAGATCGACAGCTCGCGCAGTTCGACCACCTTCGGATGGTCAGCCGGGACGCTATCAGCGAGCGGCAGATCATGTGGGTCGAACACCTTCGTTTCGGCTCCGAACTGGCGGAGGATGCGCTCGGCTTCGAGCGTCAGCAGCCGGCTGTAGGACGTCGGGCGTAACGAGCCGTAAAGCAGCAGGATGCGAGGTGGGTGTTGCGATACCGCCGGCGGTTCCAGCTTTGCAAGATCCGGTGTGTCGAGATGGGACAGGCTGATGTTTGGGAGGTCTGGCTGCATCGTGTGGAGGAACTACAGGGTAATGGCACGCGAGAGCAGCGTGGCTGTCGCTGGACACAGGTCGGTTGCCTGACGGGTCGCGAGGATTGCTGCAGGCGCGGCGTCGCGCGCGACCGGCTTGAATCCCGCCTTCTCGAAGAGCGCCGTCGTGTTGGTGGTAAGCAGCCAGGCCGTACGGGCGCCTGCATCAAACGCTTCGCGCAGAAGTACGGCGATCAGGTTGCGGCCGATACCTTTGCCGCGGTGCTGCGGCTCTACGGTGATTGACCGGACCAGCACATCGTTGCCGCAATGTTCGAATCCACCGTAGCCTACGTGCGAGCCAGCAAGGGTGCTGAACGCGAAGAAACTGCGACCCGGTTCGTCGAGGTCGCCGCCCGGCAGGTCGGCATCCCGCAACGCATTGGCGAATCCGGCATCGTTGCCGTCAATGGCGCGGGCGACGATGAACGGTACGCCTTCCTCCTTCAGCATCTCGTGTCCGGGGACACGGTGCAGCAGGCGGGTCACGGCGTCCGAAGGCCGACAAAGGCGCGTGCCACGTGGCGTCACGACAATCGGCCTGTTCATCAGGACCGGGTGGGCAAGTATCGCGTCGATCAGTTGGGCATCGCTCAATGCTGGATCCCCGAGTCCGAGTTCCTTGTAAGGCGTACCCTTGATGCGCAGCACGTCCCTGACCGCCATGCCGGTGTCAGCGATCAGTTGCTCAAGCGTTGCGCGATCAGGTGGCGTCTTCAGATATTCGACGACGTGCGGGTTCTCGCCAGCTTCACGCAGCAGCGCAAGCACATTGCGCGATGTTCCACAGTCGGGGTTGTGATAGATGGTGACGCTCAT